>CAVBBU010000163.1:0-2000 GCA_963593765.1 Bacteroidaceae bacterium | reverse complement strand
CAGGATGGTTTTTCGATACAACAAGAAATGCTTGGTACTATTTTGACTTATCAGGCGCATTGCTTACTAATACGACAACACCGGATGGATATAAGGTAGGAGCAGACGGACGCTTTATAGCATAGGATTGATTAGCGAGGCTGCTATACCTGCAGTTAAAAAGGGCAGAGAGGCTATTATAAGGTGATGCTTTTATAAAGGGGTGTGGTGCATATGAAGCTTAAAAGATTATATAAGAAAATATCCATTTTATTAGCTGCAGGTATGCTTATAAGCCAAGGCAGCATTACAGCTTTTGCATCTAGCTATGAAGACTATATAAAGCAAAAAATACTTAATGACCTTAGCGGTAAGGATGATGAAATTACAGCGAGCTATTCTGATTCTATAGAAGGAGAGGTATATTCTAAGGAGCAGGCTAGAGACGATTATTTTAGAATAGGCTTTGAAAAAGTAGGAGCATATGATAATAGTAACTCTGATGATATAATTTCTACGGATTCAAATGCTAAGAGGTTTGTAGGCGGAGCTATACCTTTAGAATATACAGCAGATAAGCCTAGAAGCTCAGGCGGACTTTTAAGAAGTACGAAGGCTAGTAATATCCCGGACTATTACAGTAGTATTACTGAAGGATATGTAACAAGTGCTAAGGATCAGGGCTACTATGGCACATGTTGGGCATTTGCATTTACAGGTGCAGCGGAAACCTCTATGTTAAAGTCTGGTTATGAGAAGCTTGAAAATGATAATCCTGACTATAGCGATCTTGGTACGGCATATTTCTTCTTTAATAGACCAACAGATCCGCTTGGGCTTACCGAGGGAGATGTTGTAAAGCCAATTGGAAGGGATTTTTTGATGTCTGGTGGAAGTCCAGTATGCACTATGATGTTTATGTCAGGCTGGGGTGGCGAGCTAGATGAAAGCAGTCTTGAATATAGCAGAGCAGAAGGTATATTAAGTGGCGAGGATAAGGTTGATTCATCTATATGCTATAGAGATAATAAGGCAATACAAAAGAATGCTTATGTTCTTCCTCGAGATAGTAGCATTAGCGATGTTAAGCAGGCTATATTAGACCATGGAAGTGTAGTATTATCATATTATGCTTCTGGAACAGTTTGGGGAGCGTATAAAGACCGCTATACGTATTATGACGAGCATCGAGATAGTAATCATATTGTTATGATAGTTGGCTGGGATGATAATATACCTAAGGAGAGCTTTCAGTCAGAATCCGGAGGGGTACCTTCTAGTAATGGTGGATGGCTAATCAAAAACAGCTGGGGAATTTATTTTGACTATTTTTGGTTGTCTTATGATACTCCTTTAGTTTGTACTGTGGCAGTTGATTTCGTTCCGGCAGATACCTATGAGAATAATTATCATTACGATGGCGGAATAGGCCTTGATACAGTAGATATTAATTCCGGAAAATCTATAGGAAATATATATCAAGTAAAAGGAGAAGCAAAGCAGGAGATAAAGGCTGTTAATCTGGGCTTATATACAACAGGAGCTACATATACTGTACAGATATATGAAAATTCAAAAGCCATGTCTAATCCTATGGATGGAGAGCTTAAATATACATCGGATGCCGTAACAGTACCTTACTCTGGACTGGTTACACATGATCTTACGGAAACAGTGGTAATAGAGCCTGGTCACTATTTTTCAGTAGTGGTTACGGGAAAGGATTGTAGCTATAAAACATTTGTTGATAAAGATGCAGATGTAGGAGGCGTTCTGAAATCCACCACAACTACCGCAGCAGGTCAGAGTATGTACATGGATAGCAGCGGCAACTGGGTAGATGCACATGAGGACAGCTTCTGCTTTAGAATAAAGGCATTTACAAATAAATATGAATGTACAGATATAACAGTAAGTAGGACAAGCTGCAGCATAGCAAAGGGTTTGTCAAAAAATATAAGCAGCCTGTTTACAGCATCCCCAGAGGGAAATGAAAGTACATTTACATATACAAGTGCAGA
>CAVBBU010000162.1:0-2002 GCA_963593765.1 Bacteroidaceae bacterium | reverse complement strand
AGCGTAAAACCGTTCTGCTGTACCATAACACTTTCCTCCTTAATACCTGTTTTTGGTTTCATTTCATATATAGAAAAAGTTAGAGAAAGAAATATTTGCTGTTGCATCTCAAGCCCCACTTAGAATCTTTCCTTGTTTTGGCAAAATTCTAAATGACCGAAATATTAGAGCGAAAAGAAACCGCAGCTTTTTCGCTGCGGCTCTTGTTCTTTAAGGAGAGGTTTTAGGTTAATTTCCGTAAGGCTGTATCTGGTCTACTCTGTTTTCATAAGCTACCATTTCTACCTTATTAAACATGTCTCCGTCATCATAACGGTAAGACGCTCCTGAATAAATCTCGTAAGCTTCTGGCTTTCCTCTTAAGTAACCTACAGGAGTCTTAAGCTCCGCTAATACATAGCAACCAGAGCCTATAGGCTGCGGCGTACGGATGTAGCCTGTATTCTGTAAGTGATAGCTTGTGGTTCCAGCATTATCTTCGTCTTCCATAAGCACATCATTTAGTGTCGAATACGACTTTTGCATTCCCTGACGCACGCCGAAATCATCTAACAGAATTACTGCGTTCTTCTCGGAGCATATTGGAGTACCCTTAGGTATCGTTCCTACGCATATCGGGCTGTCGGTATTATATACTGAATAATACCATGTAACCTCCTCGTCATACGGAATTGAAATTCCGTAGAGCGTATCTAAGTAGTAAACGCCGTACTCTATGGTGCCTGTTATCTTTACATAACCGTTTTCACCACAGATATTTTTAATATCGCTTTCGGTTACTCTCGTATAACCGTGTCCGCCGTAACGCTTTGCAAGACCCTTATCAAGGGAGAGCGCGTAGCTAATGTCATAAGCTCCCATAGCTTCAAGGAATTCCTTTGAGCCATAAGTTACAGTATCTTCCATGTAGAACTTGGTATCTCCCGGCTTAAACTGGCTTATAAACTTAGCCTTTTCGTCTCCTGAAAGCTTCTCAGCGTCTCTAAGTATCTCTTCTTCCGATGTATATCGGCTTGCGGCATAGATACCAAACTCTGAAGAGTCAAAGAGCACTGCTTCTCCGGTTTCTGAGTCAATCTTCCTTATAGTAAGCATGGTAGTCTCAAAGGAGTTACGCTCATTTACATCAGCATATCCTGTAAAGTTAGAGCTTGAATAAGACGTAATATCCGCCGGAGCTGTTACGGTCCACGGCACAAGCATCTGTGCATACTTTCCGTGGTAAGCTGTAAGCTCTCCTGTTACGCTCTTTACGTTCTTAAACTGCATACCAGATGCATTGTTGTCATCCGTAGCACCGCCCTTAAAGACCACATTTTGCATAAATCCGTTATCTTCTGATACTGATGCATAGAAGAAGCGGTTTATAAGGTTATTGATGTCATAGCTTCCTGTTCCGTTTGCTGTCTGCATGTTGTTTAATGCAAGATCTGCTAACGGATACCTTGCGGCATTGTTACCGGAGCCTCCTTCAGCTGCTGTAATCTTAGTCATTACGCCGTCCTTAGACTCTCCGTTATGGCCTACCGAATAATAGTCCTTAAGCGGGTCAAAGATGCTCTGCGTTAAAGTAAAGCCTCTAAAGCTATATCCACCATTATTAGTAATAGAGCTTCCTGTTTCTTTTCCTATCTTATCTACGTCTAAGCCATACTTAAATACTTCAAAGTCGCCGTAATAGCTATGAGCTCTTATTACATGCTTTGCTGAACCCTGTGAGCGCTGGTTTTCATTTTGCCACTCTTCACTAAATCTAATCAGATAGTTAGAGGACTTAGCCTGATCCTCAGGGCTCATCGTTATATCAAAGTTATAATGAGTATCATAGTTATCCGTAGTGTCATTTGAGCTTTCAGCATCATATACTGACGGAACTAATACTTCCTTTGGCTTTTCGATAGCAAAAGCGCGGTTTACAAGGTCGTAGCCGGTCTTGGCATTTGTATTAACCGGTGTCTGCTCTACTATTACATATGTTCCGTAAGGAAGATATGCGCTCGTA
>CAVBBU010000161.1:0-2034 GCA_963593765.1 Bacteroidaceae bacterium | reverse complement strand
AAATTTTTTAGATAAGCTTATAGATAAGCTACAATATAAGCTATAATATAAGACAAATTATAATCATGAAATTAATATGCGAGGTAATTTATATGCCGATTATAAGAATAGATAAGCTGCTTACCGAACTAGGCTATGGCAGCAGAAGCGAGATTAAAAAATATATAAAGCAGGGGCTTGTTAGTATAGATGGCTCTAAGTGCATTTCAGGTGATACTAAGGTAGATACAGACATTGCACATATAAGCTTTAACGACGCAAATATAGCCTACGAGGAATATGAATATTATATTCTTAATAAGCCGGCAGGATATATTACAGCAACCTTCGATAAATATCAGCCAACTGTTATGGAGCTGGTTCCGTCAAAGCGCATAAATCTATCTCCTGTCGGAAGACTAGATAAGGATACGGAGGGCTTTCTTCTTATAACAAATGACGGCAAGCTATCTCACCGATTGCTGTCGCCCTCTCGTCATGTAGATAAAACCTATTATGCCGAAATTTCTGGAACGCTTCCAGCTAATGCTAAGTCTCTTATGGAGGGCGGCATAAACATAGATGGAAAACTAACTCTTCCTGCTAAGCTTGAGGTTCTAAACTCTGCTCCAGTTCATGCTAGTGACACCACACTTAGCTGCGTAACTTTAACTATATGTGAGGGACGTTTTCATCAGGTCAAAGAAATGTTTAAGGCTATTGGCTGCCAGGTTTGCTATCTAAAGAGAATAAGCTTTGCTGGTCTTTTGATAGATGATTATGCACCAAATGTAGGCGAGTGCGTTAAGGTATCTGGTGAGATTTTTAAAAATTTGTAAATACTTGCTATAACAATGTGATATACTAAATATAATTTTTATAGATAGGCGGTGAGCGTATGAAAAAAAGATTAAGTATATCCGAATATATATTTTTAGCTTCTATGCTTTTTGGTATGTTCTTTGGTGCCGGAAACCTTATCTTCCCAGCCCTTATGGGGCAATGCTCCGGCAGCCGTATGTGGCCGGCGGCAATAGGCTTTTGTATAACCGGAGTCGGACTTCCGCTTCTTTCTATAGCAGCTATAGGTATGTCATCTAGTGAGGGTCTCTTTGATATGAGCTGCAGGGTAGGAAAAGGATTTGCATATTTCTTTACCTGTGCACTTTATCTAAGTATAGGTCCTCTTTTTGCTATACCAAGAACATCTACCGTATCATTTCAGGTCGGAGTATATCCACTACTATCAGGCAGCAATGAAACTCTGGCTCTTTTAATATTTACATTTATATTCTTTGCCATTGCCCTTTACTTTTCGCTAAAGCCATCAGGCATACTTACATGGATAGGCAAGATACTTAATCCATTATTTTTAGTTTTTCTTGCTCTTCTTGTTATAACAGCTCTTACTCATCCTATGGGAAGTATATCTAGCCTAGAGCCAGATGGTCTCTACAGTACTCAAAGCTTTTTTACCGGCTTTTTAGAGGGCTATAATACTATGGACGTTCTTGCAGGACTTGCCTTTGGAATAGTTTTGGTCAATGAAATAAAAAGGCTTGGAATTAATGAGCCTTCTAGGATATCTTATAGTGCTATTATATCCGGTCTGCTTGGTATGATTCTTATGGCAGCTATCTATATCGCATTAACATATATAGGTGCACAAAGTCGTAATGTATATGGAATAGATGCTAATGGTGGCGATGCACTGCATCATATCGCATCATATTATTTTGGCAGCCTTGGTGGACTTATACTTGGAATAATAATTACCGTTGCGTGTCTTAAAACTGCCATAGGGCTTATTACATCATGTGCAACTACATTTTCCGAGTTGTTTTCAAATGGTAAAAGCTACAATATGTATGCGATTATTTTTTCAGTATTTTCCTTTGCCATATCTAATGTAGGTCTTAGTAAGATTATAGAATATTCTCTTCCTGCTCTGTATCTGCTATATCCTATAGCTATAGTGCTTATACTGCTTTGCCTTTTTGGCGGATTTTTTAACTACGACAAAAGGGTTATGATAAGCACGCTTGCGTTTACCAC
>CAVBBU010000160.1:0-2066 GCA_963593765.1 Bacteroidaceae bacterium | reverse complement strand
AGCAATGTAGGGCGATAGCCCGGAATGCGAATACAGGCAGGATTGCGAGAGCGCTTAAAGCGCGAAGCAATCCGTACTTTTATTATATGTGGTGCCTACGAATACGTAGGCATGGTTGTTTATTTATTATTCGATGTACTAGATAGTCTAAAATAACCACCGGGACTGACAATAAAAAAGTGTCTGTCTCGGTGGATTTTTAATATAGAAGCATCAGTTTTCCTTCATAAGTCCGGCTGCATTGTATACATGCAGCTGAGCGTACATCTTAGCCCCTTCATAATCCTTCTTACGTATGCATTCAACAATATTGGCGTGATTCTCTATGGCGTTTTCAAGCAGGTACTTTGTGAGAACCTTATCCCTGACTGATTTGCCTATTATAGCTATAGATTGATGTAAAAGCGGGGTAAGCTGTTCATATACATGATTGTGTGTGGCTTTAGCCAGTGCTTTATGAAATTCCACATCCAGTTTTGAAAATTCCGGAGTCAGATGACTGCCGCTGGCAATTGCTGCCTCACGGCAGTTCTTCTCAAGCTCATATATATCCTTAAGCTCTTCATTAGTAGCATTATCTATAACCATGCCTATCATTGCCGGCTCAAGTACAGATCTAAGTTTAAGTGAGTCCTTAAGATCCTGCTTCTTACCACTAAGATATATGGAATCAAACTTACCGGAGGCTATATCGGGATTACTCTTGACAAAGGTTCCTACTCCACGACGTATCTCAAGCAGATTTTCGGCTATAAGTATCTTGACTGCTTCTCTGACTGAGGTGCGGCTTACATTAAGCATCTCGGCAAGCTTGGTTTCACTAGGAAGAGCTGCACCGGACTTATACGTATCGCTAAGTACTATCATCTGCCGCAGATTTTCTGCGGTTTCTTCTGCTAATGATACATATTTTTTCATAAGTGTAATTCCTTCCGGTACTTTTATTATAGATAGTGAATAGCTTATACTGCGCATATACGTGGGGTGATGAAAAAGTGCGAAGCAATCCGTCACTTTTATACTATGCGCTGTCTTGTAAATATGTTTTTATAGCTATTCGCTACAGTAGACATTATACATGGTAATCCAAAATAATCAATAAGACATCACATCACCATCGTGAAAAGATGCTAAATGTCTCAAAAACAGCCTGTGAATACATTCCGTTAAATTAGTAAAATATAGCAACATGACGTATTGATATATTAATATTGCACAAATAACACCTCACAGCCTTGTACTCTATTGACAAATCGTACACGAAACAGCAAATCCTCATTGACATCATATGTGCATAAAGGTATTATCAGTTACGACATCACACAAGTGAACTACGAAATGTTGTCAGATTAATATTAATGCTTTAGGATCAATGAATTAATAACCGCCGCACTCTAATGATTAAAGAGACACAGCGGGATACATTTTCCTAAAATAATTACATTGATACTATTTGGCTATATTTATCGGGAGGATTAAGATTATGAAGAGGATGCACCTTTCTGCATGGACCATCGGTACAGACTGCTACGAGCATGTATATGAGCTTGTTCGTCAGTCAGGAACCAAAGCAGCTGTTATAGGAGGTAAGACTGCGTTATCTAAGGCTTATCCGGCTATAACTGAGGCACTTAAGGGAACTGACATGGAGCTTACAGACCCTATATGGTACGGCGGAGAGGCAAGCTATGAAAATGTTGAGATGCTTATGGCTATGCCGGAGGTTAAGAATGCTGATATGATATTTGCCGTAGGCGGCGGAAGAGCTCTTGATACAAGCAAATGTACAGCAGACAAGCTTGGTAAGCCTGTATATACCTTCCCGACATTGTCATCTAACTGTGCTCCTTCAACATCTATATCCATCATGTATTATCCGGATGGTTCTGCAAGAGATAACTGCTATCTTAAGCGCTGCCCGGCTCATACATTTATAAACTCCAATATAGTAGCTGATTCACCGGCAGATTATTTCTGGGCAGGCATAGGTGATGCTCTTGCTAAGGAGTATGAGACTGAGTTTGACTCAAGAGTACCCAGAAAAGAGAAGAAGGTTACACATACAC
>CAVBBU010000159.1:0-2076 GCA_963593765.1 Bacteroidaceae bacterium | reverse complement strand
TACTAAACATGTACGAACGTTACACGAGATGAACTATATTGTGTCCCCAGTAGGTGAACAGAATTGCATACATGGTATGGTGCATAACTCTGGAAGAACCGAGGACTCCAAAGCAATATAGTAGTATCAAAAGCTGTAGGTAGTGTTTCTAGTGTCCAAAACTAGTATAAAGGCCGAATAAATGCATCAATACTGTGGGAGTAATACCACACAGGGTAAACTGAATGAGTTTGCCGACTATACCAAAACCTTGCTGTTCGATTCAGCACAACTCCGTTGAAGGGGTGCCGGCGATGGGGTAGAAGTGTCTGATTGCGACCGCCAGGCTTTGCTCGTTTATGCGGTATATAAAAGTAAAATGAGCACAAGGGTAGGGCAAACCCTTAACGCACAAAGTGCTACGCGGACGAAGATCGCGGAGAAAGTCTATTTCAACATAATAATAATCACGGTAAGCGGTGATGAAAATGTGTTTCCCATAAGAACTAAAAAGCTTATGTGGTTATGATCAATGACTCTGTTACAGTCAAAGAAAATTGATGGAGTGCTATCCTAGAATAAGAACTAGCAAAAATTAGGTTTGAGTCGATTCGAGATATGTCCACCCAGGACCATTTGACCTCCACTTGATCCAGAGAGAAACTAAACTAATAATCTATTTGTATCTCGTTATATATATTATATAGTCTCTACAGAGTAGTAAGCTGGTATATTATATATGCGTATAACGTATACATTAAGATGTAGATTATGGAAACTTAGTAATATCCGAAATAAACATGTTTAACAAAAATTTGAAGTCCCTCCATAGGGAAGAACCTACGTTGTAAGTAGGAAGTACTGAAGTGGAGAATCAGAGTGCCAACCGTTATGCTAAACCAGTAGAAAGTATATTGCGCAACAATATATGTAAAACGAAAGGTTCAAAGCAATACAATAAACTGATGGGCAGCTTATATCAACGTTGTAAAACAACTGATGTATGTTATATGTATACACTGTCTCTGTATATGTATATCACGTTATAAGTGGGTGACAAGGGTAATGTATGGGTTGAATTCCCAATATTCGAGCACTATAAACAGAAGGAGGTGAGCAAACACCAGTATAATAACAGCCGTAACATCCGTGAAGGTTCTGAGCCTGAGATGATCCGATAATACAACCACCACACACGAATGTCTTAAAGCCGAGTGTATGGAGAGGAACCATTTTGATAAGTTAGGTGCTTCTGCAACTTATTAGCTGAGGAAATCTGCGTTTAATCGACAACCTGTAGTTTATGTCGCGTATAACAAGGGAAATACGACCGAATTACTACATCTCTTTTTGTTGGAATTTACTCTCTAATTTCTATGAACACTAGTCCGAAAGGAAATTCTGCCAACGAAGTTAGGGATATTATAGTTAGAAAAATCTATAAGCAGCAATACTGCGAAACAAACATAAGTATGACATTTGATTATGTCAAGACGGCATTCAAAGCTTTAGATGAAGGGCCGCTATGAAGCGTAAATGTTAATTACATCATATGTATGTAATTCCTGTTACAAGCTTAATACCACCGTTTGTACTACGATCCGCTTGGACTCATTACAAACCTTCGTGTTAAGTAAATCGTAACTAAGTCTATGTAAAGCGTCTACAATAGTAGAACCGTCTGTGTGGAAACAACAACAAACAGCATCGAGTATCTTTGTATCAGCGTTGCTTAATCAATAACAACGGCAAAGGTGTAGCCAAAATACACCATAGTTAACAATCATATCGTTAGTTAATCAATAACGATATCAAAAAGGATATGATTTAGTATGGAAAACGTTAATGTAAACATCGTGGAAACAACAATTAAAGCAAATCGTACCCCACTGAGCCAGATCGGTGGTAATCTTTTCGGTCAGGACATCTTTACTCCTCAGACCCGAGTGTTTAACCCAGATTATGACAAGATCATAGCCAACATACATGCAGGCGGTGATGCAGATCTGTGTCTCAACCGCTCACCTCGTCGCTTCAATGTCTTCTCTACCACAGTGACAGACATGCGAGTAACTGAGAATATCGCCGGCGAGGTTG
>CAVBBU010000158.1:0-2117 GCA_963593765.1 Bacteroidaceae bacterium | reverse complement strand
GCTTTAAGGTTTCCCCATCATAGCTGCTATTTTTCAGATAATCCTTTGCCTTATCGATATCATGTTTATAAAATTCATTTCCGTAATAATCCGACTTGCCAAATATATAAGATGGAGATATGGCATACTGCGGATAGCCATTTCCGTATATATTTACAGCTATAAGACTCCTGTCAATGCACAAGCTTATTGCTCTTCTTAGATTAATATCAGAACAGGGACTTGTAGGTTTGCATTGTGTGCCTAGCCAAAGCTCGGTTGTTCCTGCTGTTCTGAACAGCTTTACATTAACATCTGACCTTACATCATTTATTCTGTCATATGGAATATCCGTAATCATATCTGCCATATCAAAACAGAACGAATCAACACGTTCATCATTATCAGTTATAATCTTATAAGTAAGAATTTTCGGACCAGATGTTTTATCTCCCCAATAGTTTTCATTCCTATAAAAGGTGATGTTCTTTCCGGAATAATATGAGGCAAAAATATATCTGCCGCATCCTAATGGATTATTCCAGTACTTTTCAGCTCCTACTCTTTCAAATGTTTCCGGCTCAACGTATGCACTGTCAGCAACATTTAAAAGAAACTGCGGATCACATTTTCTAAGCGTCACCAGCATATTAAGGTCATCAATGCATACTATTGAATCTATAACAGACCATTTTGCATTTCCTGACAACTTAAAATCTTCTCTTGCGTAATTCCATGCAGTGCTCAGTGCCTTAGTTGTAAAAGGCGCTCCGTTGGAAAAGCTTACTCCTGATTTTAATTTGAATTTATAATTAAGTCCGTCTTCTGATTCTTGCCATTCCTCTATAAGTCCTGGACTTAACTTACCATCAGAATTTTGTACCAGCAGCTTATCGAACACCGGAGAAAAAATTGATGAATAGTATTCAGATGTATCATTGAACGGATCAAGTGAATATATATCTTCTGAACCAACACACACAAATTCGCTTTTGTCCGTATTATCTCTCACCGATAAAATATCAGCTTCGGCGGATTTCAAATCACTAACGCTATTATCAGATACCTTACCGCAATATGCTGTAACTATTAGCACAATAAATGCAGCAATAACCATCCATATGTTTTTTCTGAAGTTCTTCATGTCCAGACCTTACCACCTTTTTCCCATTCAGATAAACTGACAAAATAATATGTATTTATCCATTTTCGCACTTATGGATAAAATGATTAAACTTGTAAAATATATACCAAATTATCCCTGTGTAGGGTAATATATGCATTGTAAACCCTTACCAAAGCTGGTATTTACACTTTGGTAATATTGTATATAAAATATCCCAGTGTTTTTTACTATGACAATAAAACGTTTCAAACCTAATACTCAGTCATCTGCATTTAGAATGATACTCTTTATGCTTATAATTGCTATTGTTCTGCTCATCACTTTTTCTATACCAGTTGTGAGATTTCTTAACAGCAACAATAAGGCCATAAGAACAGATATAAATAAATTAAATTCCGGTTATCTGAGAATTCTGACAACCGATACACTTGAACAATTAGCTACTGCTGCTATTGATTCAAACATAATATCTGCTGTTGTAACTCCTATAGAAGACGACAATAATAAAAAACTTTCAATGGCTCAGGTAAGCTTATCCAGATTAAATAATTCTATTATCTACACTGACGGCTTATCCCTGTATATTGATGAAGCGGAAACCATTATTACATCTGACTACGACTTTGCTTTGGCTGAAAGCAAAGGATATGAATATATCCAATATTATCTGGATAACTCCAATACGTTTGACACCATTAAATCCAGCTCTCATAATGGCAAACTATTTTACTATAATGGCTCGATATACATGTCTCTTGAGTTTCCTCAGTCCGGCAACAAAAGATTAGGTATTATATTTGCAAAACTTAGCAATAACATTTTTGCGTCGTATCTTTCAACAGGCAACAGTAGTCTTAGTGGCTGCTATGTAATAGGTATTGGCAATACAATATATACCGAGCTTGGAAATATACCCGATTACTCAAATTTTATTGCATCTATCCCTCAGTATGATTTATCCGCAACATACTCATGGAGTGACTCTGAATATTCTTATACGATATCTCCTGTT
>CAVBBU010000157.1:516-2128 GCA_963593765.1 Bacteroidaceae bacterium | reverse complement strand
TCTTAATACTTAGCATTTGTTCATGCTCATTTACCTCTTTCATCCAATCATCAAAATTCCTTTCATCCATCTCAAAGTGTTCGCAAACTATATCGTAACGAGTGTACCTGTGTTCGTGATAGCTATCTGGATTATCACACTTGCATAATACAAAGCTCTTCTTTAGTCCGTCGAACACTTTAGCTTCTTTGTGGTGTTTACAAACTCCGCAGTGGGGACAGAGGATTTTCCAGCCAATAAACAAGGCTTCCTTTTGGTGAGAATTTAGCTGACATGTTTCAAGCATCAGCTTTAATTCTTCTCCTGCTTTTTGTCCGTCCCAATATTTAATCACTATACAATCCTCTATCCTTTTATTGGAGTTTCTATAACAACTGGCACTATACTAACATATATTTTTATGCATTGCAATACTTTTATTGGAGTTCTTTTAAAAAATTATTTGAGCTTCTTTCTTAGGCTCATAGGCTTCGTTAATAAGTCTTGCTAAATGCGTCATCTTGGTACTAATCTTATCTGTACCTATAGCGTATCTTAGAGCACCGGTCTGAGCTATGATATGGCACTCCTTTGTAGCCCTGGTCATTGCGGTGTACACAAGCTGTCTGGAAAGCATGGTATATGCCGTAAAGTCTAGCCCGAAGATTACATCTTCTACCTGTGAACCTTGATACTTATGTACCGTTACAGCATAAGCCAGGTCAAGGTTAGCCATCTGACTAAAGGTGAATTTAAGCAAACCTATTCTGTCAAATCTAATAATAGCGTAATTTTCAGCAACATTTATTTCTTCTATAATGCCCATGTTGCCATTAAATACACAAGTTGTAGATTCTACACCTTTTTCCTCATCAATCATCGTGGCATTGTAATTATTTATGCAGTTTATAACCTTGTCTTTCGGTCTGAATGTTGTAACTTTTCCTGTGTTCGAAGTTCTTAAAGAAATTTCTTGGTTGTTTTGAGCCGGGTTATATTCTGCTTGTATAAGTTTGTTGATATTATAAGTACTAGCTAATGCCTTTGCTTTATTTGCCATTAAAATTTGTACCTTGTTTATATCCCCATTATGCTTTTCTAATTCACGCTTAAAAGTTTCTAATACACTCGACACCGTACTAGATTTATCTGAATAACATTCAAAATATAAATCCTGTAACTCTCCACAAATCTTTGTGCCAGCATAATTTTTCGGTATTATCTGAATTCCTTTTCTTACATCTATGCTTTCAGTGATAATTCCACTCTTAGCAGCTTGTCTATGGATCTTATCAAGAGTTACTACCGGAACTCTGCCGCTAGTAATAAGATCGGATGCTACATTACAACTACCAATAGCCTCAAGCTGTCCCGTATCTCCAAGCAGAAGTACCTTTGTTTTTGGAGAAATAGCGTCCAATAGCTTGTTAAACAAAGCTCCACCTATCATTGATACCTCGTCAACTACCAATAGATCATATGGTATTGGGTTATCCTTGTCGTATTTTGCTTCTTTTTCACCAACCATTCCAAGTAGTCTGTGAATAGTTTGTCCTTGTAATCCGGCTAATTCTTCTAGGCGTAATGCTGCTTTTCCTGATAAAGCACAAAGAGCGATGCGCTTACCTTTCAT
>CAVBBU010000157.1:0-506 GCA_963593765.1 Bacteroidaceae bacterium | reverse complement strand
CTCCTGCTACAGAGGTCTTTCCTGTGCCTCCATATCCTACTACTACCACAAAATTTCTTTCAGTTAAGGTTTCGATGGCTTTGTATTGCTGCTCAGTAAATTCCCACCCCTGTTCTATTTCCTGTTCTTTGATTTTCTTCTGCCAGTCCTCTATTACAATCGGATTATTGTTATTAAGTAACTCTACTACATTATCAGCCATATGTTTTTCTAGGTTATAGTATTTATTCAACCCTATAAATTGTTTATCCTCTGTGTACCATAACTCGGATTTAAGGGTCTCGTAATTCATAGCTTCAGCCACTTCTAAGTCTGTTATTTCTTCTCCGAAATATTCTATGATTTTACTCATTACATAATTAGAAGATACATAGCTATTTCCCGATTGACCGCATTCGTCCAATATATAGTATACATAAGCGCTAACTCTTGCAGGACAATATTCTGGGAAGTCTCCAGAAGACATGGCAATATTATCTGCTTTCGTAAAGCCTATTCCCCAAACC
>CAVBBU010000156.1:0-2237 GCA_963593765.1 Bacteroidaceae bacterium | reverse complement strand
AGCAGTATATATTCTTTTATGGCAGGGAGATGACAAGGCTTAGAAAAGGATCTTAAGAAGGAAAAAGTTCACTCCCAAAAGTGAGCTGACGAGGGCGATGAGCAATGTATGGAATATTTGATGGGGTTTTATGATGAAGATAAATGATGCAAGAAAAATTGTAGAACAGTATGCACGTAGTACAGGAAGGACATCAGAGGATGATTTCTTTTTGTTTGCTGAGGCAATGGATTTTCTTATTAGTGAAGAACACAGACCACAGGATATGATGTATCTTGGCGGTGTGTATTATGAAATGAAAAGATTTGATCTGGCACTTAAGTATTATGAAATGGCTGCCTCATATGATTATGATGAGGCATATGAATGTCTTGGATATATATGGTATTACGGGCGAACAGGAGAACGTGATTATAAAAAGGCATTTGAATATTTTTCTAAAATGATGGATAAGGGTAATCTTGTTGCGACATATAAGGTTGCTGATATGTATAAGAATGGTTACTATGTAAAAAAGGATAAAGATAAATATGAAGAAATGATAGAAAAGCTTTATTCCAATGTTTCAAAATGCAGAAATCTATTCGATCCAGTTCCGGAGGTATATACAAGGCTTGCTAGAATTCGTAAGGAGCATGGGCAGATAGAAGATGCAGTTAGCTTATATTTAAGAGCAAAGGATTTTCTAGCCCAAAGAATTAGATACAATGCTTTTTTTGGCAATTTAAATATAATGAAATGGCTGATAGATGATTTGTATGAGCTGATAGAGTTTGATAATGAATATTTTGATTTTTATGATATGTACTATTTGCTCAAAAAACCACATAGGATTAGATTTGAATATGAGGATAATGAGTATCAGATAGAATCTGTTATAGAGGGAAATGAATGTACTGTAAAATTTGAAAATAAGTGGTTTCATAGTAGAGATGATTTCTTTATGGATGCATACATTGATGATGCTAAGCTTACAACCATATATGACGAGCTATATGGCTTTGAGGTATTAGAATAATGGATGAAATTATTAGAGTGAAAAATATTTCATATAGCAGATATGAAGAACTCCTTATGAGAAGAGATGCACTTAGGAAAGAGGCTTTAATATATGAGATGGCATATATTAGAGAATTTGGAGACCTTATACTAGAGGTATTTAAGCTTAAGATAGAATGTATAAGAAAAAAGAAAACCATAGAATTTTGTCAGGCATCAATTAATCATGGAAAATCAGTAGATGAAGAACAGCTTCAAAGATATCTAAAAAAAGAGCTGCTTGATTTTAATGAAAGGCTTGATGAGATGATAAAGGAAAGAGAGGCTGCAAAGGTTACAGGTACTGTAACAGAGTTTGAACTTTTGCAGATAAAGAGAATCTATCATAAAATAGTTAAGCAAATACATCCGGATATCAATCCATTGGTTGAAAAATCCAAGGAGCTTATGGAGCTATGGCAGAGAGCTGTTATTGCATATAATAACAATGACCTAAAGGAGCTGCAGGAGGTAGAGCTTTTAGTATTTAAAATATTAGATAAAATGGTAGGCAAGGCACTGGATGTTGATATACCAGATATAAATAATAAGATAATAGAATTAGAAGAGGAAATTACAAAAATACAAACAACAGATCCCTATCAGTTTAAATATTTGCTAGATGATGATGAGGCAGTTAAGGATAAAAAGGCTTCACTTAATGATGAGAAGAAATCTTATAAGAAATATAGTGATGAATTAGAAAAGATACTAGAGGGACTGCTTAAGAAGGGAGTGAGCTTTATATGGCACATGAATTAACAAAAAAGGAACAAAGCCTAGTTTCTGTAGTGCATGAAAAGGAGCTTGGAGATATTATTAAGCCTCTTATAAAGGAGATACACCTTTTTGATTCATATATAGCAGGAACTACTCACCTAGATGACAGGTCTGTACTAGAGCATCTAAAAATAGGAGAGATGCTTACGCTTAAAAGAGAAAATAATAAATTCGATAGCAATGCAATTCTTATACTTAATAATGACGGAAAAAAGCTGGGATATGTTCCGGAAAAGGATAATATAATTTTCGCCAGACTTATGGATGCAGGAAAGCTTTTAAAGGCGAAAATTACTAAGATTCAAAATAAGGAAAATTTTTTTGTGCAGATTAATATAGGGATATATTTGGTGGATATCTAATAAGGGTTGGAATGTATCTATTTTAGAACAAGCTTGAAAAATGTACGGCTGCATGTT
>CAVBBU010000155.1:0-2291 GCA_963593765.1 Bacteroidaceae bacterium | reverse complement strand
ATCCAACAAAGCCATCTAATAGCTTTGATAGAGCTGATTATGAGGCACTAAAGAATAGCAATATCCCAGCAGGGCTAAAGGTAACAGGTAGATTTGATAGTGCAGACGATGCATCTGCGTTCTTTGCCAGAGAGCTAGACTACATTAAGTCTAAGTCTTATGACAAGCTATATCCAGAGCTTACGGCACTATCTGTATTCCCTATTACACACGAAGTTCCAGAGGGAGCAGAGACAGTAACATACTATAGCTATGAAAAGACAGGTTTTGCTAAGCTTATCTCAAACTATGCTACAGACCTACCAAGGGCAGATGTAAAGGGTAAGCCAACCACAGCATCTGTTAAGTCTGTTGGTGACTCTTACGGATATTCAATGCAGGAAATGAGAGCATCAAGACTTGCTGGGAAGTCACTAGACGTTCGTAAGGCTGATGCAGCCAAGTATCAGATTGAAAGACTTATGAATAAGGTCGCTTGGGCTGGTGATGAGGAAACAGGACTTGTAGGAGTTCTGTCTGCTAACACTAATATACCGACCTACACATTATCAACCGTAACTGTTAGCGGAACTAACTATACAGACTTTGCACATAAGACAGCTAATGAGATACTAGACGACCTTAATGGTATGTTTAAGTTTACATCTAAGCTTACAAAGTCAGTAGAGAGACCAGACACATTATGTCTGCCAGAGTCAGTATATATCGATATATCTACTCGTCAGATACCTAATACTGGTTACACAGTAAAAAAGTTCCTGCTTGAGAACGCTCCATACCTTAAGGATATTGTTGCTTGTCCAGAACTAGAAGAGGACTCAACGGAGACAAACAGCTATGGCAAGAATGTAGCGTTCCTATTTACAAAGGATGCAGACAAGATGTCTATAGAAATACCTATGGACTATTTCCAGTACCCACTACAGCCAAAGGGGCTTGAGATAGAAGTTCCTTGCGAGGCTAGAATAGCAGGTGCAATGATTTACTATCCAATGTCTGCACTTATAGCAGTAGGCTGTTAATCAATAGGAGGAAAGAGAATGAAAGCAAAAAACATAAGTAACAGAGTTATCGGTATTGCCGATAAGATACTTTTGCCAGATGAGGAGATGGAGCTTGTTGCTGGTTATGAGCATACTGATTCGATAATAGGCTTAGTCAATCATGGAGACATTAAGTTGAGCGGTAGGGAAACCAAGAAGCCAACTAATGATGAGGTAGCTGCACTTAAGGCAGAGGAGAACGCTAAGGCTGAAAAAGAAGCAGAGGAGCTTAGACAGCAAAGGCTTGCATCTCTAAAGGATATAAACGAGGAAGACCTTGCGAAGCCTGCAGATGAGCTGGGAATAAATCCAGCATCTTGCAAAGACCAAAAGGACGTACTCAAAAAGGTAAAGAAAGCACTAGAAAAATAATATAGGAGGTGTTATATGGACTGTTGTTGTAAAACCGATATGACACCCTTGCAGATATTTAGAATAGTTGCTCCAGAATTTAACGATATAGGAGACGATGACGTACTGAGTTACTTTTCCCTTTTTAAAATTCATATAAGCATGAAAAAGTTTGGCAAGGCGTATAACCAAGCACTTGCTTATTTGACAGCACATAAACTAAAGATGATGGGCTATGGTGTCGATGATGCAAATGTCGGCACTATAGCGACATCGCTTAGATTATCAAGTGCAAGTGAGGGAGAAACCTCTGTAAGTTTCGGAACTAATCAAAGCACTATGCTACAGCCAGATGCTGAATATACATTGACTATATATGGACTGGAATATCTAACACTACTTAGAAACTCTATAGTTCCTATTGTGTCGGCAGGAGAAACATTTGGCTTTTAAGTGGGAGAAGTTTGGAGCAAATAAAAACGGCGAGAATATCAAAAAGATATTTGAGGAATTATCTACTAAGGCTGCATATGTAGGCTGGCTTGCTAATACGGCATCATATGATGATGGCACTAGCGTAGCTGAGATTGCCGCATTTAATGAATATGGCACAGTAAATATCCCAGCACGACCGTTTATGAAAACAGCTGTCGAAAAGAGCAAGGACGAGATACTTAAGTACTATCAGATGTCGACTAAAAACATAGCAGATGGCAAAACTGATGCTAATAAAGTTCTGACTGGATTAGGAGAGCTAGGCAAGAGCAAGGTTCAAGAGTCTATCCGTCACGGCGACTGGGTGCCAAATGCACCTGCGACTATAAAGCGTAAAGGCTCTAGCAAGCCACTAATCGACACAGGACTTATGAGAGATACAGTTACATATGTAATCAGAGG
>CAVBBU010000154.1:0-2312 GCA_963593765.1 Bacteroidaceae bacterium | reverse complement strand
CATCATGCAATAAGGGTGGAACCGCGATAATGTCGCCCCTGAGTAGTTTTTGACTGCTTGGGGGCGTTTTTTAATAGGAAATTTCGTTTTCTATTTGATAAAACGCTCCGCGAGGTTCTTGTTTTAAATAATTTTGAGTAAACAAGTGCCTTGTATGTGTTGTATGAGAAACAATGGTGCGTGGCCGGCACTTCAAGGCTGCGTAGCAGGCTTGTTAGTACCGCTGTAAGGTGAATTTCGGCGAAGCCGAAAGAGAAGATGCCCTGGGGCACTTAAGCACCTTAGCGGGAGCGTGTTTCGAATACAATACATACAAAGGCACGCAATAATTAATTTTAGAAGATGAGGAGAAAACTATGAAGATAACTTTAAAGGATGGAAGCGTTAAGGAGTATTCATCTGCTATGTCTGTTCTTGACATTGCAAAGGACATAAGCGAAGGTCTTGCAAGGGTAGCATGTGCAGGTGAGTTAGATGGCAAGGTAGTAGACCTTAGAACCATAGTAGATAAGGATTCTACCTTAAACATTTTAACAGTAGCAGATAAGGCAGGACTTGCAGCATATAGACATACCACCTCGCATATACTTGCACAGGCTGTTAAAAGACTGTACCCAGATGCAAAGCTAGCTATAGGACCTTCTATAGACGAGGGCTTTTATTATGATTTTGATTATCCTGCATTTACCAGAGAGGATCTTGATAAGCTAGAGGCAGAGATGAAAAAGATAATAAAGGAAGGCGAGGAGATAACCAGATTCGAGCTTCCAAGAGATAAGGCCATAGAGCTTATGAAGGAGATGGACGAGCCATATAAGGTTGAGCTTATCGAGGACTTGCCGGCAGATTCTGTTATATCATTTTATAAGCAGGGTGATTTTACAGACCTTTGTGCAGGACCACATCTTATGAGCACTAAGCCTATCAAGGCATTTAAGCTTACATCTACATCTGCAGCATACTGGAGAGGTGATTCATCTAAAAAGAGCCTATCTCGTATATACGGAAGTGCGTTCGCAAAGAAGGAAGAGCTAGAGGAATATCTAAAGGATCTTGAAAGCCGCCGTGATAGAGATCATAACAAGCTAGGCAGAGAGATGGAGCTATTTACTACTGCTGATGTTGTAGGTCAGGGGCTTCCGCTTATGCTTCCAAAGGGAACTAAGATGATTATGAAGATGCAAAGATGGATAGAGGACCTTGAGGAAAGAGAATGGGGATATGTAAGAACGAAAACTCCATTTATGGCAAAGTCTGACCTCTATAAGATATCTGGACACTGGGATCATTACCTAGATGGTATGTTTGTTCTAGGAGATCCAAATAGTGATGGCGAGGTATTAGCACTTAGACCTATGACCTGTCCTTTCCAGTACTATGTATATAAGAATACACAAAAGTCATACAGAGATCTGCCATATCGTATGGGCGAGACCTCAACCCTATTTAGAAACGAAGATTCAGGCGAGATGCATGGACTTACAAGAGTAAGACAGTTTACTATAAGCGAGGGACACAATATAGTAAGACCTGACCAGGCTAGTGAGGAGCTTCAAAACTGTATGAGGCTTGCTAATTATGTACTGTCTGTTCTAGGACTTAGAGAGGACGTTACATACAGACTTTCTAAGTGGGATCCTAATAATAAGAAAAAGTATCTTGGTGATGAAAATTACTGGAATACAACTCAGGAAGCACTTAGAAATGTACTTAAGGAGGATAATCTTCCTTTCGTAGAGGCAGATGGTGAGGCAGCATTCTACGGACCTAAGATAGATATACAAGCTAAGAATGTATATGGCAAGGAAGATACTATGATTACTATTCAGCTAGACTGTGAGGCTGCTGAAAAGTTTGATATGTATTATATAGATAAGGATGGCAACAAGGTAAGACCTTACGTTATACACAGAACCTCGCTAGGCTGCTACGAGAGAACTCTTGCATGGCTAACAGAAAAGTATGCAGGCAAGTTCCCTACATGGCTTTGCCCTGAGCAGGTTAGAATACTTCCTATATCAGATAAGTATGCTGATTATGCAGAAGAGGTTAGAAAGAAGCTATTTGATAAGTATGTAGATGTTACTGTAGATAATCGTGCAGAGAAGATAGGCTTTAAGATAAGAAGTGCAAGATTAGATAGAATTCCTTATATGCTTGTTGTCGGTGAGCAGGAGGCTAAGGATGCTACAGTATCTGTAAGAAGCAGATTCGCAGGCGATGAAGGTGTTAAACCGCTTGATGAATTTATGAAGCAGCTTCTAAAGGAGATTGAGACTAAGGAGATCCGTAAGGAGCTGCCTCAGGAAGAA
>CAVBBU010000153.1:0-2317 GCA_963593765.1 Bacteroidaceae bacterium | reverse complement strand
TACTCTTGTGATTAGACTTCAAAACTATTCGCTAAGCATAGTAGAAAATCTTATGCTTGCAAATGAAGTCTATATGGGAAGTAAGGACAAGGATCTGCTTAGGGAAGCGATTCACAGCAGAAGAAGCTACCAAAAGAAGGCTATGGTGCATATGCGTATCCTTGGATATATGGCACGAGTATCTATGGAGCGAAAGTGCATACTTCCAAAGCAGTTTGAGCAGATTGCAAAGCAGCTTTACGAATGTCAAAGCATGCTAGGCGGTTGGATAAAAAGTGACATGAAGCGTTTTTCTCCTAAGGGTTAAGAAAGCGTTAGAAAAGCACGAAAACGTAGTATGGAAATTCAGA
Source organism: Bacteroidaceae bacterium (assembly GCA_963593765.1). Classification (GTDB taxonomy): domain Bacteria; phylum Bacillota; class Clostridia; order Lachnospirales; family Lachnospiraceae; genus CAVBBU01. The sequence continues at coordinate 1,967 of CAVBBU010000153.1, read as the reverse complement.
CGTATATATATTAAAATATATACAAAACAGATATATAAAACAGGTATGTCGGGATTTTATCCCATAAGCATATCGGGATATGATTAATTGGTTCTGGCTGCGGTCGCCGAATAGTAATAACTATAACAACAGCTTGATCGCGAATCCAGGCTCGGGTGTTAACAACAACAACGTGAACAACAACAATAACGGTGTTCGCCCCGCATGGCCTTAATGCCCGAAGACTATCCTATGTAGGACGTCCTGTGCCAGGTAAAAAGGATGATATTTATCCTCCGTTCCTGACTTGCTTAAGGCGAAGGAATCATATTCCGTTCTATGGTTAAGCCCTAGAAAAATACATGCTGTCGGAATGATGGACGTGTATGTATAGAAGTCGCTACTCGGATATACATTTTCGGATTTTTGGCATATACGGCTAATCCGTAGCGGTATATGCCCCGGCAGCCACATTGCGTATTTATCATATAGAAAAATCCCTGTATGATTTAAATATAGAAAGAGTACACCTTAGATGTATGAGCTAACGACAGAATTTTTTGATATATATAATGCATATAAGAAAACAGCAAAGGGAAAGCGAAAAAAGAACGAGGTAATCAAATACGAAAACAACCTGCATATGCAGCTTTGCTACCTTAAGAAAAGACTAGAGCTAGGTCAGTTTTCCATATCCGGCTACCACAGGTTTATGATTTACGACCCTAAGGAGCGAGAGATACAGGCACTTAGCTTTGCCGACAGAGTTTTCCAGCACCTGCTTTGTGACAATGTTATAAAGCAGTACTTCGAGCCAAGACTTATATATGACAATGCAGCCTGCCGCGAAGGAAAGGGTACTCACTTTGCTATGGATAGACTTAGCCTCTTTCTTAGAGAGCATTATAGGGAGCACGGGGCAGATGGCTATATACTAAAGTTTGATATAAAAAAGTACTTTAACAGCATAGACCACGAGGTTCTTAAGGCTAAGCTAAAAGGCTTTCCAAACGAGGACGTTAAAAAGCTCTTATTCGATATAATAGATAGCTACGAATTTACCGAGGGTAAGGGCCTTCCTATGGGAAATCAAACCAGCCAGTGGTTTGCACTTTACTACCTAGACAGGCTAGACCGATATATAAAGGAAAAGCTTCGCATAAAGCACTATGTTCGGTATATGGACGATGGAATAATAGTCCATAAGGATAAGGAGTTTCTTAAGGAAGCACTAAGGCAGATGACAGAGCTGGTAAATGAAGACAGACTAGAGTTTAATGCAAAGACACAGATTTTTCCTATATCTCAGGGTGCTGACTTTTTAGGCTTTCGCTTTTACTTAACCGATACAGGCAAGGTAATAAGACGAGTTAGAACCTCAAACAAGAAACGCTTTAAAAGACGTCTAAAGCTGCTTAAAAAGCAGGTTAATGAATATAAGCTAAGCAGTAAGGATGCTATGATAAGTATTACTAGCTACCTAGCCCACCTAAAGCATGGCAATACCTGGAAGCTTAGAAAGAAGATACTTAAAGAAGCGGTATTTACCCATGCTAGGAAGAATACAGAGTGGGATAGGTATTTTGAGGAGCTAAGAAGATGTAGCGAGCAGGAGGAGGCTGTGGTTAGTGGCGAGTGGTCAGTGACTAGTGGTCAGAAGCTAGTGGATAGTGACAAGGAAACAGTGATTAGTGACTAGTGGCAAATGATCAGTGGTTAGCAGATAGCAGGCAGTGACAAGAGATCAGTAAAAGCCACAGTAAAATTTAGTTAAAGCAGCACAGGTCTAATAGGGCTTGTGATAGATATAAGTATAAAGCTTTAAATTAAATTAAAATAAATTAAGGGAAGGGAGTAAAACAAATTATGATTAAAAGAAATATAAAGAAAGGAACAGCACTCTTACTTACTGCAAGTATGCTTATGGGGCTTACGCTGTCAGCCGCAGATAGCATAAGTGTGCGTGCAGATAATGCAGATGGTACACC
>CAVBBU010000152.1:0-2335 GCA_963593765.1 Bacteroidaceae bacterium | reverse complement strand
TTGTAGCTGCTGACCTTGGAGTTGACGAGCCGCCACCTCCACCGCCTCCGCCACCAGAGCCGCCACCGCCGCCGCTTGATGGTGTATAAACGCTTATAGTTATGGAAGCTGATTTTCCATTATCTGATGCATATGTAACTGTTGTTTTTCCTACTGCTACTGCTGTAACAGTGCCATCACTTGTTACTGTTGCTATAGAAGTATCTGCACTTGTATATGTAAATGTACTTTCATTTCCCTCTGGGGATGCTGTAAACATACTGCTTATATTTTTTGACGAGCCCTTTGCTATGCTGCAGCTTGTCTTACTTACTGTTATACCTGTACATTCATTTTTAACTGTAACCTTACAGCTAGCTGAAGCCTTGCCCTTTGTATATGGTGCACTATATGTTATAGTAGCTTCTCCCTTTGAAACTGCCGTTACCCTTCCAGAGTCATCTACTGTAGCTACCGTAGGATCAGAGCTTTCCCACTCCAGGATCGAGTCTGTGTCTGTAGGAGTTACACTCGCTGTAAGCTTGTAGCTGTCTCCGACATTAATCTCAAGAGCAGCTTTATCTAGGCTAATTGCTGTGCAAGGCTTTTTCTCGTTATACGCATTTGTATATGCCTTTATTCTAAAGCAACAATCTTCATCAGCTGCATCATACCAACTACCATTACCACCCATATACATACTCTGCCCAGGCGCTGTCTTTGTTTCTGCAGTTATCCACTTACCGACCTTCTCCGTAAGATCACTATCAATAAATATTCCATAATCGCAGCCTGTTCCAGTAACAACTATCGAAAAATACTGCCCCGGATCTATTACAACTGGTTTTGTATTGCCATTTTCTTCAAGGTCATATGTCATATAACCAGAATAAGGCATAGTTATATCACCTGACTCATATAACAGATCCCCATCCATAGGATTAGACATGGCTGTAGACTTCCCATATATATTTACAGTATATTTGGCTCCTGTTGTATATAAACCCAGATTAACAGCCTTTATCTCCTGCTTAGAATCTCCTTTTACTTGGTATATATTTCCTGCAGATTTTCCAGCATAAATCCAACTTGTATCAAAGTTTACACCACCATCATAATAATAATTATTCTCATAGGTATCTGCCGGAACGAAGTCAACTGCCACAGTATAATCTAAAGGAGTATTATAAGACATCCAAAAAAAATCATGTGAATTTCCCCAGCTATTTTTTATAAGCCATCCTCCATTACTTGAAGGTACCTTGCCAGATAATGACTTAAAATTATTCTTAGGAATATCATCATCCCAACCGACTATCATAATATCATGACTAGCAATGTCACTCTCATCATAATACGTATAGCAGTTCTTATATTTTCCAGGAAAATATTTATTATAGTGATATCCTGTAACTACACTTCCATGAGCTAAAATAGCCTGCTTAATGGCACTTATATTATTGTTTGGAATAATATATGCATTCTTTTGTATTGCCTCGTTCTCTCTATAGCATATAGCAGAATCTACCTTGTCAGTACCTTCTAATACAGCAGCTGCTCTGCTATATTCAAGGCTGCTCTCCGGTAGCTCACCACCCCAGCCTGACATAAATACCATAGTATATATTGCATTTCCACCAGCCTGCAAAAAGTTTGATCTAACTGGATTTACAACATCTCCCTCAGTAAGCCCAAGCGGATCTGTCGGTCTATTATAGAAGAAATATGCGGTGCCAAGCTCGCTATAGTCGGGATTGTCTTTTCCATCAAGCTTCTCATAGCCAGACTTTAGCATAGAGGTTTCCGCTGCACCTACATAGGCAAATGCCCAGCATGTGCCATAGTTGCCCTGATTCTTAGCACTTGTTACATATCCTTCAGTAAGGCTGCTATAATATGATGGGATATTACTAGCCTTTGTGCTCCTTAGAAGTCCACCAGAGCTTCTAGGCTCATCTGCTGTATATTCTACAGGCATAACTCCACTTACAAATTCCTCTGCATCAGAATCCGTAGAAATAATATCATCTAAGTCGTCATCACCAGTATATGCACCTACATTTTCAAAGCCTATTCTAAAGTATTCGTCTTTAGCCTGCTCCTCAGAATATACCTCTCCGTCTATAGCATCAGAATTGCTAGCTATAGCCTCATCACCCTTACCGGTAATGTCATTAAGTATTTTTTGCTTTATATAGTCCTCATAGCCAGATGCAAATGCTGTAATGCCGCCTTGGCTTACCAGCATACTTGCAGCTAATAGAATGGATATTTTCTTATATAATCCTTTAAGCTTCACACGCACCACACCCCTTTATAAAAGTATACTTTTATACTGCCACTTTAGAAAAACCAC
>CAVBBU010000151.1:560-2411 GCA_963593765.1 Bacteroidaceae bacterium | reverse complement strand
TAATTTTATATTTGTAGTTATATTAAATTATGATATAGGGCGAAAACACGAAATGTCAATAGTAATCCAATTTTCGGCAAAAATCGTAACTGAATTTTCTGGGTTACAACCATAAAAAATAACGCCTCTGAATCGAGGCGTTGGTTCTTTAAATTAGATTGACACGGTTATGGAGTGTTAGGTATTGTTAGATTGTTGTTAGGTATTGTTAGATTGTTGGCTAATGACTTCAAGCAGGGCTTGCTTAAGTTCGTGCGTGCACATCTCATATGGCTCATACTGCTTCAGGTCATGCAGCATGTCGTAAAAGGGAGTATACATTAAAGGGGTAAACTCACAGTTTACGATTAAGATGTGTTCGCCGTCTTTCATGAGCTTGCCGGTGTCACCCAGCTTCCACTCAAACATAGCAAGTGGCAACTCACATCCAGGAAGGGTAGTGGGGGTGAATAGTATAATGTACTCCTGGACTTCATTGTTATCTGGATAGCGGCCAAATACTGTAAGGTGGCTGCTGTGGACACGGGCCTGTTTTGCAAAATATTCTTTATCAGCTACCATTATATCGATATCATACTGTGTGCCGGTGCCATCTTCAGCATATATGATGATTGATTGGTCTGGCCATCCATCTGAGCGTGTAAGCTTACTGTTATATAGTTCAGTGTGCTTTATAGTTAACGATATATTGGTTAAAGGTTTGCTTGTATGTAATATGGTATCTAACAGTAATTTTATGGCACTACGATTATTTCTAAATGCGGAAATGAAAGTATTGGGCTCTAAAAGCTTTGTACGTTGCACAGAGTATTCATCTCCTTGCTATAATATTTAGACTAAGCCAAATTCCTATATTCTATCTGGGCTTGAAAAAAGCATGTAATTTTTAAGTGCCTGTTTCAGTTCAGGAAAATATATATTGTCAGGATTGGATTCTTTCAGTGTCAATAGTTGAGGTGAATTTTTATGTTGCAGGATAGAATCAAAAAGATTCGTTCTTATTTTGGATTTTCGCAAGCTAATTTAGCTCAGAAAATTGATATGTCTCCTGGATTTATTTCAAATCTCGAAACAGGGAGATGCGGAATATCCGATAAGACAATTACTACATTAAAGGATGTTCTGGGTATAAATCCTAAATGGCTCACAGAAGAGTCTGACAATATGCTTCTGAATGATGGCGATTCTCCAGTAGATAAAGATAAAATAGGTGATAGAGTTCGCTCCATTAGAAAAGTGTTAGGTCTTTCACAGAGTGAGTTAGCAAAGAAAATAGGATATTCCTCAATGCGTGTAAGCCTTGTTGAACTGGGTAAAGCTGTGCCTTCTAACAGTTTTCTGCATGCTATTGCGGTAAAGCTTAATATTAATGAGCAATGGCTGCTTACGGGTAAGGGTAATATGATGAGGACTGATAATAGTGAAGTAGATGCCGGCTTAATTGCTTGGCTCAATCAGCATCCTAAGATTGTGCTGGAGTTGAGGAAAAGAAAGAGCTTGGGGGAGTGATAAGATTAACATCACAGGAATTGTTGCTGATTTGAAGAAAAGGAGCAAGACAGTGAGAGGTAAATTTGTTAATATCCATGTTACTAATATCGAAGAGGCTAAGGCATTGTGTGATAAGTACAATGTGGTATGGAAAATAGTTGTCATCGCCCAATAAAAGTGAGAAAACTGTATCCTGTGCTAAAATTCATGTCGATTTAGACATAATAAATAATCCCTGTAGAAGAAATGTAAATTGGCAGGTAGTGCGTGGAAGTGGAACTGGGGAACTGGGGAGAATAGCAGAACCAGAAGCACAAGGAAAAACAAACAATCGACCACACTGATGATGTAGTGTAAGAG
>CAVBBU010000151.1:0-550 GCA_963593765.1 Bacteroidaceae bacterium | reverse complement strand
TACTAATATTGAAGAGGCTAAGTCATTGTGTGATAAGTACAATGTGGTATGGAAAATAGTAAAGAATAGAGTTAAAGAGCAGATGAAGGCTGAAGAACTCGGGGCTGAACCAGAGGTGGATTTCAAGGCAAAGACCGCATACAGCGGTGTGTATGATTTCCTTAAAGAGGTAGAGCAAGAGCTTGACAGAGCCGGTGCAGGAGCCTTGCATGACCACGTTGACATATTGCTTAACGAGGACGGAGAGTTACTGTATGTGTGCTCACCTTATCACACAGGGGGTAGTATAGGTAGTATGGGGTATATAGAGCTAGATAGCTTTACCATAGAGGACAGCGGGCATTATCCTTATATGGGCGAGCAGGCTATTGTGATTAGGAAGAGGTAAGAGCAGGTAAGAAGGAGATAAGAGCAGGTAAGCGGGGATGAGTGGGATGACCACACTGATGGGGATAGAGTAAGAAGCATCTTGTCAGTGTGGTTATCTTTTTAGGATGTATACTTTATCACTTTAATATAATGAAGTATACTAAGGCGCAGCGAAGCATAC
>CAVBBU010000150.1:0-2452 GCA_963593765.1 Bacteroidaceae bacterium | reverse complement strand
CTATAGGACTTGGTACGATCATTTCATGGCTGCTTACAAAAACAGGAATGACATTCCCTATATATATCGGAGCTATGATTGCTGCTGCATTATTTAGAAATATCGGTGAATATACACACAAATTCGATATATATATGGGCGAGATCAATGATATAGGTGGAATTTGCCTATCTCTGTTTTTAGGTATAGCGATGATAACGCTTAAGCTCTGGCAGCTTGCAGATCTTGCATTGCCGCTGATCATACTTTTGGCTGCTCAGGTAGTGCTTATGTTTATCTTTGCCCGCTTTATCGTATTTAATATAATGGGTCGTGACTATGATGCGGCTGTTATAGCTGCCGGAACATGCGGCTTTGGAATGGGAGCAACTCCAAATGCTATGGCGAATATGCAGGCTATTTGTGATAAATATGTACCATCAGTTAAGGCTTATCTGCTGATTCCTATAGTTGGAAGTTTGTTTGCGGATTTCCTTAATAGTTTAACAATAACATTCTTTATTAACTTTTTATAATTAAGATGATCGGGGGTAAAAAATATGTCATCAAATAATACAGCAGATAAAGAAGGTAAAAAGAACAAGATCAATATAAAATATGATAATCTTGCGGTTCCGGAAATTATAACCGGAGAAGATACAGAAGATATATCAGATAAAACGCAGGAAGAAGGATCAATATCATATGATTCTCTTGCTATTCCTGAGATACATATTAAAAAATGATCAGTTCACAAAAAAGGAGTCTTACCCGGGAAGAGGATAAGGCTCTTTTTTCTTTTTATCTGCACTATATTTTAATTGAACTATAATTTACTTATTTAGTACTTATGCACAAAAACAAATCGCTTTACTTAAAAAAGATTGACAATATAAACATATGTTATAATTGTATAAAAATATATTAAAATTCTATAAAAACTTAGTATAAAATTACAATTGATAAATATTATACAAAATATATAATATACATATGTGACGAAATGCTATATTTTCACATCAAGCCTCCCTTGAGAGGGGAAACTTGTTTTGACACTATTATTTTAAAAGGAGGCGTAGTTTATGTCACTAAAACGAAAAGACGGTGCGGAGCAGCCATATATTCCGGCCGGGATTTTTAAAATCCGAATTCCTTTTATCCACTATCGTTGGGAAATTTCAGAATGCTTGCAGGCTATTTTGATGTGTGCAACATGTCTGGGAGCTATCCCGGTACTGGAAGAGGTTCTTGGAGTACCTTATGAAGTTGCATGGAGCATGGTTATCATAAACGGATTGCTCTACAATCTTCATTCATTACTCGGAGATCCTGTTGTTCCTGGTTGGATAACACCTGCAATTCCTCTTGTTACGGCTTTTTTGACGTTAAGTGAACAAGGAACGGAAAGAATACAAACACTTATCGCACTTCAGCTTGTGGTAGGTATTATATTCCTTATTATGGGTATTTCAGGAGCAGCCGGTAAGATCATCGGATGGATTCCGGAATCCATCAAGGCAGGTATTCTTCTTGGTGCAGGCTTCTCAGCTATTATGGGTGAGTTTGCAGATGGAGGAAGATTCAGCTTGTATCCTATAACAGTAGGAATAGGAAGTATCTTTGCTTACTTCCTGCTTTTCTCTATAGCATTTAGAAAGATGAAAAAGAAAAATAAATTCTTATATGCTATAGGTAACTTCGGAATGCTTCCTGCTATTATATTGGCAGTTATAATCGGACCTTTATCAGGAGAGCTTCCGCCTCCTAACCTTGTACTTGGTTCGATCATTAAGATTCCTGATTTTGCAACAATCTGGAACACATTAAGTCCATTTGCAATTGGTTTCCCAAGTGTTCAGAAATTTATCTCTGTAATCCCTACCGCAATAGCTGTTTATATTATTGCATTCGGTGATTTCGTTTCAAGTGATGAGCTTATCGGTCAGGCCGCAAAGGTTAGAACTGATGAGAAGGTTGATTTCAATGCTAACCGTTCAAACATCATAAGTGGTGTAAGAAATGTGATTGAAGGTTTCTTCTGTCCTTATGTTTCGCTTTCTGGTCCGTTATGGGCTGCTGTTACAGCATCCGTATCAGAGAGATACAAAGACGGCAGAAAATCAATGGATTCTATCTTCGGTGGTGTTGGTACTTTTAGATGGATGACATTTATCTGTGTTGCTTTAGTTCCTGTTGCATCATTTGTACAGCCTATACTTCCTGCTGCATTATCACTTACCCTTATTGTTCAGGGTTATGTATGCTGCAGAATCGGTCTTGCTATGATCACAACTAACCTTGAGAGAGGTGTTACAGGTGTTATGGCTGCTGTACTTGCAACAAAGGGTGCAACATGGGGTCTTATCGTAGGAATCGTTCTTTATATACTCTTAAAGGGTAACTTCAAGAATCCTGATGCTGAATCATTAAAGGATATGAATGATTAATTATTAAAATTTAATAAAATTTAAAA
>CAVBBU010000149.1:0-2502 GCA_963593765.1 Bacteroidaceae bacterium | reverse complement strand
ATTTATCAAGGTCATTAATCTTAGCTGCCTTCATCATCATCTGCGGAACAAGTCTGCTAGGGCATGCTCCTACGCATCTTCCGCAGTGGATACATGCAGTTGTAGGACTTGCTGCAACCTGATCCCTCATAAATGATGTAATAGCCGATGTTGTCTTTGATACAGGAAGGTCTAGCTCAAAAAGTGCATTGCCCATCATAGGTCCGCCTGATAATACCTTCTCAGGCTCTTCCTTAAAGCCGCCTGCTGCATCTAAAAGCTCTAGGTAGTTAGTTCCTGTCTTAACACTAAAGTTTGCAGGCTCCGCTATAGCATCACCGGTAACTGTTATTATTCTTCGCATAAGAGGTGTGCTCTTTGCAACCGCCATATATATAGCAACTACTGTATCTATATTATCTACTATGCAGCCAACATCTGCAGGAAGCTTAGATGAATTAAGTCTTCTTCCTGTTACAGCATTAATAAGGCAGCGCTCACCACCCTGAGGATACTTAGTTAAAAGCTCTCTTACCTCTATCCTTCCTGCACATTCAGGATCTGCTGCAACTAATTCCTTTATCTTTTCTATAGCCTTTGGCTTATTATTTTCTATGCATATACAGCCCTTAGCATTATCAAAAAGACTAAGCATTATCTTAAGTCCGCCAACAACTGCCTCCGGCTCTTCAAGCATAATTCTATAGTCGCTGGTTAGATACGGCTCGCACTCGGCACCATTGACAAGTACATAATCTATCTTGCTATCATCCTTAGGCGTAAGCTTAACATGAGTTGGGAAACCTGCACCGCCCATGCCGACTATGCCAGCTTCTTTAACTATATCTCTTATCTCCTGCTTTGATAATGTCTTGTAATCTCTATCAGTCCCAACTCCATCTATCGTTTTGTACTCTCCATCATTTTCCACTATGATAGATGAAACCAAAGAACCGTTTGGAACTCGTCTAGGCTCTATGCCCTTAACTGTTCCTGATACAGAGCATATAACATTTGCAGATATAAAGCCTCCTGCCTCTGCTATCTTCTGACCGGCTAGTACCTTGTCTCCCACTGCAACTATAGGCTTTGCTGGTGCACCTATATGCTGAGACAGAGGATATGCCAAATCCCCTTTAGGTAGCAATTCTTTGATTGGCTTATCCATAGAAATCTCCTTACCCTCGTAAGGATGGATTCCGCCTTTAAAAGTCGCTAATCCCATCTTAATTCCTCCTACAAAAATAATAAATACGAATCCTGCTTCATAGGATGCAATTTACTATGAAGTAAAAAAGATTTTAGTTCAAGCGAACTAAAAATTCATATATACAAAAGTATAGCACTAATATATTTTTATTCTATATAATATTAGTCTATACTAATGTTCTTTTTTTTAAACATCTTGACAAATAATTATCATACTACAGCTGTGCCAAAATTATTGCAACAAATACAAGCAGGCAGCCAAGCAGCTCTCTTGTCGAAAGGCTCTGCCCTAGGATAACCCAGCCTGATAAAAGTGAGAAAACAGACTCAAGGCTAAGTATCATGGGGGCAATGCTTGGACTTACTCTTCTTTGACCTACTATCTGAAGTGTATATGCTATTCCGCAGCTAAATACTCCTGCATATAATATAGGCTTAGCCGCCAGCATAATCCCCTCAAGGTTTATTCCCTCGAAAATCACGGCAAGTATGGTTGAAAGAATAGCGGCTGTAAAAAACTGCACACATGATATATATGTTCCGTCTGCCATAGGCGTAAAATGATCTATAACCAATATATGCACGGAAAATGCAATCGCACATAGGAATACATAGAAGTCGCCCCTTGATATAGTAAAGCCCTCGTTAATGCATAAGAGGTACATGCCTACTGTAGCTATAAATACGCTAATCCAAACTATAAGCTTAGTTTTTCTTCCAAGCATAATACTCATTATAGGCACTATCACTATATAAAGTGCTGTTATAAAGCCTGCCTTTCCTACTGTAGTTCCCATTATACCAATCTGCTGCAAAAGGCTTGCTACAAAAAGGCAGCAGCCGCAGCATATGCCACCTATAAAGCCATCTTTTCTTTGTCTTATAAGCTCTTCCTTATCTATGCCCACATTTGACCTTGTAATCTTTTTTATAACAAAAATAGACGGTATCAAAACTATACCGCCTATATAGAATCTAGCCATGTTGAAGGTAATAGGTCCAACATAGTCCATACCTACACTTTGTGCGACAAATGCACTTCCCCAAATAAGTGCTGTAAGTGTAAGTATAAGAATTCCTGTAATGTCTGTTTTTTTGCTTTCCATATTCTGTCCTGCCATATCAAGTATTACATTTCCTCTGGTGCTTCTATTCCTAGCATATGTATAGCATCAAGTAAGGCTCTTCTTGTTATTATCATAGTATAAAGATAAGACCTCTTTCTAGCCTCATCCTCCTGCGAAAGTATCTTTACATCATGATAAAAGCCATTGCATAGATCTGCTATAGAATAAATATATGCACATATCTTAT
>CAVBBU010000148.1:0-2530 GCA_963593765.1 Bacteroidaceae bacterium | reverse complement strand
GTGCTGATTCAGAGGATAATGATGACAACGCTAGATGGTTCTATGCAGATGGCTCAGGTAAGCTCTATGCTAAGGCAATCAAGACTATCAATGGTAAGAAGTATGCTTTTGATGAGCAGGGCGAGATGCTTTGGGGTCTTCGTTATCTAGAGTTTGATGGCACAGATTTAGATGACTGGTCAGATGAAATAGATGATGAGAGCAAACTTGATGCTTGGACTAAGGTATATGATGTTGATGATGGAGATGATACTGAGGAAGATCTGCGTCAGGCAAGCGATGGTACTACTAAGACAGGCCTCTATTATTTCGGTGATGAAGAGACAGATGGTGCTATGAAGACCGGCAATCAGACAGTTACTGTAGATGGCGATTCTTATTCATTCAGATTTAAGAACTCTGGTTCTTTCAAGGGTGCTGGTATATGTGGTAAGAAGGACAATGCTTACTATGTTAACGGTCGTAAGGTAAAGGCAGATTCAGATGATAAGTATGATATATATGTCTGCGAAGATGGATTTATAACTGGAAAGATTGCTAAGTCAACAAATGCAGTTATTACTGGCGCTAAGGAATCTACTAAGTACGATGGCTCTAAGAGTGCTATTGCACTTGATGATTTAGATGAGGGAGACTCTTATGTAGTAATTTCATCTAGCGGTTCACTTATAAAGTCAGGTACTAAGAAGGACGGCAACGATGTTAAGCTTGTTGTAAAGGATTCTGAGCTTGTAGGTGCTTATGTCGAGAAATAATCTACCAATCAAGTAGACGATAAAAAACAAACTCTAATTGCGGCAAGAGGGCGAGAAATCGCCCTCTTGTTTTTGTACCAAAAAATATTTTGAATAAATACCTGTTTTTGTATTTGTTTTTCAGTGAGTTGTTATTCTTTGTTCGGTACTCCTGCCAGTAGTCGTGAAATATATCAGTTCTCCCCGATTGCAAGCTTACGCAGCGAGGATATTGTTAGCAAGTAAGCTTGCGGTTTGAGGATAGAATACCTTAGATAAAAGTTTTGATTGCTAATCAAGAAATTTTATACTAATATATGATAGAAAATCAAAGTAATCACAAGCATTAATTCTAATAAAATTCATCAAGGATTCTAAAGTACATAATTCATAGTAGTTCCTAGCGTCCGGTTATTGGATTCCGTGTATTAAACTTCAAAGAATATTGTTTTATATAGATATAATGATAGTAGAGCTATAATTGCAAGAAAGGTTAAAACTATGCTTGATATATTTAATCAACTAGAAAATCTAAAACAACAAGGAATATCATTTAATATTGTTTCTGAAGCTGAAGCAGTAAAGTATTTAGCCTTAAATAACTATTACTATAAAATTGAGTCTTACTGTAAAAATTATGATAAATACAAGGGCGGCAAAAACAATGGAAAATATATAGCTTTAGATTTTGCCTATCTTAAGGATTTGGCTATTATTGATATGAAGCTACGGTATATTTTGCTGCAATGTACTCTTAACATAGAACACTATGTAAAACTGGAGCTTACTAACTATGCAATCAAACAGGGTGAGGACGGATATGCTATGTGCTCTGATTTTCAAAATTCTTTAGATGATAAACAGTTTAAACGATTGCGTGATGAATTATCCAGAAATACAAAATCTATATACTTATCATGTATAAAAGATAAATATAACGAGAATTATCCTATATGGGCTTTCCTAGAAATCATATCCTTTGGCTGGCTGATAGCATTTTATAAATTTTGTTCCTTAAGGTTTGCAGATAAAGATATGGAAAATAAGCATTATCTGCTTAAGTCATGTAAAGATATTAGAAATGCAGCAGCACATAGTAGTTGTATTTTGAATAATCTTAGGGCTAATACAGCAACTATTTCTACTAGGACAATGGTTTCTCAGGCATTGGCAAATATAAATAACATTTCTAAAAACACAAGAAGGGTTAAAATGAGTAATGCTCGTATACAACAAATTGTAACCTTACTATATGCACATAAGATCTATGTCACCAGCAATGACATTCAGGGAGCCACTAGCAAAAGCTTGCTAAGCTTATCTAAGAGAATTAAAAGAAATATTAATTATTATGATTCAAATCAACTGATACAGACATCTTTAATTTTTCTAACCAAAGTAATAGATAACTGGTACAAATAAATAGAGCGAAGCCTTTTAGCCCCGCTCACTAAAGTGTGTTACCACTTTTCAATGTGCCTATATGATAACATTCTTTTATTACAGAATCAATATTTTTTGAAAAATAAACAGGTGAATTGGTTTGATCTTTTTAAGGGTACATTGAGGTAGCTGTTGGGATTATACAAACACCTTATACTGCAAAAGTACAACATATGCAAGGATGAAAATTCAAAACATTTCTCACCAGTTTACGATATTGTTTATTATAGTTCTTTGCTCCTCCTGAGTACTTCTTAGATATATTCTTGTAGTTTCTATATTGCTATGCCCTAGTATGTCTGCAAGCATAGCAAGGTCAGAGCAGTGCTTTAAAAACTGCTTGGCAAAAAAAT
>CAVBBU010000147.1:1572-2549 GCA_963593765.1 Bacteroidaceae bacterium | reverse complement strand
TCCATAATAAGGTTTATGTATTGAATATTGGCTTGTGCATAATTCAGTGCTGTAGTTTTTCCCTTTATCACCTAACGCATGAATTTTATTTAAGAATTTATCAAATCCATTAGCATTTTTAGCACTGGCTGAATAAAGAATAAATGTATATGTTCCAGGCCCTTTTACCTTAATTTCTTCAATAGCTTTTATAAGCTCGTTTTCATAGTTAGTCTCATCTGTTTTTAACTTATAGTCAGACTCCAATTTCTTAACATCTTCATAAAACTGAGGCAATTCCTCCTTGAAAATCTTTTCTCCTTCCTTGTTCATATACTCTGCAACATATGCTGCATCGTATTTTGTACCAGTTGCCTTTATAGTTGCTTTTGTCCAAGTAGTATGAGAACGAACCTTCTTTATTGCAGAATCTGTTAGATTGATATAGTCGTTTCTTAATTTTCCAAATCCATACTCAGTATCTCCTGTACCTGGATCTTCCCATGTTACGTCTACGTGATACCAATCACCATCTAGTTTTACTAAATTCCATGCGTGTGTAGAGTTATAAACGTATCTAGCATCAAGTCCGCAAAGCTTTGCAGTCTGTAAAAATGCATCTGCATATCCCGCACACTTTGCCTGACCTTCTAATATACAACCATACGCTGTCGCACAATTAGTTGTCTTCTTATTATAGGCACAGTTTTCAACTAGCCACTGAATAATGGTTATTTCCTTTTCAAAATCAGACATATTATCAATATTGTAGTTATCTTTAAAATCCTCGATTGCAGATTTTACCTCATTCCACTGGCTTGCAGACATCAAGCTACGATTTCCATTTTCAAAGTCGTTAACATAGCCTGACGTACTATCTGAATAATCAGACCAATCTTTATCTACATAGCTGCTTCCACCTGATGAGCTGCCGCCACCGCCACCACCAGAGCCGCCAGATCCACCTCCACTAAATGAGCTTGTGGTCGTCTTTGTTG
>CAVBBU010000147.1:0-1562 GCA_963593765.1 Bacteroidaceae bacterium | reverse complement strand
ATCTGAATAATCAGACCAATCTTTATCTACATAGCTGCTTCCACCTGATGAGCTACCGCCTGATGATGATCCGCCGCCACCACCAGAGCCGCCAGATCCGCCTCCACTAAATGAGGCTGTGGTTGTCTTTGTGGTAGTGCCACCAGGACCTACTGAAACCTGCTTTGTCTGAGGAATGCCTCCAACTATCCATGCCCCGCTACTGTCTACCGAATATCCATCTGGCGTAGTTACTCCCATATAGGCTGCTCCCGATGGACTAAAGCCATAGCACTCTGCTGTTCCGTCCTTGTTAGCATCTATCCACTCCCACTTATTAGCAAGCATTCTTCCTGATGCATCGAAATAATACCATGCACCATTTAACTGCTGCCAACAGCTAGTTGCGGTATAACCATTGCCATTTAGATAATACCAAGAGCCGTCTGTATCCTGAAACCACTCGTTTGCCTTGTAGGTACTGTTATCATTTTGATACCACCATCCTGTGCTATCCTGCTTCCACTCTCCTGCAAATGCTGTCATAGCCTGACTTATTGCAAGAGCTGTTGTTACTGCTAAAACCTTTAAATTTTTCTTCTTAATCATAATCTCATTTCCTTTCTTTTTTTTACTTGTGATACTTAGACAGTTTAAATCCTGAAAAAGTTTCACTGTTTCGAGAAAATTATGATATTTTTCCAAATAAATAAAACTGAAAAATAAGAAAAATCATTTGCCAGTGCTTTTATGGGGGTATATTGTGCATTTTTATGCGATTTTTCTTTATTTTTGCTCTATTTTTGTATAATATTATACTCCGTTTTCTTATTATTAACAGCTTTTAGGCTTATGTATACACAGATATTTAGATGTATACAACAAAAGAAGCCCCGAAGGGCTTCCTAAATTAATTTCTTATATTAATTTTTCTCCTCAAGAGCTTCCTTTAGTATAAATCCTTCGATTTCGGTCTCTTCATCTCTTACATACAAGAATCCGTTTACCTCTCTATCAAGGTCTATTACTTCATCATCTTTATTCTTTGTTAGCAGCACTCTACTAGATGCCTTATACCAATCATCTCTTGTAAATGGCTTCTTATCTTATTTATATTATATACCGAAACTTACTCTATTAGAAATGAGGTTTAACTTTGAAAACCAAAAAGAAAAAAGACCTGCAAATTAATACAAGTCTTAACCAAAAGAGCCTCGAAAGGCTCTTTTAATAAAAATTATTTTAGATTTTATAGATTATTTTCTTTTTTGAAGTTTCTTACCTTGATGTAAACAACTATTCCAGCAGCTGCAAACATAATAAGTAGTATTACAACTACGATTACGGTAGAAGATGCTTTGTTTGTTTCAGGGGCTGCCTCTTCGGTTTCTGCTACTTCTGACGTTTACGTTTCGCTTGTTTCTTCAGGAGTTGTTTCTACTACATTTTCTTTAGCCCACTCATCTGGACCACCATTAGCCCATGTTTCATTATGTGGATCGTATACATCAGTTGAACCATCTGGATATTCCCATGTATCATGCCCTATATATTGTCCATATATTTTCCAGTCATCCTTATGT
>CAVBBU010000146.1:1542-2601 GCA_963593765.1 Bacteroidaceae bacterium | reverse complement strand
TACTACGAGAGCAGGTGTACTTGTTGTCTTTATAACCTTCTTCATAATTTAAATGTTTATTGACCTCGCGATTAAATTCGATTAGCAGCCACTAGGCGTATCGCAGTCCTTGCACTCAGCCTGTTTAGCGGCCCACTCTTCCTTTCTCTTCTGAGCAGCTTCATTAAACTTGTCGATTGCGGCTTTCCACTCGTCAGCGTTGCTCACAATAACGAAATCCGTTGCATAGTCTGCGTCGTAGAAAGTAATCATGATGTCACCCTTCTTAACCTCGACTGTCCTATTCTCTGAATGTTGATTCACCTTCTCCCACTCTATAGTAGCATCATCTGGAATTACGTAAATCTCATCAATTGCTCTAGGACCTCTCTTAAGTGTGCTTACCTCAAATGTGTCTGTGTCTACCATAATTGGGGTACGACCAGTGTTAATTATCTTTTTCATATGGACTATAATCTTTTGCTTTATTTTCTTTAAATCTTCCCTTGAGTTTAAATCTAAAAAGTTTGTTTATTAGCACATCTCTAGCGTCATCTGGATCTTTCATAACATCTACAACGAACTTGAATTGGTGCATTACTATTTGCCTAACCAACTCTGGGTCTTCGTTGAGCTTACCGCCGATCTCTTTACAAACCTTATCGATATTCATTACTCAGAAACTTCTTCAACTGCTACGATGTCGTAAATATCTACAAGCTGAGAGTCTTTAAGTAAGTCGAAGTACGTAATCCTAAATGATTTGTATATAATCACATCTCCAACCTTAATAGGCATCTGTTTAATCTTATCATCATCGTATGGATGAGTATAACTAAACGGGAGCTTAAGAACTACGCCTCTCTTATAATCTGACTCAACTTCTTTAATCTCTTCCTTTACTTCATCATAGTCAACTGCTTCGATCCCATCCTCGTCCTTCTTTGGCTTAGTATCTTTAGCCACGGGCTCGGAGATCTTCTTCTTAACCATTACTGGATCCAGAGGCTTAACCAAGAACTGCTTGGTAAAATCGTATTTGATCTTTGAGGACAAATCCTCTGCCAACTGGGTCTGGTC
>CAVBBU010000146.1:0-1532 GCA_963593765.1 Bacteroidaceae bacterium | reverse complement strand
GTCTATCATCTTTTCTTCTTCCATATTACTTCTTCAACGATTTAAGGTGCTGGAGTAACTTAATCATATTACGCAAAACGGTTTCTTTCTCAACCTTTAAGCACTGAGGAGTATCATCTACCTGTGCCAGCAGAACATCCAACTCCTGATCATATTCGATAAGCAAATCATCTATCTCGTCAAAGATGTTTACGAAACGCTTGTCGTTTGGAGTGACCTCTTCAAGATAACCATTCTCGATAAGCATCTTTGCGTAATCTTCAGAAATTGTATAAACCGAATTGTATGAGGAAACAACCGTGGAATTCTCTTCATTTGAGCTATTGTGCTCCTCGCTATACGCACTCTTGTAGTCCTTTGTATCCTCAGAATACTCGAATGTGTCGCCAATTTCCATTACAAAGAATGGCTTAGTAACCTTTAAAATCTTTGTCATATCCATCAAATTTATTGTTTTACGCCGCCATAACGCAAATTTAGTTTGTAATGGTTGCAAACGCCTAAAAATTTTTGCATAAACTGCACTTTTCTGTACAATATGCAACTTTTTGAGCATTTTTACGTTAGGGGGATAGTAGGGGGTCTGATGAGTGTAAGAACCCTTTCTCTTATATATTCTCTTTAGGAGTTCTACTTTAGTAGTACAACTATATAAGACTATATAAGTATAGTAGAGAGTAATATATACTATATAAGCTTAGTAAGTATTGTAGGGATATATAATACTTAGCACAGTATAGTACAGCTAATATAAGCTTAGTAGAGTATAGTAAGACTAATAATATACAGTATGGATAAGAAACAGAAATGCATAATAGACAAGTATAGTACAGTGTACTGTTTTGATATATACGTTATACTTAACCCAGATAAGAGTGTAATAGATAAGCAGTTTGAGTGGAGAGAAGACCATACGTCTATCCTAGATGATAAATATGCCGAATATACAGCCTACACTGTTACAGGAGCTTGGGATAAGAAGGAGAAGAAGGATTGTATTATCATAATCCTAAACGCCCTAAAGGATGACGCAGATAATGTAAATACATTTGCTCATGAGTCCCTACATGCTACTATGGATATACTTGGATCATGCGGAGTTAAGTATAGCGATGATAGTGCTGAGTCCTACGCATACTTAGTTGGCTACATTGCTGAGTGTATATATAAAACATCGAGAAAGAAATGAATTAGGCTGAAATGAGTGCTATACTATACTACGCAGACTTCTTATCTCTACAATACTAGGACAAGCCCTGTACAGAACAGTGTAAGTATTTCTTCATACATGGTATCCCAGTAAACATAGCCTACATAGTAGATCAAGAGCCAGTGTACGACATAGATAATCAATGGTTCCAGAAAAGCCTGAAAGAGTATAGTATGCTAAAGCGTAAGTTTGGGGAAGACGGAGCGCAAAGCTTCGTCAAAAACCTATGTAACCTAGGTGTAGCGGGTTCTGTAAACGCTACACAAATGATGAAATATATACACCGCTATGATGATCCAGCAGAGAGAAATAAGGCTTTCAG
>CAVBBU010000145.1:0-2647 GCA_963593765.1 Bacteroidaceae bacterium | reverse complement strand
CACAACAACAGTTCCCGTCTTAAGTTCAATTCTCATCTTCATTTCCCATATCCTCCTATCTGAGTTGATTTAATATTTTTTATTGCATCATTACATGTAATGCAGTCAGCTGATAATTTTGACATAATAGGGTCAGTGTAATAAGGACACTTGTCGATGATATAAAACCCATATGGACTCACCAGCATGACCTGATTTTTCTGCTTGAGCTGCATGATATCTGTAGAATCAACAAGATTTTTGTCCTCGTAGCTTATACTCATGCTGTTTTTTGAAGTTTGACTACTCCAGGTATTCTTACGATGTAAATATTTGCCAGCCCACTCTATAATCATTTTTTGAGTCCTGCTTGAATTGGCATCAAGAACCATGATATAAGGACAATTAGATATCAGATCCATAGCCTGATTATCGCTGTAAGCACTCATCAATGCTTCTACTGATTGAGTAATCAAATAAAGCGTGACGCGGCGACTGCGAAGTGTCTTCATACCGTCAAGCAGTTTCTCTATACGTCCGGCTGAGAGCAGTCTTGGAAGCTCATCGAGAATAAACAAGATTTGTCCTGATTTTTCTGGTCTCTGTTCCAACTCATGAAAGGTCTCATTCAGCATCAGTTGCAATAGATTGTAGTAAGCAGTAAGCTGATGTTCTTGGATCGATAGGTAAATGCTGTAACCCTCATTTAGCATAGCTGGAGTTGCTTTTACTGGATTATCACGCAGTGCGTAGCGCACATCCAAATCATTTGCAAACAAGGAAAGCGGATTAAGCATCTCCACCACAATGCCTCCAAGCGTATCATCAGCGAGATCACTAAACTGAGTCATATATTTATACTCTGTAGTAGTTGATGCCGCATGCTCCATAATCTCAGCTACAGACTCCTTTACAGGCTTACTTAATATTGCATCTACCAGTCCAATAAAATTCTTAACACCTGACTTATAGTAGTAGATGAGCAATCCTGTAAGTAAGTTACGTGCAGAAGTCTTCCAAAATGGGTCCTTAACATCAGCTGGAAGTGAAATCAGTGATATAGATATCAGCCTCATAGTGTCATAAATCTGCATTTCAGAACTATCAGGAGACAGCTTATACAGAGGATCATAGCCTGCGCTATAGCGATCAGCGGGATTAACCACCAACACCTTTGGATTACTCAATTTTGTAGCCTTATAGCTTAGCTCCCCCTTAATATCAACAGCCATCACAGGCACATCTGGATTTGCAAGCAGTGCTACTATAGCTCCGGCGCTGCTTTTACCACTGCCACTTCCACCTATCACTAAGATATGGCCATCATCAGCTATAGGCTTACGAATGTAATTTTTACCCTGCTTGCCAAAAATTATCCCATTCGGCTTTTTCGAGCAAAGTGCTCTGCTTACAGCTTTGTATTGTGCTCTGTACTTTTCTTCCAGCATAGTATCAGGTGAAGCTCTGCGCTTTGACTCAATCGAAAGCCATAGATATATAATGACAGCTGCGCAAAGTGCGTAAGTATATGTGATTTTTTGCCGTAATAGTTCCGGACACTCAGTCTTGACAAATGCAAGTATTGCGCCCCACATAAGCGGTATCGTCCAGACCATGGAGTCCATTATTTTCCTAAATGGCTTCTTTCGCATCCTATGTCCATCACCTCCTTTTTCTTTTGAAATGTTTATTTCTGATGATTGGATTTTATTCTATACTTTGATGGTGAATATAGTTGCACTATGGTGCAAGGAGTGGTAGTTTTAGAATTGATTATTGGGACAGTCGAGTCTAACAGTGATAAATACCGTCTTTAAATTAATCAGTTAAGACATTTAATAAACAAAGAAGCGGAACTGCTTATTGAAATTTGACAGCAAAACAACCCCTCCTTACTTTTCTAGAACGAAGGGGTTATATTGCTTCAGTTAAAGGCTATAATGACATAAAGTAACCATGCCCTTTAAAACTTTTCCTTAGCTGCTATTATCAACTGCAGCGTGACTTTCTTAAATATCTCTTGATAGTGTCGTCGCTATAGCCATATCTAGTCGCGAGTGTGCTAACTGTATCACCTCTAAGATAGTGGTCTTCAGCTAAGCCTCTGACAAATGTATCTGGGATATCGCTAATATCAGATATAAGCTGTGCCTTGATTCTTTCGAACTCTGTAGAATCCACCTCAAGCTCAACTCTCAGCTTCTCTATATCTGCATCCGAAAAATCGCTGGCATTTCTTTTAGCAGACTCATATCTGGCTCTGCTAATAAGAAGATTACGAGAAACCAATCTGAACTCTAAAATAGTATCATTACTAATCATGCATTTCCCTCCTGTGGATAAAAATTTTCAAGGTTAGTTGGAAGCTTTCTTTTAATGTTAAGCTTCTTTCGAAGTCCTTTTTTATTATAGTGACAAACACTTAATCACATCACGCTTGTGCTCTATGCTTGGATGACAATAACGCTGACATGTCGTATCTAAGTCAACATGACCTAATATGCTCATAATATCCGGCAACTGTACATCACTCTCAAGCATAATCGTGGCTGCTGTATGTCTGAAGATGTGGCATGTGATATTTTCTGGAATCAATAATGCCTCTCTTCCCGCTTCCTCTGCCTTACCCTTTTCAAAAATATTGTACTTCTTAGCAGCACGCTTTAAG
>CAVBBU010000144.1:0-2675 GCA_963593765.1 Bacteroidaceae bacterium | reverse complement strand
GCTTCTAAAGGAGATTGAGACTAAGGAGATCCGTAAGGAGCTGCCTCAGGAAGAAAGTAAATAAATTTTATTATATTATAGCCCTCTGCAGATATGCATTATATATGTATGTTTGATCTTTTTGGATTAGACCAGTACAAAATAATAAGTAACGATAATAAGTAACATAAAGGAGCTGTATGCTATTGATTAAATCAATGGTGAGACAACTCCTTTTTTAATAACGTTTTTTGATAAGGTATAAAATTTTAGGGGGGATTTTAGGTGGGGGATTTAAGCTAAATTTAAGGTTAGTCTTGACAAACGGGGGGGGTGTTGGGGGTACTATATACTCAAACAAAAATTTAACAAAATAAAGAGTAAAAAGGAGTAGCGATATGATAAAAGAGAAACTTAAAAGGTCAGCGGCTTTGATGCTATCTGCTGCTATGGTGCTTAGTCTTGCTCCGCCCTTAACAGGTGGGATAAAGGCATATGCAGATGAAGATGATGACTGGGTTTATTGGGCAGGTGATATTGATAGCCATTTTTATGTTGATAGTTCGGATAAAGACTATGGCTTATTCAAGTCAGCTGTACCAATTACAGAGGAAGCAAGCTGTGGTACAGATCAGGATGATAGTTGGAACCCTAAGGAAATTAGCGGATATGAAGAAACAGATTTTAGGTTGGTAGATAGATATAATGCAAGTTTTCTTAAGCCTATAATAGGTTATAATGAAGGTGAGCCTATATATGCTACTCAAGAAGATACGCTAGGAGCGATAATACGTAGTAGCGACAATACTGTAATGGCAGCGAAGGGAGTATATTCAGAAACTTTTTATGATGAAGTATATCTTGTCATACAAGGACGACAGCAAGGTAAAAATGATAAAATAGATACAGAATCAGATGCTGAATATTATTATCGTATTAAGATAAATACTGTGCGAGGAGCATCAACTAAATACATAAAGGTTATTTTAGATGAAACAAAGGGATTTGATGTAAGTAAATGTGAAATATGGCTTGAAGGAAGACTAAATAGCACTGTAGCTTCTAGTTTAGGGCTTTCCGGTATGGGGAATACTTTTTGGGCTACAAAGGCTATATCTCATGATCATAAATCGGAAGGCAAAACTTATCTTAGGTATAGGGATTCTGATGGAAATGAATATCATGCTCATTTTTGTGAAGTCGGTTTAGATTTAGCTACCGGAACTATAGGATGTCCGTTCTATATGGCTACGCTTTATGATATAGGTGGGCATACAACAAAATATGTTGATTTAAATGACCTAGACGACGAAACAAAAAATGTTCTTATTGGACAGGGATATTCTAATTGCCATTTCAGGCAATGTACAGTTTGTAATGGCATATACCCATATACAGAAGCACCAACAGCATATGACCATGAATACAAATATTCACATACTAATGATGAACACTGGGAAGTATGCAAGGATTGTAATTATGAAAAAACTTCATCAAGAGAGGCACATTCTCCTTCTGATAACTATAAGGCTGATGATGATTACCACTGGAAGACATGTGAGGTATGCTATGATGAGAACAATGAAGATAATGTTGAGTTAGATAAGGACGAGCATGATTGGGATGAAAATCTTGTTTGTAAAATATGCAGATATGATCTGAATCAGAAGCATAATTTTACGGATGAGCCTAATCATGCAATGGTTGAACCTACATGTACTAAGGTTGGATATAAGGCATACTGGAAATGTACTGATGAGGATTGTGAAGTAAAGAAATATGAGGAGTTAGGCGTACAGATAAAGTTTAGTGAGATGTCAGAAATAGAGATACCTATGATAGACCATACTGAGGACGCGACATACTCATATAATTCATCAACTCACTGGCATACATGTACAGTCTGTGGAGCGAAGATAACTACAAGTGAGGCAGCACACATTTTTGATAACAGGAATGTCTGCACTGTATGTGGATATAAAAGGTCAAGCAGTTCATCAAATGTTAATACTGGCTGGATAAAAGACTCTAAAGGGTGGAAATACAGAAATTCTGACGGCATAATAGCACAGGGAACTACTGTAACAGATTCAGATGGAAACAAGGTAGAGAAGGTTCTTTGGCAAAAGGCAGGTAATGGATATTATGCATTCGGCTCTGACGGATACCTAAAGACTGGATGGATATATGATAAGCTAGAAGATAAGTGGTATTACTGTGATGAAAACATGGGTAAGCTGTATGGCTGGTTTAATGAATCACAGGATGGCTACTGGTACTACCTATCTCCAAGTACAGGAGAGGCAATGACAGGTTGGCAAAGTATAAATGGTAAGGACTATTATTTTGCAGCTGAACCAAGTGCACCAACCTATAGCTTTGATGCATCGACGGGCTTCTGGATTTATAGCAACATAGAGGGCAACCGTCCATTCGGTTCTATGTATGCAAATACAGTAACACCTGATAACTATGCAGTAGATGCAAGCGGAGCATGGATTAAATAAATTCTATTATTTAAGACTTGTA
The DNA here is from genome assembly GCA_963593765.1 of Bacteroidaceae bacterium. Taxonomy (GTDB): domain Bacteria; phylum Bacillota; class Clostridia; order Lachnospirales; family Lachnospiraceae; genus CAVBBU01. Next base: position 167 of record CAVBBU010000144.1, on the reverse strand, counting down.
TAGTAAAACTCGTATTTAAATGCTTAAACTTACGAATTAGAGTATATCCGAATAAAGAGTGTGAGCAGTGCATAGCGGTTCTCAGCGTAACTGCGAGCACTACTTTATTCGAGATATACGACTGTTTATATGTGATTTAAATTTCAAAGATCTGGTGAAATTAATTC
>CAVBBU010000143.1:0-2746 GCA_963593765.1 Bacteroidaceae bacterium | reverse complement strand
GCTTAGCTGATAAATATGTGCTAAATGTAAGATAGCCACTCAAAAGAGTGGCTATTATTGAAATTTAAAATTAAAGTTAGATTATGTTTTTGTTTATTTGTAGCGCCCTTTCCAAGGCTTGTTCCATATTATAATACTTAAAATCAGCTAAACGACCACAATAAATAAGCCCAGGAATAGAATCAGCTAGTTCCTTATATTTATCATACATTTTTTGACTATCTTCTGTAAGAACAGGATAGTATTGTTCATGTGATTCGCCTTCTTTATAAGGCAAAGGATATTCTATTGCGTATGTTATGCCATTTGTGTGCTTGCTAATACAAAGTGACAATATAACTTGCTATTTTGATTAGACATTTTTTTAAAAAAGCTTAAATTTATTAAATTATGCGCTAATCAAGTGATTTCAGTATTTTTAAGATACGATATAGCAATTAAAACCTATACTTTAGTGACACTTCGAATTAGCGAACACAATTGCTAAACTGCTTTGTTACCTATATTTTTCAAATATCCAATAACTTTACCAAATCCCTCAGCGATATCAACCCTTGCTTCCCAGCCGAGTTCTCTCAACTTCTTATCCGACGGAATCCGTATTCTGTTCGTCAGTAGATTGTTTTCTACATAATGCTCATCAGCCGCTCTTTCTTTTCGGATGACTCTTAGTTCAGCATCCCCAGAAATCTTCACCAGAGTTTCTGCTAGCTCAGCCATACTTACATCCTGTGAAGAATTACATACGTTATATGCTTCCCCAGGTTCACCATTCAGAAGAATGCTAAAGTACCCTGATACTGCATCGGTTATATAACAAAAGCATCTGCGACCTGAACCATCACTCTTCATTTCAATGTTCTGGCCATGAATGATGTTTTTCACAAATGAGGAAAACACCCGTGGATCATGTTCTACATCCATAGTTGGTGCATAGGTATGCCATATGCGCGCCACCTTAGCTGGTACTCCATATTGAACATAAAATGATTTGCACATAGTCTCCGCCATTCTTTTGCTCTCACTGTAGCAACTGTGTATATCAAGAGTATCCATGCCGCCAAAATCATCTTCAGTGACTAATTGTTTATCTGTGGTTCCATAAATATCACCGGAGCTGAACAGTAAATATCCTTTAACAGCTTTCTCTTTAGCCAGCTTAAGCAGATAATAATTCCCGATAATATTAGGAGTGAGAACATCAACTGGGCAAACACCATAATGCTGTGGGCTGGCAAAGGATGCTGCATGAATAATGTAATCGACATCACCATCTATCTTTAATTCACTATCCATCCGGTACTCCACTACCAATATATTATCAGGTCTGCATATATGCTGTAGCTTTCTGTTAAACTTATCTTTAGACCTCACGCATGCTATCAATTTAATATTGAACCCACGAGAATTAAGATAATCAATAAAGAGCGTAATATATGACGCGAGCATACCATATGCGCCAGTCAGCAATATCGTTCTATCTTTAAGCTTATTCCAGTCAATATTTCTAGAATAAATATCTTCCATATCAGCTTGGATAATCTTATTCATCATGCTGCACACCTCCATTCAAAGTTTTGTACAGCATGCACAATAATTAGTGCATTACCCCCCCGTTTTTAATAATCATTATAATTTGTTTAATTCCTTCTTCAAAATCTATAACTGGCTCAAATCCAGTATCTTTTTTCAACACACTAATATCCGCCTGTAAATGCATCACCTGCTTTGGTGAATACGGTATAGCGCCTAGTACAAACTCAGCATCTGAATTAACTGCATTCCTTATAGTCTTTATATACTCAGCCAGCGGCTTTGCCTGACCACTACCTAATACATAAGTTTTACCATCAATGCCTTTATCACCTAAAAGATAAAATGCCCTAGCTGCATCGCCACTATATAAATAATCCCACAACTGTTCTCCCTTAGTAAACTGTGGAATTTCACCATTTAGAAGCTTATTTATTGTGGACATGACCATACTTTGTGTGCCATCGTTAGGACCATATAGTGAAAGTATCCTTGCCCAAACATGTTCTAAGCCAATCTGATGAGCATATTCTCTTGTCATCTGTCCGGCACAAAGTTTTGCAATTCCATAACCATTTTCTGGGAAACATGGTGTACTTGGTTCTAGGATGCCTTCAAATCTCCCATACTCTGCTTGAGAACCTGCTCCAATAAACTTTTTGCAGCCAAATCTTTTAGCGCAGTCCACTGCATCTAGCGCATATTTAACATTTTGGTTCTGTAGGTACATATCATTTCTATAAGGATTGATTGTTCCATTCCATGCAAAATGATAAAAGACATCATACTCTTTACCTGTATCATTCCGCAGAGTATCAAGGCCATCTAAATCGCAATAAATTTTCTGTACAATCGGTGATTCAGGAATATTGCCATTTCTCTTAGAGCCTTTCCTACATATCACAAGCACTTCAATATTATTCTCAATCAACTCCTTGACCAGTGCTGTTCCTAGAGCTCCAGTCGCTCCGGTAATAATTACTCTTTTTATTTCCATAAATCATTCTTAACACACTACACAGCCTGAGCCGTTGCCTTCTGCAAGTTTTTTTATTTTAGAAACAATAACGCGGTTAAAATCTCCTTCTATCGAATGTTTTAATGCCGAGGCTGCTACAGCAAATTCAATAGCAGATTGCATATCATAATCATTTAATAATGAATAAATTAAAGCTGCTCCAAAACTGTCTACACCATCAGCATAACCCACGAT
>CAVBBU010000142.1:0-2775 GCA_963593765.1 Bacteroidaceae bacterium | reverse complement strand
AAGTCTGTAATTTTAAAGCAGGTATATGATGAGCTTGTATCTGGCGGAGCAGACTGCATTTTCCTCGACTTTGACCTAAAGCCGATTAGAGATAGCATAGGAAATGCAGAAAAGCTTATTGAGTACGTTAGAGAGCATAAGAAAAATAAGAGCTGCTATGTATTTTTAGATGAGCTGCAAAATGTTACGCAGTGGAGCGAGGCGTGCAGATCGCTTAGACTTATGGACTGCTCGGTATTTATATCAGGGAGCAACTCGAGATTATTATCAAAGGAATTTACTAAGGAGCTAAGCGGAAGATATGTTTCATTTCGCATAAGACCATTTGTATATAAAGAGATATTAGAATATATGAAGGAGCTGGGAAGAGAATATAGTATAAGCGATTATTTGGTATGGGGCGGATTCCCAGCGGCTATAGCGCAGCCAGATATAGAAAGCATGAAAAGGTATCTAAGTGACCTAAATGACACGATTATATATAACGATCTCGAAAATAGATATCAAATAAGAAAGAGAGATATATTTGAGAGAGTTGTAGATTATATACTTGTTTCTAATGCGAGGATAGTGAGCATTAAATCTATAGTAGACTATCTAAAGGGACAGCAAATACAGGTTTCAATTCCAACTGTAACAAAATATATAGAGTATCTAAAGGAAGCATATGTAGTAGAAGCGATTGAAAAATATAGCACAAAAACAAAATCAAAAATGAGTTATTTTCAAAAGCTATATAATGCGGATGTTTCATTTAACAGCATAAGATGCCTAGATAACAGATATGATATAACACATAACATGGAAAATATCGTATTAAATGAATTGTTATATAAGGGCTATGAGGTAACAGTGTATGAGCATGAAAAGGGAGAGATAGATTTTAGAGCCAGCAAGGATGGCAAGCTATATCTAATGCAGGTTGCATATTCAGTTGCAGATGAGAAGGCATATGAAAGAGAGTTTAGGGTATTTAATAAGCTTGATAATTCAATTAAAAAAATACTTATAACAAATGATGACATAGACTATTCTACAAGCACGGTAGAGCATATAAGGCTTAAGAACTTTTTAGAGTCATAAATTAATTGAACCGTCATAGCAATAATGCTATTATTTACTTCATAGGAAGGTGCGTCCTATGAAGTAAAAAACGCTTAACTAAGAACATTTTAGGAGTTTATATGAGGCTAAGACATATAGCAGGCAGTGAGGATTATATAAAGGAAAGTAGCGACTGCATTAATAATCCAGAAGAATATAAGGGCAGGTGGTGCGAGCTTTTTAAAAATGATAATCCTATAAGAATAGAAATAGGCACAGGCAAGGGACAGTTTATAAGACAGCTTGCACTTAGAGATAAGGAGCATAATTATCTTGGAATAGAAAGATATGAAACGGTGCTTATGAAGGCAGTGCAAAGAAAGCATAAGCTAGAAAAAGAGTGCGGAACGCTAGATAATCTATATTTTATATGTATGGATGCACTTAGGCTAACTGAGGTATTTGCAAAGGGAGAGGTAGAGAAGATATATCTTAATTTTTCGGATCCGTGGCCGAAGGCAAGGCATGAGGATAGAAGGCTTACGTCAGGAAAATTTATGAAGCTGTATGAGAGCGTGTTAGCTGATGACGGCGTGGTAGAATTTAAAACGGACAATGTAGGGCTTTTTGATTATTCGCTTGAGGCTGTGCCGGCAGCAGGCTGGAAGATAATATATATGACTAGAGATCTTCACAGTGAGGCAGAGGCTGCGGATAATATTATGACGGAGTATGAGGAAAAGTTTTCACAAAAGGGACAGCATATATGTAAGTTTATTGCTAGAAAGGAGCAGGTATGATGCAGGTTATAACAAAGGATACATTTGATAGTGAGGTTATCAAGTCACAGCTTCCGGTGGTGGTTGATTTTTATGCAGATTGGTGCGGACCATGCAAGATGATGTCGCCGCTTATGGAAAAGCTTGCAGGAGAATATGACGGCAAGGTAAAGTTTTGCAAGGTTAATGTAGATAATGAGCAGGAGCTTGCAATTCAAAACGGAGTTCAGAGCATACCGCTTTTTGTTTTATATAAGAATGGAGAAGCGATAGCTAAATCCGTTGGGGCTGTGCCAGAGGATGAGATTAGGGAGTTTATAGGTAAGGCTTTATAGTAATGATAATTATTGCTAGTCGTTTTTACTGCGTGCTTTTACTGTGTTATTGCACTTACAGCATGGTATATTTTTCGGAAACATAAAAAATGCCGAATTTAATGTGCTTGCATTTTGAAAGGTGGAATTAAATTTTGTGAGCAGATTGATATTTCCGACTTTGGGGGAATTTGCTTACAGAAAACGCTTAAATATTATGCACCTTTAACTTCTCTGAAAAAATTTTCCGAAAAGGTGAAACTTTTTCAAGATTTAATCTGTCTAAGTATCACAAAATAAAAAAAGAAAGGAATTGAGAAGATGATAAACAAGAAGAATTTAAAGGTTTTAGTAATGGCGGGGCTTCTGTCAATAAGCCAAGTAGTAACGGCTTTTGCGGGAGTATGGCAAGTAGATGGCACTGGTTGGTGGTATCAGAATGATGATAAGTCATATCCAAAGAGTGCATGGATGCAAGATAGTGACGGAAAATGGTACTATTTTGATGAAAATGGCTACATGCTATCAAACAAATGGGAATGGGTAGACGGAAATAAGGATGGAACAGCTGAGTGTTACCTGTTTAGTCCATCAGGTGCTGCTTATATTGGCATGACTACTCCAGATGGCTATACGGT
>CAVBBU010000141.1:0-2777 GCA_963593765.1 Bacteroidaceae bacterium | reverse complement strand
CTCTTTATTTGTCTTCGCAATTATATAATGCGGGCGTCTCTTAGTTTCCAAATAGCTTTTAGCTATATACTGTCCCATAATTCCCATACAAAAAAGCTGTATGCCGCCGATAAAGACAATAACGCAAACTGTTGATGCCCAGCCAACTACCGGATCTCCAAATATCAAACGTCTTGCTACTATAAATATTAAAAATATAAATGAAAATGCTGTCATAATTATGCCAAACCACGAAGCTATACTTAGCGGTGCCTCTGAAAAATTAATTATTCCATCTACAGCATATTTAAAAAGCTTCCAGAAATTCCACTTGGTTTCTCCGGCCACCCTCTCCCTGTTTTCATAAGGAAGCCAATAGGTTCTAAATCCTAGCCAGCCAAATATACCTTTAGAAAAGCGATTAGTTTCCTTCATGGCTACTATCGCATCTACCATTTCCCGCTTCATAAGTCTAAAATCTCTTGCTCCATCTACTATATCTGCATCAGAAATTCTGTTTATAAGTGAATAAAATCTTCTGGCAAACCAGGATCTTATAGGCGGCTCTCCCTTGCGACTAACTCTTCTTGTCGCTACGCTGTCATACTCTCTGGTCTCAATAATCTTTACCATTTCTGGTAGAAGCGATGGCGGATCCTGCATATCTGCATCCATTACTGCAACAAGGGCTCCATCCGAATTGCAAAAGCCTGCATACATAGCCGCTTCCTTACCGAAATTTCTTGAAAACGAAATATAGCTTACATGTGAATCCTTATCCGAAAAATCCTTTATAATATCAAGCGTACTATCCCTTGAGCCGTCATTAACAAAAAGAAGCTCATAATCAAACTTTAGCTCCCTCATTACAGCTGTTGTTTCATTATAGAATACAGGCAGAGCCTCCTGCTCGTTATAGCACGGAACTATAAGTGTTATCTTCTTCATAGGATTCTCCATTTACTAAGGTTCTCTACTAAAAACTCTCTATATAATTTTATCATAAAAGCATAGCAGTACAATATCTAAATTAATTTGCCTAGCCACTTGATTTTACTTTGCAAAAGAGAAATCAAAAGTGAAAACGTAAGTATCTCTGTCAAAAGACATATAGTAATGTTTCTTGTAGTAAGCTGCATAGGATACCATATAGCTGTAAGTCCAAAAGCATAAAGGAAATACATATGCAAAAAATATATCCATGCACTCATCCGTCTTAGAATAGTAAATATATATGATTTAACGACATTAAGGCTTAATGAAAGCTCTGTAATACATACGGCTGCTGGTGCTGCCATAAATACCATATTTGTATTAAAGCAGTGTGTAACCTCCTTGTACATTAGGGCTAAAAATATCACGCTAAGGCTAGCAGATAAAAGAGCAGGCATATGCCAGTTCTTTTTTGAAAGCCAAAGCCCGAGTGCTACATAAAAGCCTCCATAGAAAATGCCATTTCTCGCAGTCATAAATTTAGGAGCATACCACCAAACAAACTCCTGAAAAATCATAGGAGCCTTTTGCGCAAAATACCAATTGTCACAAATGCAGCCAACTACAAATAGCGCTCCTGTTATAGCAAGTATAGTCCAAATTTTTAATCCTACTCTATACAAAAGCCATACTATAAGTACAGCCTCGGCTAATGCCAGCATGTACCACAAATGAACTATAGAGCTTGAAAAAAAGAAATATCTTATATACTCCTTAATAGCCTCTATAGCAGTAGTCCCACTAAGTCTCCAGTTGTAAATATCAACAGGAAGATAAATAATGCTCCACAGTATGTACAGCTTAAGGCAATTCCATGCGTAGCCTGATACTATTTTCCCCCCTTTTTCTTTATCCGTATGGGAAATTTTTCTAAATAGCAAAAAGCCTGCGATTATAAAAAAGACAGGAACAGCCAGATTTGAAAGCCACCTAAAAGCAATAACCTGCAGCCTATCATCTACCGAGTAATAGAACTGAACCATATGTCGCATAGCTACCAAAATAGCCATTACGAATTTCAGTATATCAAGTCCACAGTACTCTTTTCTATTATTCATAAGCAGCCTGCTTCCTGTCTCTTCTAATATATACAATTGCTATAATTAATGTGATGATTGCTACTATTGCAAGAGCTAGTGATATATAAGCAAAGTCTTCGCTTATTTGTGCTAGCGTATCGCTTAAGCAAAAATCGTACATTCCATGCAAAAGGAGTGGGAGAAAAAATCCAACTACAGTATACTTTCTATTTCCTGTTTGTATTCCCTTACTAACAAAGTAACCCATTATAAAGCCGTATCCGCAGTGCATGGCACATATTCCTCTAGTTAGCATCATTCCTGCATTTGCTCCGATGGCATACCAGAGTGCCTCTAACATACCAAAGCCTATGCCTATAAGCATCATAAAGGATATAATATCTGTTCTCGAATACGGATAGGTGCTTTTCTTAAGCAAAGTCCTTAGCATATAGTACTTTACTAGCTCCTCAGAAAGTGCAGCTAAAACAAAATCATTATATATTGCTAGTATTATAGCATTTGCTCCAAGAAGCCTCATAGCTATCTCAAAGGTATAAAGCGTTGCCGAAAAAAGTATAACAAATAATGCACCTGGAAATGCACCTTTTATCAGGGCTGTTTTGCACATTTTTTTATATTCTATATCATTCGGCTTTCTGTTTTTAAGCATCAGATATATCAGTATAGATGGGACTAGACTTAAAGCAAAAACAATTATTAGCATTATATGGCTCTCCTCGTATTTATATGCTTATCATTCTACCACGTTATCAGATATAATGC
>CAVBBU010000140.1:0-2792 GCA_963593765.1 Bacteroidaceae bacterium | reverse complement strand
GGTTTTGGGAAGGTATATTACCGGGCGGACGTTTTGGCTGTTAGCATCTAAAACATTCACTGTTCCCCGAGTGGTAAGGACTGTATCTTCTTCCTCAGCTTTTAGTAAGAAATTGCCATCCGGGAAGAGGAAAGTCGTTCCGGCAGAAGCCTTGTATGCTTCATACTCTTCCTTTGTAAGGATTGATACTCTCTCGCTATTTTTAACTATTAAGTTATCCTTTACAGATAAGCCGTCAGCAAAGCCATCACTAAGGAATGCTCTAAGGTCAGATGTCGAGTAATAACCCTTATTAAGCTTTGAATACTCTCCAAAGGTGTTAGCCGTAATATCGTCCTCAGCTAAGAGCACGTAATTACCGTTTTCATCGGTTCCTATGCAGGCAAATGAGATATCAAGAGCTTTGTTATCGTAATTATCTCCACCGTCCCAGTGGACTGTGATAGAGTCTCCGACACTTATTGAAAGCTGAACCTTACATACATCACAGGTTCTGTCATAGTCATAGTCGATATGGCCTAAAGCGCCTTTAAGGACTACCTTTTCCTCACCGCATCTTTCGCACTTAAGAGTGGTTTCTGCTGTTACAAGGCAGCTTCCCGGAAGCTCTTCAACATATGCCCAAGTATGGTCGCAGGTTTCCTCATCAAACGCGCGGGAAAGTCTAAAGTGGAATACCTTATAAGTGACTCCGTTAAGCGTAAATGTGTCTTCTATTGCTCCCTGATAATTAGTAAGACCGTATCCGTAAAGAACTTCTGATACAACGGCAGTAGACGGATTATAGTCTTTTCCGATAAGGTAAAAATCGTGAAGCTTAGTGTCATATATGACTGAGCCCACATCTGCCATATACGTTCTTACATCGGCATCGTTTTCTACATAAAATTCCGTCTTTGGATTATCAAAAATCTTGTAGTAGGAAATCGTATGCAAGTTATCATCAGAGTCATTGTTGCAGCGAAGAACTATGTTTTTAGGACTTTCCTCGTCTGTTCTCCATCTGTTACCTGCACTATCAACTACCACGCGCGGGAAATAAACGTAGTAGTCTATAGTCTGATTTAACCTTTCAAACGCAGCCTTGCCCGTGTAGGGCTTAAATATTTCCGTTCCGTCTTCTCCAGTAAAGGAGACGGTATACTCTCTTTCAAAGTAATCAGTTGACGGAGTATCCGTTACCTTGTCATATTCGCGCGTAACAGTCATGCTGTCTTCTGACAAAGTAAAGCTATTTACTTCATTAGCTCTTTTTAACCATCCGGGAACGGTGACTGCATTTATCTCAACGGTTGAGTCCTTAGGAGCCACGCCAACGTAAAGACCTATGTCATTCCAGCTACCGTATTCTTTTAGATTTACGGCATATCTATAAGGCGTAGTTCCCCAGAAAGCGTCTTTAGCTTCCTGAGCTGTCTGAAGCCACTTTGAAAGCTTAACGTCCGAGTTATCACCTTTTGTATAAGTAATTTCAAACTGTCTGTAGCTTGTTCCTCCGGCACTTGTCTTAAACGGAGAGCTCTTATCAGCTCTATACGTTACGCCGTCACGAAGAATAGTATCCGGGTAGTCTATATAAAAGGTATCTCCGTCGCAGACCTTTCCTCTTACAGGGTCAAATACAGCCTCGCCGTACTGATCTACAAACAAAGCTATAAACTCATAGCCGTCATAGTCATCCGTATGCTCATTCTTATCGGGCTTTTCTACTGTATTTCTCTTAAAATAGATATCCTCTGTATTAGACTCTGATTTAATCGTATAAGAGCTTTGGCTTCCCTGATAATATTCCCAAGTATTTCTTAAAGGTATGCTCGTTCCTACATCTCCTTCTCCTACACTTACTCCAAGCACGCAGTTTGTATCCTCTGCAATAAGTCTTAGAGCGTAAGTCCTATAGGTATTTTCTTTTTCAATCTCTCCTACCTGCTTAAATCTAACGGTAAATACGTTCATGTCCGTATTTTCCTTTAGCGTAAAGATGCGGGGTGAGTCGTCTATTGCTCTCCACTTCTTATTTGCCTGATTAAATTCCTTATAGAAGTAGACAGGGAACTTTCCTACAGGAGATGAACCGGTCTCTGACGGCCAAATCTCTTCATCAGGGTTATCGTAATTAACATACTTTACGGTCCAATTTACGTACTTAATATCCTCAGATGACTCTTTAATCTTGCTAAAATAAAGCGTTATCTTATTATTCGAGTTTTCTGCCTGAACTCTTATATTTTTCGGGAATATGCCTATAGCCTCGTATCCATCTGGAGCTTCATAATTAGAAAAGTCTAAGTAATCTCCAAGGAAAGTCTCTATAGTATCAGTCCTTATTACCTCCATTGAGGAGATATCTGTTAAGTACACTAAGTATTCCCTATAATCTTCCTTATTTTCAGATACGCTATAGGTAAGCGTTATCTTATTGTTTCCTTCAGGATTTAAGAGAAATTCAGTATCACCTACCTGCGCGTAGCCTTTTATAAAGTGCTCTATTGTTACGACATTCTCGCTTAAAGATACGGCTGCGCTTCCTGTAAACTCTTTTATCTTCTTACCGTCTTCGGTCTTACAGGTAGCTGTGTACTTAACTACCTTTACGTTTTCTTTTGATGCGGCATCCTCTTTTTCTACCTGCACCTTAAAAGTGTTAGTGTCCTTTTCAGCTGTAAAGAGGCATTCGTCTGAGATAAGCATGTAGCCGGATGGGGCAAAAGCTTCTACATCTGTTCCTCTTTCAACTTTTCCTTCTTCTTTTCTTATAACCTTTTTAGTATCAACGTCTGTGTAGGTTAAAG
>CAVBBU010000139.1:0-2830 GCA_963593765.1 Bacteroidaceae bacterium | reverse complement strand
GTCACTTACATCGTAAATTTTTTCATCATTGTTTTCATCAACACCAATTATATATAAAAGCTTTTGGTTTGTTGCAGACACCCTATCTGTCAAGGTTGCTCCATCACCAGATAAAACGACCACAGGCGGATCATCCACATCATAGTCCATAGTCAGAAGATATTTCCTTAATGTATATGTACCTAATATACCAGTATCCTTTGTTGCATGGTTAACCTGTATATTTATAGGGACACTCGCCGTAGCTAGCTCTAAGCTATCGCCTAAGTGCTCCATATTCTCTACAGTTGTTATATTCTGAATAAATGGTCCATAGGTTGTATTCCCAGTCTTAACTGTTGTTTTCAGCTGAACTTTTGTCCCATCTGGTATATTTTCACTACTTCCATCTATCTTATAGTGCTGTGCTCTTAATGTTGTCGTTCCAAGTGTAGTTGAAGTTCTAAATTTTCCTGCAGAAGCTTTATCCTTGACAATCTCAATTTTATAAACATATTCTGTTCCCGATAGTCTATCTCCATCGCTGTTCCATGTTTTTAGACCATTTCCAATTACAGTTTCAGCATTTGATGGAGTATATGGATAAGGCTCAGTACTATTTTTCATGCCCACTATGGTTTCTATTCTCTCACTGTCATTAGTTGCATTTCTAATGTAAATTCTGTAAGTGAGACCATATTCATAACCTGTAGTCAGGCCTTCAAGTTTTATAGGAGTGAGTGCTTCCCCATATCTATTTTCTCCATTGTATTCTATGGTATATACAAAATCATCATATACCTTCCAGTCTGTTACCGTCTGTTTATTATATGTTATAGTGATTGTCTGAGCAACTGTATCGAAATAGTTATATGCTGTTCCATATTTGTATTGCATAACACTCGCTCCATCAAGAGCAGAGGCACTCGCGGAATCTATTATCTGATCCTCAGTACCATTTTCAATATTTATTGTAATTGGATCTCCATTTACTAAAACTTCTCCATTCTTGTTTACCACTGCTGTAGGATAATCCGATGTAAATGTAATACGTGCATTTTCATCCCAATCATTGTCATAAAAAAGCTTGTTGTATAATATATTTGGCAGTACTTTTATTTCAAGAGTTCCTTCATTATATAAAATATCTCCATATGTACTATTGCTCGGTGACGAATCAGCTAAAACCTGAAATTCCTTTACAAGTTCGGTTGTTGATTTATTAGATATTTCAGCCGCTTGAAGCTTATATTCTCCGTTTACTACACTCGTAATATAATTGTAATAGGTATACGTGCTTAGTGGTAAGTTGATAACATTACCATTAACATCTATATATCTGATATACACCTGATATGTTTGATTTCCACTACTAGTAGAACGTGGAAGACTCTCTGTCATAACTCTAAAAATGGTGTCATCTGTCATATACCCCTTTGTTTTATGATATCTAACAACTATTCCGCTTTCAAATGGCTTAGTAGAGGTCCTTACAGTGCTAAAGGATTTATTTGCATTATCAGCTGCACTGCTATTATATGTTGTAAAATCCGCTGGTTTATAAACATATCCGTTATTTGCCACCTCTATATCCCAACTTGGCTCAGTATCATCCAATTCAAATGAAAAGCTTGCAGTTTCATCATCAGCATCGCTTTCTACTATAAGTTTTTGATTATCCTCTCCGTAATTAATATATAGCTTTAACGCAAACTTATATTCATTTACTGTACTAAGATTATTAATAAGATACTGTGCATCCTGCTCTATAAGAAGAGTTTGCCTAAGGAAAACAAGCTTGTTCTGACTTTTATATACAAGCACAGTATCTCCATCTTCATTAGTTGTAGATGTTACCACCCAGTTATCATCTGATTCTAGTGTTGTTTCGTCAACGGTAAAGCCTTTAGGAACAACAACCTCACCACCTACATTAACTCTTTGTCCCTCTGGAATATCAATAGTAGGATCAAACCTGAAGTCTATCTTCATGGTTTTTGTGCCATATTTACCAATGGCAAATTCACTAGGATCCGTTATGGCAGTATCCATATCCTCAAAAAGCTTAATATATGAATTTGGAGAAGTTGCTATAGCAAGCTTCTCAGTAGAAGAAGTAAGACTAGCAATCGAAATCGCATTTGCATTAGAAGCTGTCGACACATCTCCATCGGCATCAGAATTAGTGGCGGTGTCATCTATTACATCGCCGTCTCCTATCTCATCTGAATCTGCAGCTGTTGCTTTTACTGATGTAATGCCATTCGAGCTATCGCTACTACCGTTGCCTTTGCTATTTTCAGCCTTAAAGCTTTCAAGTAGTTTTAGACCTGTTTGGTCAGCAAGCGAGCTATAGTTACTACTCGTATAGATCGAGCCAAATAGCATAGCTATGCTTAGCCATAGTGCTGCAAGCCTTTTTAACTTTGATTTGCGTTTTCCCATAATGAATCCTCCCTGTTTATTACTAACAGAATAAATAAGATTTAAAAAATGCAGTATTAATTATTATTAGATTGACAAAAAAATCACATAAAAAATATCTTTGTATTTTACTACACCCCCCCCCAGTTAGTCAATGCATACTTTTCGATGTTATGTCGACATTGTCGTCTTCCTGCATAACACCTGCATAACACAACCTAACACACTCCTAACACACTTAACGCACCTAACTAAAACCACGAAAACGCTCAAGATCCCTATGAAGTGAAAAAAATCGCCCGATATGATTTCTCATACCAGGCGATCAAAAATTACTTATTAAATATTGGTTCGGGTGTCAAAACACCCGAACCTTCGGTTACACGGATTGTTTCGTGCTTCGCACTCTCACAATCCTGCTTCAATT
>CAVBBU010000138.1:0-2879 GCA_963593765.1 Bacteroidaceae bacterium | reverse complement strand
TTTGTAAGGACAATAGGGGTCCGGTCTTATATGGACCGGGCTCCTATTTGATTTTTATTCTACGGTAGGCTACCGTTTGTATGATGAAAAATCCTCAAAATGTTTTTCACAGAATATTTCAAAACAAGTAGGTGCTCGCTGCTACGCTGGGAACCGCTATGCGCAGCTCACACCTCTTGATTTTGAAATATTCCCATAAATGTAATCGCTAAAACATAAAATTTGACTTAGGATCAAACTAAGTGCGTTGCATATATATTGTATGAGAAACAATGGTGCGTGGCCGGCACTTCAAGGCTGCGAAAGCAGGCTTGTTAGTACCGCTGCAAGGTGAATTTCGGCGAAGCCGAAAGAGAAGGTGCCCTGGGGTACTCAAGCACCTTAGCGGGAGCGTGTTTCGAATGCAATATATATGCATAAGCACTGGAACAAAAAGCAAATATAAGAAACAGAAAATAAATATAATAAAAAGAAAGGAAGTAACCATGTTAAACAAAAAAACAGTAGACGATCTCAAGGATCTAAAAGGCAAGAAGGTACTAGTTAGATGCGACTTCAACGTCCCTCTAAAGGATGGAGTTATCCAAAATTATAATCGTATAGACGGAGCAATCCCTACAATAAAGAAGCTCCTAGACCAGGGAGCTAAGGTTATACTTTGTTCACATCTAGGTAAGCCAAAGGGCGAGCCACTTCCAGAGATGAGCCTAGCACCAGTAGCACCAGCACTTTCAGAAAGACTTGGCATAACAGTTAAGTTCGTTTCAGATCCTAAGGTAACAGGCGATGAAACTAAGAAGCTAGCAGCTGAGCTTAAGGACGGCGAGGTACTTCTTCTTGAAAATACTCGTTACAGAGGAGAAGAGACAAAGTATGGCAAGGAGGATAAGGCAGAGGATTATGCTAAGGAGCTTGCAGCACTTTGTGATGATGGAATATTTGTAAATGATGCATTTGGTACTGCACACAGAGCACATTGCTCTAATGTAGGCGTAACAAAGTATTGCAAGGAAAATGTAGTTGGATATCTTATGGAAAAGGAGATTAAGTTCCTTGGGCAGGCAGTTGAGAATCCGGTTAGACCTTTCGTAGCTATACTTGGCGGTGCTAAGGTATCAGATAAGATCAATGTTATAAACAACCTACTTGATAAGGTAGATACACTTATAATAGGTGGTGGTATGGCATATACCTTCCTTAAGAGTCAGGGACAGGAGATAGGTAATTCTCTATGTGAAGAGGATAAGCTTGATTATGCTAAGGAGATGCTAGAAAAGGCTAAGACTAAGGGCGTTAAGCTGCTTCTTCCTGTAGACCATGTAGAGGGCAAGGAATTTTCTAATGATACAGAGCATAAGGTAGTAGATACTATAGAAGCAGGCTGGTCTGGATTTGATATAGGCCCTAAGACTATAGCTGAATATACTAAGGCACTTGACGGTGCTAAGACAGTAGTATGGAACGGACCTATGGGCGTATTTGAGTTTGATAATTTCGCTGAGGGTACACTAGAGATATGCAAGGCAGTAGCTAATCTTAAGGACGCAACTACAGTTATAGGTGGTGGCGATTCAGTTAATGCTGTTAAGAGACTTGGCTTTGCAGATAAGATGACACATATTTCTACAGGTGGTGGTGCATCACTTGAATTCCTAGAGGGCAAGGAGCTTCCAGGAGTTGCTGCCTGTGATAACAGATAATTAAGCTATATAAAAATAATCAAGGAGAGTAAACATATGTCAAGAAGAAAGATAATAGCAGGTAACTGGAAGATGAACAAGACTCCATCTGAGGCAGTAGCACTTGCAAATGAATTAAAGCCATTAGTAGCTAATAAGGATGTAGACGTGGTATTCTGCGTGCCTGCCATAGACATTGTCCCAGTTGTAGATGCCTGCAAGGGAACAGATATAGAGGTAGGAGCAGAGAACCTATACTTCGAGGATAAGGGGGCATATACAGGCGAAATCGCTGCAAATATGATAGTAGATTCTGGTGCTAAGTATGTAATTATAGGACATTCAGAAAGAAGAGAATACTTTGCTGAGACAGATGAGACAGTTAATAAGAAGGTTCTTAAGGCTATAGAGAGTGGACTTACACCTATTATATGCTGCGGTGAAACACTTACTCAAAGAGAGCAGGGAATAACTATCGACTGGGTAAGAATGCAGATAAAGATAGCATTCCAGAATGTAACAGCAGGGGAGGCTGCTAAGTGCGTTATAGCATATGAGCCTATCTGGGCTATAGGAACAGGTAAGACAGCCACATCAGAGCAGGCACAGGAGGTTTGCGCTGCTATAAGAAAGTGCATAGAGGAGATCTATGATAAGAGCGTAGCTGATGCTATAAGAATACAGTATGGCGGCTCAGTAAATGCAGCAAATGCAGCAGAGCTATTTTCACAGCCAGATATAGATGGAGGACTTGTTGGTGGTGCTTCACTAAAGGCTGATTTTGGACAGATAGTTAATTACAACAAGTAAGGAGATATTATGAATAAAAGACCTGTAGTTTTGTGCATTATGGACGGACTGGGAATTAATCCAAACCATGCACACAATGCAGTATATGAGGCTAAGACACCGGTTTTAGATAATCTTATGAAGACATGTCCATTTGCATTAGGTCAGGCAAGTGGACTTGCAGTAGGCCTTCCCGAGGGACAGATGGGTAACTCTGAGGTAGGACACCTTAATATGGGTGCAGGAAGAGTTGTATATCAGGAGCTTACTAGAATAACTAAGTCTATAGAGGACGGCGACTTCTTTGAAAATGCAGCGCTTGTTAGTGCAGTAGAAAATTGCAAAAAGAATGATAGCAGCCTTCATCTTATGGGACTTGTATCTCCGGGCGGAGTACATTCACATATGAAT
>CAVBBU010000137.1:0-2912 GCA_963593765.1 Bacteroidaceae bacterium | reverse complement strand
ACCTGACACTAAGTATACAGATAATGTGACATATTATATTACAGATGGAAATGATACATTTCAGACGGATTCTAATATTATACATGATGAAGATTCAGGAGAGAGTACACATAAGATTATAGAGGATATTATAGAACAAATCTCAGAAGTAGAATCAAAAAAGGTTGGGCAGTGGAAAATATTAAAAGACAAAATAACCATTACTGCCAATACTACTGTAGGTGTTCCAGAAGATGCTAGCGAAATATATGTGTATTGTTATAGCAATCTATGTAGTCTTATAATCCCTGTAGCTATGTTATCCACCGCTATAACATATTTTAATAATGGATATTATGGTTCTGCATCTAATAATGGACAATTCGTTGTTAATGCTACGAAGTCTTATATAATATTAAGGTTAGCTAATTCAAACGCTGTCACAGAAACATCTACACAATATACTGTATTATACAGATAAGGAGGAAATAAAAATGGGTTATATAAAACGAAATAAAACAGCATATGGAAATAATGCTAATAATGCAGATAATATTACTTACAATGAGAATGGAATTGTGACTTCTGTAAAAAAAATATTAGATAAGATAAGGAATAAAATTGGAAATACAGACATTGATACTATTGGAGATGGAACATTGACAGGTGCAATAGATACACATAATTCTGCTATAAATAATCTGAAATCTAATGTTTCACATGTAGGGATGATAATACATTCGACTACATTAAATACAATGGAAAAGGTTACAGCTGTATATGGTGGAACTGCTTGGATTCAAATACAAGGAAGGTTTCTATTGGGAGCATCTAGTGGATATCCTAATAGGGGTGTAGGTGGAGAGGCAACACATAAATTAACTGTATCTGAATTACCTTCTCATACACATCAAATCAATAGAGAATATATTAATGTTACAAGTGGTGCGACCTCTAATTTAAGCATTAGTGGTTCAGCTTCACAAGCAACATCTGGTGCAACTGGTGGAAATGTTGCTCATAATAATATGCCTCCTTATTATACAGTCTATATATGGGAGAGAACGGCTTAATCTATTTTTAATAAAATACTTGTAAAATCTATTATAAATGTATATACTTTAATTGAATAAATATTATGAAAGGAGATATTATTATGGAATTTCCAATAATTTCAGGTCAGCATTCGGACTTCTTTAATGATTTAGCCCCCATTGTATGTAATGAATGGGTTAAAAGAAGACTTAATGGTGAAAGAACAATTTCACCGGCGGTAGCAATGGCACAAGCCGCTTTAGAAAGTGGCTATAATATCAATGCTTCTTCACTTTTTGGAATTAAAGGTGAAGGTTTCACATCACCAACAGAGGAGTATATTAATGGTATTAAACAAACCATTATTGATAGCTTTGTGAAGTACCCTAGTATTACAGCTTCTATTGTTGGTTATTATGACCTTATGCAGTCTGATAATTATGCAGATGCAACAGCCGCAGATACTGTTGAAGGTGAGCTGTATGGATTAACTAATGCAGTAGATGGAACAGACCATGATGCAGACGGAAACTGGGTTGGATATAACTATGCAACAGACCCTGAGTATTACAATAAGTGCTTATGGATTATTAATAAGTACGGACTTAGAGGCTATAATGATTATGTTTGGAGCATTGTTAATTCTGATAATACATCATCAGAACCAGTTGAACAGCCTTCAACAGAAATTGATGAAGATGTTGTAGATGCTATATATCGTGGCGAATATGGAGATGGTGATGAGCGTAGACAGAAGCTTACAGAAGCTGGATATAATTACGCTGATTATCAAGCAAGAGTGAACGAGAAATACTATTCTGATAGTGACGATACAGATTCTACTCCTACAGAATCAACAGAACTTTCAGAAGGTATGGAGGTTAGATTCACAGGTACTTGTGATACTAATGGAACGCATCTTGCATATACAGACCGCACTTATGTTATTAATGGTTTTTCAACTGATAGAGAGAAAGTACTTCTCGATATTTATGGAGAACATTATGCATGGGTATGGGCTTCAGAGGTAGTTCCTGCTTAATGACAGCTAATAATATGGGAGATATTGTCTCTGGTACTTTGATTAAATTACCAGAAGATGATACTACATATATAGTAGGAGATATCTTTTTGAATGGTTTGTGTAAGCTATATAATGCTAATACTAACGCATTTAAAGGATTTTACAATTTAGCAGATATCAAGATGTTTGTGAGGTGATTATATGGAGATATGGATTAGTTTACTTGGTTCATTAGTCACTGGCGGATTAGCTCTGGCTGGTGTAATATACACTTCACGAAAACAGCATGATGTAACTATTTCAGAAGTGAAAACAGAAATTGCTCTTGTTAAAAAAGATATAACAACATTAGAAGCTAGTGTTTCTAAGCATAATGGTGTTGTAGAACGAATGTTTGCGGCTGAAAAAGCAATAGACCTTCTTGATGAAAGAGTCAAAGTTGCTAATAATCGCATAGCTGATTTAGAGGAGGTGAATAAGCATGAAGATTAGTAATCAGGTGTATGATGTACTTAAATGGATTGCACTTATTGCATTACCAGCTATAATCACTTTTTATGGTGTTGTAGGTACAGCTTGCAATATTCCTTATACAGATACAGTTCTTACAATAGCCAGTGCATTTGATGTGATGCTTGGTACTATGTTAGGTGTAAGTAATTGTAATTATAATAAGGATGAGAGTGAGGATAAGTAGTATGGATGGAGATAATTTAGCTACTGAATTGTTACATGAAATCAAGCGAACAAGTAAAAGGAATTTTATTCTTTTCATCATCACGCTTGTTATGCTGTTCGTAACTAACGCATTATGGCTATATGCTTGGTCTTTACCAGTTGAAGAAACATCTGTAACCACTACTACAACCACAGT
>CAVBBU010000136.1:0-3021 GCA_963593765.1 Bacteroidaceae bacterium | reverse complement strand
GAATATTTTTCTGCTATAGCCTGCTTCATGTCATCGGGGATAATTCCAACTCTGTTGCTTGCCTGCTTATCTATTACATCGTCAAATTCCTCAAGACCTCTTTGCTTTATCTCATCTCCTACATTTACATAGCTAACATTGTAGGTAAGAGCCGCATTATCCTCTAGGCTAATTTTTCCATATGGAAAAGGATACATGGAAAATGCTCCAGTTACGATCTCAGTTAAATCATAATCACTTGCACTTGCCCCCGGCTCTGGCAGATAGCTTTTAATTCTTTGCAAATGCAAATGTCCGGAAATCCAAAGTCTAATATTATATTTAGTAATCAAGCTAATAACTGCTTTATAATTTTGTATCATGCAGTCTATATTATATAATCTTGATTCATTTAAAAGATTTTGATGCGAAATAGGTATAAGCTGAATATTCTTTTCCTTTGCCTCACTAAGAATATCCTCCATCCAATTAAGCGTACTCTCCTTTATATATCCATATACCTTATTTTCGGGATCATATACAGAAGCATCAAGCATTAAAATCCAATGCTTATCATCAAGCTCATAAAGATAGCTAAGTGAGTCTTCATCTCTTTTTGCAGCCTGGTCATATCCAAACTCATGATATATTTCATAAAAATCCTCTGCCCCATCTAGCGTATCTACAAGCCCCTTAGTGCTCCCCCAGTACGAAGCAGCATGATGATTATTAATATCGTGATTTCCCGGAATAACTAATACCTGTATTCCTTCTTCTGTTAGCCTGTGAAGCTTGCTTGCAAGCTCAAGGTGTGCATCCTTTTCGCCATTATAGGTTATATCGCCTGCAAGTATAACTGTAGCAGGTCTTTCTTCAATAATAGAATCTATCCATATATCAAGTATGGTGCTTACAGCCTGCGTATCCTTACCATCATCCTTATCTGCCCATTCTCTGTATGCCTCACCAAAGTCACTCATCCAGCTAGGATAATAATGTATATCATTTGCAATATATATCTTTGACTTATCTACAGGGCGAAGCTTTTCTTCCTCTTCCTTGGTTATGTCGCTGGTATGCTTTCTGCACTCCTTTTTTTCATCAGCCTTTTTTCTAAGCTCCTCTATTCTTTTTAAAAAGTCCTCGTAGCTTTTTTCGATATCCTCCTCGGAATTTGAATCGCTTGCTTTTTTTTGTTCGTCGGTTTCTGTCTGAGTTTCTATTTCCGGCTTTGTTTCGTTCTCACTAGTGCTCTGCTTATCATTATGGCAACACCAAAAAGCTATACTAGCTGATATTACAATCAGAAGTATAGCTCCTATAAGTACAAATATATGCTTTTTAGACTCTGTCTGCATAAGATGTAGTATATATATATTCCTTAATTCTTTCAAGAAAATTTTAAAAGAACACCAGCAGACTTCCTACTGATGTTCTAAACCTTGCAGTGCAGAAGAAGGGACTTGAACCCTCATGATATTGCTATCACACGGACCTGAACCGTGCGCGTCTGCCAATTCCGCCACTTCTGCTTATATACTCATGTTACATTCTTTACAGCAAGATACTTATTAAAGTAAGTCCTATGCAGCTATCTCTAGCTATAGCTTTGCTTTTTTTCATAGAATACAGTCTTCTACAAAATAAATAAGAGAGCCTCCTGCACTTCAAATGTAACTAGCTAATTATAGTATAAGCAAATTTCCCTGTCAATTAAAATACCACTTGCAGATGCCGCCTGACTGTGCTATACTACTTTTCGTGTCACGCGGGGATGCTGGAATTGGCAGACAGGCTAGACTAAGGATCTAGTGGCAGCAATGTCGTGAGGGTTCAAGTCCCTTTTCCCGCATATATGTAGGCGACTCGTTATGAGTCGTCTTTTTTATCAAATAGGAAACTTCGTTCCCTATTTGATAAAACGCTCCGCGTGGATCGCACTTCGGCGGAGTGGAAGATGTCGCTTTGCGACCCGCCGCAGGCGGAGAATCCTGCGAGGCAGGATTCTTTCTTGTTTCATAGGAAGGTGCGTCCTATGAAGTAAAAAAACTGCTTATGACTAATTTAAATCATAAGCAGTTTTTATATTTCACAGAAGCTGTGCAAGGCTAATGCTTTCAAAAAATTCATCTATCATACTATCAAGCTTATGCCACATAGGTCTGGTCTTGCAAATAGTTTCCCTATCGCAGCAATTTTTATCTCCATCCATACAGGCAACCGGTGCAAGAGAACCCTCGGTAAGCTTTAGTATACTTCCTATGCTATATTCACTAGGACTTTTATTAAGTCTATATCCGCCGCCCTTACCACGGCTTGCATATACAAGATCAGCCTTACTAAGAAGCACCATAATGCTCTCAAGATATTTTTCTGAAACGTCCTGTCTTTGTGCTATATCCTTTAGTTTAATAAGTGAACCATCATTATGCTCTGCAAGGTCTATCATAACACGCAGTGCATATCTTCCCTTTGTAGAAACCAGCATAAGCCACCTCCACCTTATAAAGCTCCTGGCCGGACTCGAACCGGCGACCTATTCATTACGAATGAATTGCACTACCAACTGTGCTACAGAAGCATAAAAGCGTAATTTCCTATGAAGTAAAAACGCCTCAGGCATAAGCCCAAGGCATCTTTTAATGACCAATCCGGGAATCGAACCCGGGTTTGCGCCGTGAGAGGGCGCCGTCTTAGCCGCTTGACCAATTGGCCATATCTGTATCTGAGGCTACTACCACGTCGAGGCGACAAGATTCGAACTTGCGACCTCAGCGTCCCGAACGCTGCGCTCTACCAAACTGAGCCACGCCTCGATACCTATGGTAGTATACAAAAGTAGTTGGAGATTGTCAACAAAAATTTTTCAAATGCCTGCATATGCTAAAATGGCGCTGCCCTTCTCGTAGCGCATACGTATAATGTAAGCGAATGAGGGCATTTGATTATAATAGTTTGAGACATGTTAAATCCCTGCATATATGTGCCAAGACTCAGGTTGTTTTGCTCCCCATTTTATATAAATCTTCGTTTTCTTCATAA
>CAVBBU010000135.1:0-3084 GCA_963593765.1 Bacteroidaceae bacterium | reverse complement strand
AGTGTCATTGCTGTTCCATCTGCAATAATACCCTTTTTATCTTCACCAGATATTAGTCCTAATTCTGATAGTCCTTGTGCTTGACTATCTTGTGTATTTACTTTTGGTGCTTCCGCTGCTGATGCAAATAATACATTTGTAAGATTTAAATTTGAAGCAGGGCGAACAGCTTGATTGTCTATGCTCACGTTGAAGACGCCTACGACGCCACCCAGAAACGGATACGCGCGCAAGCTGTGATTATAGTTAAGCTTATACGGCGACCGCAGCCAGAACCAAGCTTGTTCACTGTCGCTCCAATAGGGTTCCTTTGACAATTTACTATTATCACTTCCCACATATATGTTTCCAAAGTCGCTCTTTGTAGGATCTCCTCCTAGTGCATAGAGCTTATCGCTAGTTGTATAATACCTAGGTGAAGTACCATCCATATTTTTATAATCCTCTGTTTTAACAGGTGTTCCATTCATAATATCCTGCTCTGCTGATGAAAAGTAGTCGGTATTTATTTCAAGACCTGTAAGCGTATCTTTTAAATCACTTACTCCGTAGTGATTCCAATATACCGCAGTAGGAGTATAATCATTATCATATTTTACAAGGTCTGAAGGTTCCCTGTCGCCATTGTAATTTTCTCCACTCCAATCATATTTAGCATTAAAAGCCTGTCCATTTTCTATTATATTACTAGCCGCAAATATACGTGTGTTATCCTTACCATCATTTACACCGCTGTCACTGCCTAGAATATACCATTCCTGATCGTTTCCATCTTCATCCTTACCAAATATCAGCTTACCTATGGTCGTTGCTGTTCCGTCTTCTTTAGGTGCAAAGCTATTTTGCAGGTCTTCCTTAGAGGCATATGCACTTAGACTAGGCGTAGTTGATTCTGCGTGTACATCTATACTATCTACGGTTGACAGTGAAAATCCCATCAGCATACTTGCTACAAGCAGTAGTGCTACTTGCTTCTTTATATTTTTTCTAATCATAATCCTCCACAACCTCCAATCTCCATGTTAAATAATTCACATTTTTTTGATATTTTGCATATGTTACCATACCCCCCCCCCGGTTTGTCCACACTAACTCGGGGTTTTTCGTAAAATCCTACCTAAAATTTTATACTTACTTCCCGTTCTGAGCCTTTCGGGAAGTTCCTTTTGGAAACTCTAGGCTAAAATTTTACCTAAATACAAACTTGCTTCAGGATAGAATAAATTAACAAAAGAGCAGGTATCAGCACCTAAATCCTATGCCTCACCTGCTCTCGGTATATAAAAAGCCTGCTCTCTTAAGCTCACTTAACGCCCTCTTATAGGCATCCTCGTCAGTATATTCTATGGTGTGGATATGCACCCCATCAGTCAGCTCGCTCAGTGAATGTGCACCTACCTTGGCAGCTCTTTTAATAAAGCTTTTGACATCATAGCGACTTGCTATATCAAGGAGTCCTGTTAGCTGTCCATATACCGGATGCTCTACAGTAACATCTATCACCTTGCACCCATTATCAACTAATATATTAAGCTCCTCCTCTGTCCTTGCACTGTCATGTTTACTAACTATGACCGCACGATCAGCAGTTGATTGAAGCTTATCCTCAGTTCTCATGATGTAGCCTCTAGGAGTTGCATCTATATTACAGCCAGCTGCCCTTAAAAGTGCAACATCACCTACGATAATCTGACGGCTCACACCAAGCCTCTCCGAAAGCCTTCCTGCACTCACTGCACCCTTGCTCTTCTTTAGTATAGTTTTGATTTTTTCTCTTCGCTCTTTGGAATCCATTATAGCTTAAGATCTCCCTCTTTAATCCAGCCCAAGCGTCTCTCTATCTCACAAAATATGCATGAGAGTATCGCTGGTAAAATAGAGCTTATCAGAATCAGCCCTACTATGTCAAATGCTGTTATACCTGTCTTTACCCCAGCTGCTATATCATTTACCCAGCCTGTATATACACCAATCTGACCCACGAGTCCACATGTTCCCATTCCCGATGACACTGCCGCACCGTTCATATTCATCTTAAATACGCAGGTTGCTATAGGTCCTGTGATAGCAGAGGCAAGAGTCGGTGCTATCCATATCTTAGGATTTCTGACAATGTTTGGCATTTGCAGCATGGATGTACCTATACCCTGACTAACAAGACCTCCTACTCCATTCTCCTTAAATGACATAGTAGCAAATCCTACCATCTGTGCACAGCAGCCTGCGACAGCTGCACCTCCTGCAAGACCTGTAAGGCTTAATGCGGCACAGATTGCAGCGGACGATATAGGTAGCGTAAGCGCAACTCCCACAGCAACTGACACCAGTATCCCCATAAGAAATGGCTGCAGATCAGTTGCCCACATGATAAATATTCCAAAGGCTGAGGCAGCATCTCCGATTGGCTTTGCTATAATGCTTGCCACGCCTATACCTATGGTAATTGTAACTATCGGAGTAACCAGTATATCTATCTTTGTTTCCTTTGATACCGCTTTGCCAAATTCCGCCGCTATTATGGCAACAACCAGAACAGCCAGAGGTCCTCCTGCTCCGCCTAGTACATTGGTAGCATAACCAACCGGTATAAGCGAGAACAATACAAGCTGCGGAGCTGCCAGAGCATATCCTATAGCTGCTGCCATCGCTGGACCTACCATAGCAGATGCAAGTCCGCCTATAGTAAGATCGGCGCCATTAACAGTTGCAACAGTCTTCGTAAGAAATCCTATATGAAACTGAGTTCCAAGAGTATTAAGTATAGTGCCTATAAGCAATGTACAAAACAGTCCCTGTGCCATAGCTCCGAGAGCATCTATACCATAGCGTTTAGCCGAAAATACTATATTCTTCCTGACCATAAATTCCTTAGCCTTACCCATGTGAGTGTATCCTCCCTATATAAGTCATATCCTGGTGATAGATATTTATGAAATTAGTAATATGTAATGTCTTGTGTCATGACATATGTCAATATTATAAGGTATAGAATTTATTAGTCAAGTTATTTTCTTTTGAATTTTTTTGGCAAATTTTTTAGATAAGC
Organism: Bacteroidaceae bacterium; assembly: GCA_963593765.1. Classification (GTDB taxonomy): domain Bacteria; phylum Bacillota; class Clostridia; order Lachnospirales; family Lachnospiraceae; genus CAVBBU01. The sequence goes on along the minus strand of CAVBBU010000135.1, from coordinate 38 downwards.
TTATAGATAAGCTACAATATAAGCTATAATATAAGACA
>CAVBBU010000134.1:0-3104 GCA_963593765.1 Bacteroidaceae bacterium | reverse complement strand
ACATTTACATTGAAAACGAAAAATGACGCTAGTAATAGTGGATTTACATACAAAATTTTGGATAGTGATGGAAATGTAGCTGAAGAAAAGTATGTAAAAAGAGGTAATAAAGTAGTTGCAACCTTCGTGCCAGCTATTTCACTAAAAAATCAGATTAGTGATATAGGATTAAAGCTTAGACCGGTATTTTATTATGCAATAGATAAGAACTTTACTCCTAACATAAAGGACATGAAGGGACGTGAGAGTGGTACTAATTTTGCTTTTTATCCTGCAGGAGTAGGAGATGGTTATTCGGGTAGCGAAGATTATGGATATCTGGTGATAGATTATGGAAGCACGTCAGAAAGTGAACTTAGCGCAATATCTAATTATAATACGACTTTTGCATATGGACAGTACGAGATTCCTTTTAATGTAAATTATGATGCTGATGAAGGAGATAAAACACCTATATTATTTATGTGGGCAGATCTGCCTCATGATAGAGATGGGTTAAATAGTACGTATCCGATAGATATATCATCTAGCCAAGCAGTAGCTACAGGAACATATACAGGAATTGTTGAAAATGAAAAAACGGTAATAGATGTAGATGTACCAGCTATAAAGGATTATGATGGAGAGCCTATATCAACAACTAAGGGAGTAATGCTTTATAGAGATCTTTCAACATTATCAGACAACAGCATAATGATTAACATGGCAAACAAATATGGTGTTGTTCCTTACGTTACTAAAACTGCAACTGGGTACGAGGATCAAACATCAGTTACAAGTAAGGACTATGTTAGTCTTAATGCTAAAGAGGGCTTATTTGGCAATAAAATATATATTTCAAATGACAGTGAAGCTGCTTATAAGAATTTTTACATATATATCCCTGTTGTAAAAGAAGGTCAGATAAACTCACCTTCCACAGAAGCATCTGATTTTAGCTTGGAGCTGTCTACCCCTGTAGATGCATCGGCTTTAGAGGCAGTTTTAGCAGATGAAAATGACAAGGTTGAGATATCATATGCTGTAGCAGATGAAAGCGACGATAAGAATACTAATCCAGGTAAAGATGGTTATACATCTATGAGTCAGGCTGAGTGGACTTCAGATATTCCTGATGATTTGTCTAAAATAACAGGAATCAAGATATATTTGGGCAGCGTGAAAGCAAGGTCTATGGCTTCTATAAATATAGGCTACAGGCTTTCGGAGGATAAGAAGGAAGTAGGTGTGCAAACGTCTTATCAAACCTTTTATTCAAGCTTTGATGTAGGGGGAGAGACTAGATATCCGACAGACATAGTTGAAAAATATATTCTTGAGGATATGTCAGTTACTGGATTTGTATGGGATGAGACAGGGCAGCTCCCAAATTCTGTATATGATGAAGGTGAAAATAAGGATCAGCTAAAGACAGGAGTATCACTTAGCTTATTAGATAAGGATGGAGCGGAAATAGTCCAGACAGCCGAGAAGCTGAATGTTACAGCAGATGATGGTACATATACGCTTTTTGCTCCGCATGATGGAGAGCTGATAGTTAAGCTTGCCACTCCGCCAGAAGCAGATGGAGCAGCTTGGGCTCTTGTTAAAAGAGAAGTTGTTGATGACGTAAGCATAAATTCTAGAGCTTATCAGGATAGCGGCAAGACGGCAGTTCTTGAATTTAATTCAAATTATGCACGAGAAGATGACGGCTTAGAGAATGTAAACTTTGGTTTGTATCAAATGGCAAAGCTTAATACAGACAACCTTGATATAGTAGTCCATGTTGGAGAAACAGCTACAGCAAGTACAGCTATAGAGGGTAATCCGCTATCCTTAGGAGATAATTATACAATCGAGTTTGCATCTGCATCAGATACAAGTGTAGCGGAGGTTATAGCTAGCGGTAACAAGGCAGCAAGAGTTAAAGGCCTTAAGGCTGGTAAGACAGCTGCCGAGGTAAGCTGTACTGACCTCTATGGCAATAGGATAATAGCAGAGGCAGATATAACAGCATATATAAGAATTAAATATGATATTACAGCTAATGGTGGAACTGGAACGGCATCTGATGCAAATATGTATTACGTAGAGGAGACTACAAATAGACTTTTAAGCATGGGTGATGCTTTAGGCTCTAGTGGAAGTCTAATTCCAAATACATTTATAGCAAATGATGGCGGTGGGGTTGTTCCGCCTACAGGGCACATACTTGTTGGTTGGTCGACTAATAAGGATGCAACAAGCGAAACACTAGAGATACAAAAGGGCGAGTCTTATAGCATTGCAGACAATGATACAACAGGCGATATCGTGCTATATGCGATTTATGAACCGACAGATGTTGTATATACAATAGAATATTATAGACAGATATCAGGTAAAACTGCAGGTATTGAGTCTAGCTATGAGTACTATACTGGAGGCGATACACAGGCTACTGGAGTTGTAGGAGCTACAGTTGAAGCTCCGGCAGGCTATGAGACTAAGTTTGGCAATAAGTATAAGTTTAATGCTGATATGTCTAGCGAAGAGCTGCAAAAAACTATAGACTCTGATGGCTCAACCGTTGTTAAACTCTACTATGACATTGTTAAAAGTAACAATGGCGATGGCGGCGGCTCTGGAGGAGGTGGCAGCGACAGCACAGGCAAGCATGCTGTAACACCAGTAAATGGTGAAAACACAGGCAATACAGACGAAGCAAAAAAAGACGACGATCATGAGGGTATAGTAGAGCCAAAACCAAATGATAATAATTACAAGAACTGGGCTTGGGGATTAATGCCAAAGACAGGAGAAGAGGCAGCTAAGATGGGAGTACTTCTCTTATCTATAGCAGGTCTAATCGCAATCTTTGCAGCATTAGTAGCAAGAAGAAAACAAAGAAAATAATCTTCAAAATCTGCTAGGGATTGGCATAAGGATAAAAACGCTACGAATATTTTAAACAAAAGTTAAACAATGAAATGACAAAGTAGGCACTGCTTACTTTGTCATTTTATCGCTTAAAGTATTATATGCGTGTTGGGTATCACTGCTTTTAGCTTTTTATGATATAATAAGGACTATGAATATACGAGAAGAAATAGAAGAAAGAGAAAAAAGAGAGCTATCTCCAT
>CAVBBU010000133.1:0-3119 GCA_963593765.1 Bacteroidaceae bacterium | reverse complement strand
GTACTGGAAGCGATGGAAAGCTTGTAGTAGGTCAGACTAAGAAAATCAACTCCAAGTGGTACGCATTCGATGAGGATGGTGTCATGAGAACAGGTCTTGTACGTCTGAATCAGCCTTCTGTAAGTGGTGCTAAGGTTAGTGGTAAGGATGCAAAAGATTATACATACGGTGTATACGACATGGATGAAGTAGAAAAGAAGGACATTCAGGCTGAAACTGATCCGGCTATGGCTCGTGCACTTCACTACTTCTCAGAGGAAGAGGAGAAGGATGGCTCAATGAAGACAGGTACTATCAAGATTGAGCTTGCTGATGATGAGTATACATTCTGCTTCACAAAGACAACTGGTGCTGCTAAGCATGGTTTTGATAAGTCAGGCAAGAAGGTATACAACAACGGTATCCTTCAGAAGGCAGGCGATGATAAGTACAAAGTTGTTAAGAATCCTGATGTCGAGGATGGACAGTCAACTTATTATCTTGTTGGCACCACCGGAAATGTTGTAACAGCTGTTAATAAGTATAAGGATGCTAACGATCAGTATTATGTACTTTTAAAGGGCGAGAATGGTCAGTATATCATCGGTAAGACTTATGATGAGGATGCTGCTAAGGCAGCTGTAAAGAATGGTAGTATTTCTGGTATTAAGGATGCTACATTAGATGCAGAATAATATTTTCATTCTTTGGTAGATTAGAAGGAGAGTCCGCAAGGGCTCTCTTTTTAAACATGGATTATTTATCAGACACATAATTGTAGAAAATTAACATCACATCACTCCAGTTCATTTATAAGCTTGATTTAAGGCATTTCAATTTGACTACACACGTCTTCAGATTATTCATCATATCTTGGAGGAGCTCTCATCAATGAATTCAAAAGACACTATCACAAAGATCTACATGAGAAATAATGCGGTATTTGCAGATGCCTTCAACTTCTACATATACTCAGGTGAACAAGTTATTAATGCTGATAATTTGCAGGAACTCGATATAACAGAGTCTGCCGTTATATACGCACCTGGTAACTTAGGCAAGAATAATCCCGATGCTTCACATCAAAGATATAGAGATGTATTAAAATCAGCTGTAATAAAACAACATGGCGATACTATCTATGCTGTGCTTGGCATTGAGAATCAAAGCGATATTAATTATGCTATGCCAGTCAGAAACTTTATCTATGATGCACTGCAGTATGGCAGACAAATTCATAATACTTTAGTAACCAATAAAGCAAAACATACACGTCTATCACATAGTGAGTATCTATCCGGTTTCAGCAAAGAAGATAAGCTAACACCTGTTATCACACTTGTGTTATACTTCGGAGTAGATAGATGGGATGGAGCTAAGTCTATACATGAGATGCTAAACACAAAGGATCCTATGATTCTAAAATATGTGCAAGACTACCGCATCAATTTGATAGAGCCCGCTGGATTAGCCCCAACAGAGCTTGATAAATTTTCTACAAGTCTCAGAGAAGTACTTGGATACATCAAATACTCTAACGATAAGGATAAGCTAATTTCTTTTGTGACAGAAAAGCCGGATATGATTATTGATGCAGATGCAGCTAGAGTAATTAACATAATGACAAAGACACATATAGATATAGCCGATGATGTAAAGGAGGTTAACATGTGCAAAGCAATAGAGGATTTAATCAATGACAGCAAAGCTGAGGGAATCACAGAGGGAATAGCTAGAGGCCGAAATGAGGGCTATATTGATGCTATGGTTGGACTTGTTAGAGATAACTTGCTTAGTATCAAGGATGCGTCAGTGCGAGTTGGTATGACTGAGGATGCTTTTGCGGCTATGCTTCGAAAGTAAGCGTAAATATGTCACAAAGATTTTATAGACAATAAGAACTTACATACAATGTTTATATGTTATTCCAGCATTTACGAAACAGGTTTACAATAATAAGTTGTTCTCGGCCAATGACTATTGCTTTTGCGATGGCTATTGGCCAAATTTTTTGCCTTTATAGAGGAAATTCTATTGCCATAATTATATCGATTGTCAGTTTGAATAAAATACAGTCTTAAGCTTATTTAATTCAAAAGAGAGAGCCCTTGCGGACTCTCCCAAAATAATTCAAATTGACGAACTAGGATTATTAGTTACGACCACTACCCTCAGTAGAGCACTTAGCAAGTGCAGCTGCGCTCTTTGTTTCATCAGATGAAAGTGCAGCCTTAGCTACATCCTCATTATAGGTAGAGTAAATAGTCCAACCATTATCATCCTTCTGATAGATGTAGTACTTGTCATTAGAATCCTTGTACTTGTTGACATTCTTTACAATATTACCTGTAGAACCAACAAGGTAATCATTATCTGTGTTCAAGTCTGTAACAACCTTATACTTATCATCTCCAGCCTTCTCAAGGATACCGCTGTTATAAACCTTCTTTGAAGAAGAATCATAACCATCTTTAGCAGCACCAGTGTTCTTTGTGAAGCAGAATGTGTACTCATCATCAGCAAGCTCAATCTTCATTGTACCTGTCTTCATTGAGCCATCCTTCTCCTCATCCTCTGAGAAGTAGTGAAGTGCCTTACCTGGAGCTTCAACCTTTATTCCATCACTATCTGTGAAGCCAAAAACGATATCATCCTTCTGAACTTCATCCATGTCATACTGATAAGCAAAATTAGCGCCAGATACTGAACCCTCTGCATCATCAAGTACTACAAGACCTGTAAGCATAACTCCATCGTCATCGAATACATACCACTTAGAGTTAATCTTCTTGGTCTTACCCTTTATAAGGTTACCAGAAGCATCGGTACGGAACCATCTTGGAGTCTCATCATCACGATCTTTCTTGTTTGCCGTAAGTGAAACCTTCTCATAAGGCTTATTCCAGATCCACTTATTCTTTGCAAGAGAACCGTCCTCAAGTGTACCAAACCATGTTGTAGTCTTCACACCACCTACAGTTGCATCATCCCACTTGAAGCTCATGATACCATCGTCATCAAAACTATACTTCTTACCATTAACGCTCTTCATCTGACCCTTTATCTTCTGACCGTTTGAGGTATTGAAATAGAACCAGTAGTAATCCTCATCCTTGTCTGTAAGAGCATCTGTGTACTGA
>CAVBBU010000132.1:0-3129 GCA_963593765.1 Bacteroidaceae bacterium | reverse complement strand
TAGGCACTAAAGGTATAATCTTACAAATAATAAATACGAGGGGGATAAATTATGTGGCAAGCACTTTATGATTTAACAGATATGCTTTGGGGAACACCGCTTATGATTCTTATGGTTGGGGTAGGATTGTATTTAACTATTCGTACGGGCTTCTTCCAGTTTCTTGGAATTTCTACATGGTGGAAGCATACAGTAGGAGAGGTGTTAGGTGGAAGTAAAAGTAAGGATGCAACTAAAAAGCACGAGGGCGAGCTTGCACCATTTCAGGCATTAAGTACAGTCCTTGCTGGAACAGTAGGAAGTGGTAATATAGCCGGAGTTGCAGCAGCTATAGCAGTCGGCGGACCTGGGGCAGTTTTCTGGATGTGGCTTATCGCACTTGTTGGTATGATGACAAAGATGGCAGAGGTTACACTTTCTGTTGCATATAGAAAGAAGACACCGGATGGCGAATACTTTGGCGGACCTATGCATTATATGAAGGATGGACTCGGCAAGGTAGGAAAGGTACTTGCTGGATTTTATGCAGTTGCACTATTTATCGAGGTACTAGCAGATGCATGCTTTGTTCAGCCAAACACTCTTGCTACTTGTGTTAAGGATGTATTTGGAGTTCCGCTTATAGTTTCAGGTATAGTGATTTCAGTACTTAGTGCTATAGTTGTATTATCAGGCGGAGTTAAGAAGATCGGAGACTTCTGCGGAAAGTTCGTTCTTCCTATGATATTAATATATATAATTGGCTGTCTGTCTGTAATTATAGTCAACATTGAAAATGTTCCGACAGCCTTTGGACTTATCTTTAAGTATGCATTTGCACCGGCACCTGCAGTAGGCGGATTTGTTGGCTCAACTATTTCACTTGCTATGGCACGTGGTGCTTCAAGAGGTATATTCTCAAATGAAGCTGGTATGGGAACTGCAGCAACCGTTCATGCAACAGCACAGACAGATAATCCAGCACATCAGGGTATGTATGGTATACTTGAGGTATTTATAGATACTATAATTATCTGTACGCTAACAGCACTTTCTGTTCTTTGTAGCGGAGTTTGGAGCTGTGGTGATACTGGTGTTGTACTTACATTCGATGCATTCCGTAGCTCTTGGGGCTTTGCAGGACTTGTAGTTCTATGTATAGCAGTTGTTCTATTTACATACAGCAGCTATCTAGGATTCTTCGTTGAGTTCCGTACCTGCGTAGAATACCTATTTGGCGAGAAGGCTATTACAATTATGAAGTGGCTTTTCCTTGCACTGCCTATACTTTCTGTTACGCTAGAGGTTGAGCAGGTTTGGGATATTGCAGATATGGCAGTTGGATTTATAGTAATTCCAAATATGATTGCACTGCTTCTTCTTAGCCCTAAGTTTATTCAAATCTATAAGGACTATCGTGAGACACTTAAGTCTGCGAAAAAGTAAATGTATTCTATGGGTACATGTTAGCGTAGCGTTAGCATTATCAAAGAAAGTGACTTCCTATAAATATAAGACTGATGTATAGTGATGGAAGCATAACCCTAGGTGGGTTTAAAATCCACCTAGGGTTACTTTATGCCCTAAGGGCGGACTATGAAGCAAAAAAATGCATATCGACATGCATATTCCTTTTTGGTATAATAAAGCTAATTATAGGCACACACAGGAGGGATTGCAATGACAGAAGCAACGAGCTGTGGTGGTGTGGTTGTATTTAGAGGCAAGATATTGGTGCTATATAAGAATTTTTACAACAGGTACGATGGCTGGGTACTGCCAAAGGGTACTGTAGAAGAGGGAGAGACTCACGAGGTGACAGCCCTAAGAGAGGTTAGAGAGGAGTCTGGCTCTGTAGCACGAATAGTAGAATATGTCGATAAAAGCAGCTATACATTTAATGTAAGGACAGATGTCATAGACAAGGATGTATACTGGTATCTTATGACTACTGACAGCTATTATAGCAAACCACAAAAGGAAGAGTACTTTGTAGATTCAGGCTTTTATAAATATCATGAGGCATACCATCTGCTTAAGTTTACTAATGAGAGAAATATACTAGAAAAGGCATATGCTAGATACCTCGAGCTTAAAAAGTTAAGAGAGTGGAGATAAGATGATTACTATAGAAAAAACCTCGGTTATGAATCTGGAAAATGCTATGAGAGGTGCTAGAAATCCTCTTAATTCATGGGCAAGGTCGGACAGCTATTATGATGATAATCACAATTACATATTAGGACCTAATGATCTTGATCTGGCAATCAGACTTAGAAGGGCCGGAAGCGACCACAGGAAGTTTATACGACAGATTTTTGTTACTGCAGATATTACAGCACCGCTTTATTGGTGGAAGGAGTATGACACCTACAAGGTAGCGACAGTAGCTAATTCTACATCAACTATGCATAAGATACATGCAAAGCCATTTGAGCTAGATGACTTTTCGCATGACCATCTTACGCCAGATGCCATAAAGGTACTCGAGAACATGATAAAAAGCCTTGAGGTATATAGAGAGAGATTTGTCGAGTCTAAGGAAAAGTCAGACTGGTATAATATGATACAGCTGCTTCCAGCAAGCTATAATCAGATGCGTACATGTACTCTTAATTATGAAACATTGGTAAATATATATTACGCTAGGAGAAACCATAAGCTAGATGAGTGGCACAGCTTTTGCAACTGGATTTTAACTCTGCCTTATGGGAAGGAAATTATTGCAGCAGACGATAATGAATAATAAGAAAAAAAGAGGGAGGTTTATATGTTTAAAATTGTTAAAAAGCAAAAGCTAGCTGACAAGATATACCTTATGGATATCGAGGCACCTAGAGTTGCGAAAAGCTGTATGCCGGGAGAATTTGTTATAGTCAAGATAGACAAGGAGGGTGAGAGAATACCTCTTACTGTATGTGACTATGACAGGCAGAAGGGGTTAGTAACTATAGTTTATCAGGAGGTAGGAGCATCTACAACTCGTATGACTAGTCTTAATGAGGGTGACTCATTTATGGACTTTGTTGGACCGCTTGGTAATCCTTCAGACCTAACAAAGGAACCGATAGATGAATTAAAAAAGAAGAAGATACTTTTTGTTGCAGGTGGTGTAGGAACAGCACCGGTATATCCACAGGTAAAGTGGCT
>CAVBBU010000131.1:0-3187 GCA_963593765.1 Bacteroidaceae bacterium | reverse complement strand
TTAGATACTTTTACATTCCTCATAACGCCCTCCTATACAATAAATTGTTTTGACGATAAAATGTTTTTTGTAGAAATTTTCTGATAAATAGAATATCAGCATTTATCATCTATATACAATTTAGCACCACCCCCCCCCCCCGTTAGTCAATGCTAACCCGCAAACTTTCCTGTATACATGCATCTAGCATAATTTTATTATACTAACTTCCCATTTATGTCTATAAATTCCTATTCTAGCTTCCCGTTTTACACTTCAAAAATGCGTTTTATCAAATAGGAAACGAAACTTCATAGGACGCACTTTCCTATGATGTAAAAAAAACTCAGCACCTAGCATAAGTTAGATACTGAGTCTTTGTATTTTAAATATATAAGCTTAGAATATCGGAACTACTGCTCCATCATACTTGCCCTCGATAAATCTTCTAGCTGTCTCAGATGTAAGAGCATCTACAAGAACAAGTGTCTTCTCTGAATTTTCATCGCCCTCTTTTACTGCAACTATGTTTGCATAGGTTGTAGCTGCGATTGAATCAGACTTCTCTGCAACTAGTGCATCGCTAACCTGAAGTCCTGCCTCTATAGCATAGTTACCATTGATAACTGCTACATCTACGTCCTGAAGAGATCTTGGAAGCTGTGCAGCCTCAATCTCAACTATATCATAGTTGTGAGGATTCTCTGTAATGTCATTCTTAGTAGCTGAAAGTCCTGCATCCTCTTTGAGTGTTATAAGTCCATTGTCTGCAAGAAGAAGTAATGCTCTAGCCTCGTTAGTTGTATCATTAGGAACTGCTATCTTAGCTCCATCAGAAAGCTCCTCAAGTGAAGCACACTTACCTGCATATATACCAAATGGCTCGTAGTGAACAGCACCTGCAGATACGATCTTAGTTCCATTTTCCTTGTTGAAGTCCTCAAGATATGGATAATGCTGGAAATAGTTAGCATCTAGCTCCCCAGACTCTAGTGCAAGATTTGGCTGTACATAGTCATTGTACTCAACTACCTTTAGCTCCCAGCCCTCGTCTGCAAGTAAATCAGATACTGCATTAAGTATCTCTGCATGTGGGCTTGGGCTTGCACCTACTGTTATAACCTTATCATCTGATGCTGCCTCTGCCTCAGCCTGTGCTGCAGTTGTTTCCTCTACAGCTCCTGCTGCCTCTGATGCAGCAGTTGTCTCCTCTGTCTTGCTGCCGCCGCATGCTGCTAGTGAAGCTACAAGAGCTGTTCCTAGTAGTGCTGCTGCAATTTTCCTAAAATTTCTTTTCATAATTCTTCCTCCTCAATATAATTTTTTATTTATAAGTACTATCGTACTCTCTTATCAGTTGCTCTTGCTATTCTCATACCGCTTTCTTGTATAAGCTGTACTATGATTACAAGTATAGCAACTGTGATAAGCATAATTCCTGTTTGGTATCTGTAGTATCCATAATTTATAGCTATAGTTCCTAGTCCGCCGCCACCTACAAAGCCTGCCATTGCGGAATATCCAAGTATAGTTGTTACAGATATAGCTGCTCCAACTAGTATAGATGGCTTAGCCTCTGGAAGTAAAACCTTTGTTATAATCTGCCATGTACTAGCACCCATAGACTTTGCCGCTTCTATAACACCAGCATCTACCTCCTTGATAGATGACTCTACCATTCTGGCAACATATGGAGCTGCTGCTATAACAAGAGGTACAACTACTGCCTTAGCTCCAAGCGTTGTTCCTACTAAAAATCTGGTAAATGGTAAAACCATAATCAGCAATATAATAAATGGTATAGACCTAAAAAGATTGATTATTACTCCTAGCACTGCATTAAGTGCCGGTATAGGCTTTATTCCATTTTTATCTGTAACTACTAATATAATTCCAAGTGGTATTCCAAATGCATATGCTATAGCGGATGAAAGAAAAACCATGTAGATAGTTTCCCATATTCCTGTAAGCAGCATGCTTACTATCTTAGGATCAAAGCTCATAGTCTCTTACCTCCTCATACTTTACATTATTAGCATCCAGATAATGCAATATTCTTTCTGCGTCTGATGATGGCAGCTGTATAACCATCTGTCCTGCTGCAACGCCGCCTAAATCCTTAGTAGATGCATATAGTATGTTAATAGGTACATTACATGCTAATATCATATTAGCGACTATAGGCTCAAAGGAATTTCTTCCATCGAATATAAGTCTTACCTTTTTAGCATCTCCAAAGTCTGCAACTGGAAGCTTAGTTCCGAGTATCAGCTGTCTTCCTATCTTAGACTTCGGTCTTGAAAATACCTCATTGACGGTTCCGACCTCTGCTATAGTGCTGTGGTCTATAATTGCTACTCTATTACATATTTTTTCAATTACAGACATCTCGTGAGTTATAACTATAACTGTTATTCCAAATCTTTTGTTAATGTCCTTAAGCAGCTCTAGTATCTGCTTAGTTGTATTAGGATCTAGTGCACTAGTTGCCTCATCACATAATAAAAGCTTAGGATTAGTAGCTATGGCTCTTGCTATTGCAACTCTTTGCTTTTGTCCGCCTGATAGCTGTGATGGATATGCCTTCATTCTATCCTTAAGACCAACTATATCAAGAAGCTCCTCGGCTCTTTTTTTTGCCTTATCCTTAGAAACTCCTGCAATCTCTAGCGGAAAACAAACATTTTTTAGGACATTTCTTTGTGCTAAAAGATTAAACTGCTGGAATACCATTCCCATAGACTGTCTAGTCTTTCGCTGCTGCTTTTCTGTCATAGAGCGAAGGCTCTGACCTTCAAAAAATACATCGCCCTCTGTAGGAACCTCCAGATAATTAATACATCTAACGAGCGTAGACTTTCCTGCTCCAGAAAGACCTATTATTCCAAATATCTCGCCTTCATTTATCTCGAGGTTAATGTCCTGAAGTGCCTTAACTATGCCTGATTGAGTTTTAAATTCCTTAGCAAGTCCCTCTATCTTAATAATAGCCTTACTCATAGCTCCTCCCAAAAAACATTCTAAGACGTATACGCTATTTGCCGTTTGGTCTTAGAATGTTTGTATATTACACTATCTTTTGTTATATGTAAATGTCTTGTTTTCTCTAGCCAGTTATCGATTTTAGCTATAACTGGTGTAGTCCTAATTAATCATCCCAGCCAACGTTTCGTTCACAAGCTTACCATCAGCCTTACCCTTAACCTTA
>CAVBBU010000130.1:0-3261 GCA_963593765.1 Bacteroidaceae bacterium | reverse complement strand
AAAATAAACTTTTCACTTCAGCTTTTTATATCCTATCATAAAAAAACTTGACAAAGTATTAATTCCTCTACGATACTATTATTAGGAATGATGCGTGGACATTGATACAAAGAAATGTATTGGTTTTTGGCACGCAAAAAGGAGGGTATTATGAAGAAAAGAGCATTGGCACTAGTTTTGGCAGCTTCATTATTAACAGTCGGTTTGTATGGCTGTGGCCGTACCGGTACAGGGCAGGAGACTACAGGAAATACAGAAAGTACAACATCTGCAGCGACGGATGAAACCGAAACTGAGAGCGATTCTTCGGAAGATACCGCATCAAGGGATTATACTTCTGGAAGTCCTTGGATAGTTTCTAATATAGAAAGTAATGTAGAGGCTGCCGGTAAAGTAGATCTGAAGGATCATTTCGACCTTGCCATAAATGGCGATTGGGTAAAGGAACACCCGATTAAGACCGGCAATTATGAGAATTCATATATAATATCATTTGAAGATACTCTTAATGAGAGGCTTCTTAATCTTATGAAGGATGAATCAAATGATGATTCAAATACAAAGCTTGTGCATACATTGTATAACGAATTTCTTGACTGGGATAAGAGAGATGCAGCTGGCACAAAATCACTCGTGCCTTATCTTAGAGAAATTGAAGAAATACAGAATATTTCAGATTTGGATGCCTATATTGCTAAAGGCGATTTTAAATTGGCGGACATGATAAGCTGGAGTTCTTTTGTAAGCCCTAAGGATGCATCTAAAAACATTATGGGAGTAAGTTCTTTAACTCTTTTCCTAGATGATGCTGCAGATTATAAAGATCTTGATAATATGTCTGACTATACCAAGAAGATATATGACTGTTGTAAAAAACAGGTTGAAACTGTTTTACTTAAATGCGGATATACTAATGAACAGATTGATAAAATTTATGATGATGCAATTAGCCTTGAAAAAATAATTGCAGAAAAATGTTATACCAATGATGAATTAAACCTTACAGATACGGATGACGTTATGAATGAACAGATTTACACGCCAGAGGAGCTGGAAGGATATCATTGGTTTACGCTTCTTAAAAAATCTGCAGCAGCATATGGGCTCAATGAGCTTCCTGATATAATTCTGTATGAGAAAAAGGATTTCTTTGAACATTATGATGAGCTTCTAAGCGAGGAGAATCTTGAGCTTATAAAAAATTATATGTTAGCACATGCATCAGCATCTGCCATAGGACTTCTTGACAAGGAAACCTACTATAAGGGACTTGATATCCAAAACAGGCAGCATGGCTCAACAGGATATAAAGAAGAAAATGAGTATGCAGTTAATGCTGTTTCTTCTTTATTAGAATGGCCGCTTGCTAAGCTTTATTGTGATCAGTATGTAACCAAAGAGGATAAGCAAAATGTACATAATCTTATAGATGAGATTGTTGGTGGCTATAAGGAAATGCTGCAAAAGGAGGATTTCCTTTCTGATGCTACAAAGAAAAAAGCTATAGAAAAGCTAGATAAATTGCAGATCAACTGTATGTATCCTGATGACTGGAGCAAATATACATATGACAACCTAGAGCTTCCTGAAAGCTATTTCGATTCAGTAATAGAAATACAGCAATACAAGCTCAAAAAAATGGCAGATACATTTTACGATCCTGTAGATAGAAGCAAATGGGATGGATTTACGCCGATCACACAGAATGCGTTTTACGATCCTCAGCGTAATTCCATAAATATTCTTCCGGGGCTTGTAGGTGATGTCCTTTATAACAGCGATATGCCAACGGAGGAGGTATATGGTAAGCTTGGAGTTATAATCGGACATGAGATTTCTCATGCATTTGATCCGAGCGGTGCCGCCTACGATGCAGTGGGCAATCGTAACAACTGGTGGACAGATGAGGACAAGGAGAAGTTTAAGGAAAAGACAGACAAGATGGTGGCATATTATGACTCTATTAAAATCTGGGATGATGTAGCCTGCAGCGGTGAGCTATGTAAGACCGAGGCATGTGCGGACATGGGAGGTTTGGCAGTTATGCTTAACCTTGCTGCTGATGATCCTGACTTTGACTATTCATTGCTTTTTAAGTCCTTTGCAAGAACATGGGCAACAAATTATACACCAGAAATAATTTACTATATTGTCAATTATGATCCACATCCAGTATGTTATCTGCGTACAAATGTAACCGTAGCACAGTTTGATGAATTTTATGATACCTTTGATATTAAAGAGGGAGACGGCATGTATATTGCACCAGAAGACAGGGTGAAGATATGGTAAGTGCCATAGACAAAACCCCTTGTTCTATGCAGCGGAGTTCACTGGCTGTGAAATAGCCTATAATACAAACGGAGAGGAGTTAATATGTATGTCGCTAATGGTATATGTTACGCTGACCGTACTGAGATAGAGATTAGTTCTGTAGAAGCACTAAATGATACTACGCTGTTGTTGGCATTTAACAATGGAGAAAAGCGGTTGTTTAATGTTAATCAGCTAAATGGCGAGGCCTTTGAGCCTTTAAAAGAGCCGAGCATCTTTAAAAATGCAAGCGTAGAGTTTGGGGTCGTAACTTGGCTAAATGGCAAGATAGACTGTGCTCCGGAATATATGTACAGTCATAGCGAGACTATTGCTTAGGGAGATTATTATGTGTAATGCATGTTTTGATGAAAATAAGTTACAGACAACGACTACTTTTTCAGTTGATTGCAATGGCTGTATTATAGTAATAAAGAATGTTCCTTGTCTTGAGTGTAAAGAGTGCGGTGAAATAACCTTTACGGAAGAGGTATCTGCGAGGCTTGAAAAGCTTGTGAATATGGCAAAATCACTAACGCAGGAACTATCTGTAATTGACTATTCTAAAGTAGCATAACATCTAAGTAACTTTATAATTGTTAGGTGCCTCTCTCTTTGGGAGGCACTTTTGTTAAAGGAGAGAAACCTTGGATAAGTATAATATGACAAGAGAAAACAACCTCTTTCTTGCTAAACGTATTCTAGTGGATTCGGTATATGCACAGACTAATTTAGAGGGCATTGCAGTTACTTTTGCTCAAATGCAGGATATACTTAATAATGTTAATGTCTCTAGCCTAAAGCCTGTAGAAATTGGAAAAATATACTGTCTTAGAGATGGCTGGGAATACTTATTAAATGAGATAGAAAAACCACTAGATCCAATATTCCTAGAAAAGCTACACAGGATTGTGGCAAGATTTGACGTTTCCTATCAGTACCTAGGAA
>CAVBBU010000129.1:0-3279 GCA_963593765.1 Bacteroidaceae bacterium | reverse complement strand
AAAAAAAAGGACGCTAAAGCTGTTCTTTTAATCGAACAATTTTAGCGTCTTAAGGTCTTATTTTAGGTTTTCTACGCTTCTAGTGCCCCGGTGCCGGCGGTACGGTTTCGACTGTTTCTACCGCAGCTGTTGTCTGCCCTGCTGTATCTGTGCTCTCCTGAGCTGTGGCTGCTGCTGTGCTCTCTGCCTTACTTGCTGATGTCTGTGCCTGCGTTGTAGCTCCTGGGCCTGCCTGCGTGCTAGCCTTAGCTCCTGACTGGTTAGCATCAGCAGTGTTTTCTGCTCCCACTATAGTTTCAAGGCTTGCAGATGGATCAACGCTTACGCTCTCGCCATTAGCGTCTATAACTATGCCTGATGTATTTCTTTTGACAACAGGTGCATGACCCTTGTAGGTACTATTATGGAAAAACTCATCAGATATAACCTGGCCGTCCTTCTTCTTAATTATATTAGTTACCCAGCGGCTGCCCTTAGAGCCTGCCTTAGCAAGCACCTCAACTCCCGGCATAAGTGTCTGGTCCTCCTCATACTCCGGTGCCGGCTCGTCATACTCTGCTGCCTTTTCCGAGTGCATAGATATAGTTACGCCATCCTCAAGTATAGGTATGCCTATTATAGACATGGTCACCTTTTGGTCTGCATAATGTGCTCTTATAACAAGTGCCGCAGAGGTTGTATTTATAAATTTCATATCCGGGCCAGAATATCCGTCATAGCTAACCATAGCATCCTCACCCGGTGTTACATATGACGGTTCAAATGTATGTGCATGTCTTTCGGTTGTCTGAAGTCCAGAGAATATAACCGCATTATAAAGTGTAGATGAAACCTGACATACACCTCCGCCCGGCTCTGTAGTTACAACTCCGTCAACATATGCCGCTGCTTCCTTGTAGCCTCTCTCCTTTGTTCTGTTTCCTGTTGTTTCATTAAATGAAAATTCCTCACCAGGCATAAGAACAAGTCCGTCTATCGATTCACATGCAAGATTAATATTATTATTTCTGTCTTTATTAGATGTTGTGGTCGTTGTATATGTACCTATGGTTTTATACTGAGCCATAGCCTGCTCTTTAGTAATCTCTGGCTGAACTATACTCGTATGTACTGTAATTTTTGCTTTATAATCCTTTGAGTTAAGAGCGCTTTTAATGTCGCTAATAAGACTATCAGTATCAACCTTAGTTCCTGTTTCCTCACCAGAATAGGTAAATTCTCCTGTAGTCTTATCAAAGCCAGATATAGATCCATTCTTCGGTTTTGTAGTCCACTCAGTCTCTACCTTTTTTGCTTCGCTTTCCACATCACTATCTACGCTGCTATAATCTATGCTATAGCTAGTTTGTTCACCTTCAAGATTAGCAAACACATTGCTAAGCGTATTATCTACAGCCTTATCAAGCAGATTATCTATAGCTATGGTTTTGGTTGCATCTGTATCTAGTACCGCCGTCATGTCCCAGTTGTACTCACCGATAAGAGCCTTCTTAGCTTCTTCTATAGTAAGCCCCTTAATATTAATTCCATCTACGGTAATATCTGTTTCTATCTTAGCTTCAGTTTCCTTTGTTTTATTAAATAATCCGGCGGAGCTGCTGCATGACTTTATACCAAATATAATTAAAACTATAATTACAATTAAAAGAAGAAGTAATACTAGCTTAGGTAAATTACTTTCCTTTTTTCTTTTTTTTCTTCTGGCTGTTACTCTCTGATTTGTTTTTCTTCTTTGCGTTCCTGGCATATTATTTATTAACCCTTCTATGGTACTATAGCTTGTCTAAACATAGAAAGTATACCACAAAATATGCTTTTTTCTACAATATTAATTCTTATTTATATATATTTGCTTAGATGTTACAATTATTCTAGTAAAATGTTAAATAAGGAGGCTTTATGGCTTATATAGATTTACACACACATACAACTGCATCTGACGGAACTGACAGCCCGATAGAACTAATCGACAAGGCTTACAAAAATCACCTCGCCGCGATAGCTATAACGGATCATGATACCGCTGCCGCTATTTCTGATGCAAGGGGGCAGTCTGCTTTATATCCTGATATGAAATTTATCGCCGGTATAGAAATGTCTGCTACCTACAATAAAAAGGATATACACATACTAGGCTACTTTTTAGACGAAACAAGCAAGCGCTTTAATGACGGGCTTAATTTCTTTTTAGAAAAGCGTGACGAGAGAAATGCTCTTATATTATCTAATCTTAATGCAGATAATATTCCTATAAGCGAGAACGACCTATATGCTGGAAATAAAAATACTATTTTAACTAGAATACACTTTGCTAAGGCACTTATTAAAAAGGGATATGCAACTGATATTCCTGATGCATTTAATAAATATCTTGAATACGGCAGCAAATATGTTCCTAATCATAAGAATATAACTATAGCTGATGTTATGGATTTTTTTAAAGCAAATAATATGTTTTCATCTCTCGCACATCCGGTGCAATATAAGCTTTCTCATGCAGAGCTAACAGAGCTTGTGACCAAATTAAAGGCATTAGGTCTTAATGCTATAGAGGTATATCATTCTAATCAAACAGAAAATGACAGTCATATGCTTCTTGATATTGCAAATACATATAAGCTTTTAGCTACCGGTGGCTCTGATTATCATGGAGCCTCTAAGCCAAAGGTTTTTCTTGGAACAGGTCGCGGAGATCTGCATATACCTGAGCGGCTTCTAACTGATATAGAGGCTAGCTTGTTGAAGTAGCTTTTTTGCTGTGATATAATTGACTTGGTTTGGAAATGATATGGGTTTTGTGTAACAACCCATTTATCAAAATTAATTTTAAAAATATGGAGGTGCAATAATGAAAGTACAAAATATTTCAGATGTTGATGCTTTTTTCAAGGTTATAGATTCCTGCAAGGGTAAGGTGGAGCTTGTATCACCAGAGGGAGATAGAATTAATCTTAAGAGCAAGCTTACACAGTATCTGTCTATGGCTACTATGTTCTCTAACGGATATATAAAGGAGCTTGATCTTGTGGCTACAGAAAAAGAGGATATTGAAAAGCTGCTGCAGTTTATGTATCAGGGGCAATAAATATCGCATGCTGCAAATTTGTTTGCTATACCTAGTGGCTCTAATTCCACTAGGTATTTTTTAATGTACGTTATATAAACAGTCATATGTCATATTTAGTCCCCGCATATATGTGCCAAGACTCAGGTTGTTTTGCTCCTCATTTTATATAAATCTTCGTTTTCTTCATAAGCAATCGAAAATATCCCAAACTT
>CAVBBU010000128.1:0-3302 GCA_963593765.1 Bacteroidaceae bacterium | reverse complement strand
CCTTTTGCATCATAATTCCATATACCGCTCCGAGAAATATGTAGCTGCACAGTATGGGTATTGATTTTATAAATGCTATATGCCTTGGTGATTGCATTTGATTATCCTTTGCTTAGATTATTTGTAGTAATGTATTATAAAATATCATGAAGCGAATTTATAGTAAATATTTGCAAAAGGCGATATAATATCCGATAGACTGTTCAAAGCTTTAATAGCGATTGGGCTTAATTACCATTAACCATCATCGAGGAGCTAACATTGTAATGCTACACATCAATAGAAAAACTCTATATTTATTTGAATGTATGTACCTATATATACCGATAACATTGTTTGTTCTGCTTTGGTGCAGGGCATCAGTTGCCATGTATGTACTTGGCCTTACAGCCTTCTGCCTATATAGATTTTATAAATCCATACTAAATGACACTTATGATTCCATAGAAATTAATATACGTTTTGCCTTAGTCATATTACTGTTTTTTCTTTTTATAGGTATGTATTGTGGCTGGGGAAGATTTGTAGATCAGCCTATGGATTGGATTAAGCATAATGCCGTTTTATATGATTTGGTCGATAGGAGCTGGCCAGTATATTATTCTAATGGCAATGAAAATTCCATGCTGTCATATTATATTGCACAGTATATTGTACCAGCCGCTATAGGAAAGCTTTTTAACTCGCACCGAGTAGCAGAAGATACCTTATATCTATGGAATATACTTGGTCTTGTACTAGTATACCTACATTTAATTATGTATGCAAAAGCTAGAAAAATGCACATCCAGCTTATCAGTGCTTTGCTTCTTATATTTTTCTGTGTTCCGCTTTTGGCAGAGCAAACCATAGTAAAGCTAATTTTGCATGAAGTCTCCGGTGTACCCTCAGGCAATGATGCCATGCACTGGTTGGTGAATGGAGCGGGAGGCCTTCTCTTACAGTATAGCTCAAATTTTGTAATGCTTAGATGGGTATTCCCACAGTGCCTTACGATTTGGATGATGCTTCTTATGTTTTTGGATAATAAGTCTAAAATTGAATACTATCTGCTTATTATGCTCCCAGGGATACTCTTTTCGACTATATCCTTTTTAGGACTAATTCCACTGGGAATAGCAGCAGCGATAGACTGTATTCTAAAGGAAAAGAATGTTATCAAGGTATTAAAGCAGATATTTAGCCTTGAAAATATATGTATGATTGCAGGCTTCGGTCTTTTAATGCTTTTATATCTATATGGCAATGTACTGTCAGATAAACCATCACAGATAGGATTGCATATAGTAAACTATAGCGGCATACAAAATGGATGGATATATTATTTTTCATTTATACTAGGTGTTCTTATCTACGCCTTTATATTATTCAGCGAAAATAAACATAACCTTATATACTATGCAGCAATAATAACTCTGTGCATTTTACCATTTTTTAGTATGGGAGAGTTTAATGATCTTGTTATGAGAGCATCCATTCCTGCTTTATTTATTATACTTATATTGGTAATAAAATTTATCAGTAAATTCTTTGGCACATCAAAGAAAGTCTTCTCAAAGCTACTGCTTATAGTCATCTTACTTATCGGGTTTAATTATCCTAAGCAGGAATTATTTGATGCCATTGAGGCAGATGAATTATTATATTTAGGTTACAGGACAAGCCCTACAACCTTAGAGGCATATGCTAACAGATCTCTCGATATAAACAATGATTTAAAATATAATTACTATGCATATGATATTGAGGATAATCTTTTTTATAAATATATAGCTAGGAGAAAATGAGCTAATGCAAATTGCACCTTCCACCCCCCCTATAAAAATTTAAAGAAAATCTTAGAGCTTATAATTAATTTGATAAGCATATTTTTAATTGGTTTTGTCTTTATAGCTAATCTTATAAGAACCTGCTATATAATCCCTGAGGAAGTAGTAAGCTATTCTTCCTCATGCAAATACTTACTATTAATTCCTGTAATTTATTTTATTGTATTATTATATATGCACATTGCTAAAAGATATTCTACAGAGCTAATTTTCAAGGCCTTTGCCATCGCATATATTATTGCAGGTGCTTTTATCATATTTAATACCAGAAAATTTATTCATGGCGATGCCAGCACCGTTTGGAATCTTTCCTATAAGATACTGCATGGTGACTTTTCACCTCTACATAAAGAAGAATATTTGGGACGTTATCCTCATCAGCTGGGAATTATAACCTATGATCTTATACTACATATCTTTACAAATAATGACAAAATACTTTTTACACTTAATCTTCTTTATGTTTTGATTATCAACTGGTTTGGTTATAAAATTACGGCTGAATTATTTGACAGCGTACCAGCTAGCAAACTTGTGATATTCCTTGAGTTTGCATTTTTACCGCAGCTTTTCTTTATAATGTTTGGATATGGAACTATCCCTGGCTTTTGCTGTCTTATAATCGCCTTCTATTATTGTATTCATATATATAAATGCTATAGCACAAAGGATATGCTACTTTTAATTTTCTTTTCAGTCATGTCCACGCTTCTTAAACCTAATTTTAAGATCGGCATTATGGCAATGGCTATTATCCTTATCTTAAAGCAGGCTAAATCTAGGAAAGCTTACCTTAAATATGTTTTAATATCCATCATTCTTCTTTTTAGCATAGTAGGATCGCAAAAGCTTTTAGAACTATCTTATAGTAAGCTTTGTAATGTTGAAAGCAGCGATGGAATTCCAATCCTTTCCTATATTGCCATGGGTACGGACTTAGACAACCAGATCCTGCGAGGTCCCGGTTGGTACGATAATTCGACAGTTATTGCTTATAATAACGCAGGACATGACAGCTCTATAGCTTCAAAAAATGCCCTGGGTAAAATAAAGCAAAATGCTAAAGATAGCCTAGCTAATCCCAAAAAAGCTGCTAGCTTTTATTGGCGTAAAATAACCTCTACCTGGTGTGATCCTCTGTTCCAGTCTATCTGGAGTGGTCCTAGTACGGATGGCAATGTTTCAAGGCATCTACAATCCTTATATTATGGATGGAAAGCACAAAAAATAGTTTCATTATTTTCTAAGGCATATGTGATTATTATACTGGCGGCAAGTCTAGCCTTTGCCCTTCGTCACAAAAAGCAATATGCTTTTTCTAATATCTTTTATCTTTATTTTATAGGTGGATTTATATTCCATCTTTTTTCCGAAACGAAGAGCCAGTATGTATATATGTATGTCTTTTCATTACTGCCTCCTGTTGCATATCAGCTTAATAAATCAGCAGAGCGTATTAAGGCTCTGCTGTTA
>CAVBBU010000127.1:0-3316 GCA_963593765.1 Bacteroidaceae bacterium | reverse complement strand
CATCTTGCTTACACATTAAATCCTCTGGGTTAAATATATTTATCTCTGGATTAAACTCTGTTAGGTCGATAACATTTCCCAGTTCATCAGAATCGCTATCTGTACTATCCATCGGAGTGTTCATAGAGCTTACTAATGATTCGTTATAAACTGAATAACGATCTCCACCTGGTCGACTTTCTCCCACCTGAGTTTTAGCCATATTTGTAACTATGGTATTAAACCAGGCCTTATAGCTTGCTTTGTTTTCAAGCATGTTTATGTTCTTATAAGCCTTTATATATGCTTCCTGAACTATGCTTTCGTAGTCATTGCCATTTCTGCCTACGATACTTCTAGCTATTTCCGTAGCCTTTCCGTAGGTTTGAGCATAAAACTCATCCCAGCCTCTTTGATCGCCCTTACCTATAAGGTCGAACATTTCATTTGTGTCCATATATGTACTCCTTATCCTTTAATCGCTCCAGCTAATTTTAATGACAGTATAGCTTTTCATGTCTATTATTTTTTAAGCTTATGCATAGTGTATGTTACATCTGAATATTTAAGATCACAATCAAAATCAAGGTATTTAATTTGGTCTTCATCTAAATCCCATGTAACTGATACAGTATCACCATTAGATAGACTACCATTGCTCCAGCTATAGTCTGCATCCCATCTTAAAACAAATATCTCAAAAACATTAGCTGGTTCAAGTGAACTATATTTAGATACATCTTTTCCCTCTTCTGAAAATTTTATTTTTGATCCAAATTTCTTTTCTATTTCCTTTGAGTTTACACGAACTATTACACTTCCGCTTCCGTCCTCTCCTTCTTCCTCAAATACAACATAGTCATTCAAATTCAAGGTCTTTTTTGAACCTCTAGTAACTCCTATAGCAATTACTAATATAGCTATAACTGCTGCTGCAGCAAATAAAATTTTCTTTGGAAACGCCTTTATACTTGCAGCTCCATTAGAGCCTGCTGGATTTGTAAATACATTATTTCCTACAGCTGGTGTTGGACTCGCAGCCTTAAATTCTGCATTTGGAGTCTCACCCGAACCAAGTGGTTTACCGCATGCTATGCAAAATTTTGCATCTGCTACATTATTTGCTCCACAGCTTGTACAAAATACCTGTCCCATTGAATTTCCTGCATTGTTTAGATTGTTTCCGTTTTCACTCATTTTTTAATTCTCCTTTTTATTTTATTTATTTTATTTTGATTATAATATATATATATATATATTGATAGAGATTTTTCCTCTGGTATATAGACTGATATCAGAATTAAAAGGTTTCACTTTTTTTATTTTAGTCACCAAAAATTTTTAACGTCTCGGAAATATCATATGTGTATTCAGCTTTGTTTGCTGAAATTATGTCGGTATACATTTGCACTCCATCAAGATATCCACGAGTGATGGTTCTGTCTGCAAGTCTTGTTTGTCCTAAAATATCGTCGGTATCACCGCCTGATGAATACATACATTCCCCAGAACCTAATTTAATTAAGGAGTCGTATTCAACAGGGTAAAATATTGTTGCGGTTTCACCAGTACCCTTTAGATTTGTTGCTGTACCCGAAAATACAATTATATGCTTATTTTTAGGATAATCGCTATCTTGGTTTTTTGGTACTAACAGATATTCGCCAAGATATTTTAAATCTGGCACATTCCATTTAGATGAATAGGTAGAAGATATATATTTTTCTATTACAGCAGTGGTTTGACTATACCTATTCTGTTTGTAATCTTCAGGGATGTCCGATAAAGCTTCTATATTTTCGTATGTACAATATACTTCAAAGCCATCACCTGCTGTTAGGCTGTATGCATCAGCCTCGTCTGTTCTTTCGAAGACAATGTCGAAAAGATTTGTATATCCATTAACATCATTTTTGACATCAAGGTAAAGGTCGAAAGGATTTAAGTATCCTTTTGTATTGTAAGCACCATTACTGCCCATGAAAGCAGAGCCGATTATTCCATCGCTTTTGCTATAATATAATTCCTTGCTGGTAGCGATTATATCTCTAAATTTTACAGGATAATAAACCTTGGTCGGGCTAAATTTGCCTTCAGCACTAGAAACATCAGCCTTATATATAATGTAAAATCGATTGTACCAGCTTGTATTATCGGTGTTTGTATTTGCAGCAAAAATATATCCTGCATATTCGAGATTCTCCATAATACGGTTGGTATAATTAGAATAATATTCTGTAACGTATGAATTAATTGCTATTTCGGTCTCGGACTTTAATTGATTTTTAAATTCATCGGTTATTTTATCAACAGATAAAATATATTCGTCTAATCCCTCTACCGTGTATTCCTTAGAAGTTGCTTCAGGCATCTTTCCAAGTCTGGTTGCGTAATAGTTTAAATTATCATTAAGACTTACAGTTACAGTATCTCCATTTTTTAAATCAGAAGCTTTATCAACCGTAAAGTCAGATGTTGTTAGATCATTGCCAGTATATGTAAACTCTAGTGTTCCATGAGGAGACATTCCGGCAAAGCTAAGCTCGATACCAGCAAAAGCATCGAATGTATCTATGTCTTCAAGACTTGATATAGTATATTCCATATCAGTGTACTTAAGCTTGCAGTTTAAGTTACTAATTAACTCCTCGTCGATTTCCCATACAAGAGTTATGACATCTCCATTTGAACATGGCTCATCACTAGTATAGGCCTCGCCGTTCTTCTTAAAGCTCATATGTATTGCTTCGAAAAATACATCAACTGGCTCTCTTGAACTGCCATATTCCTTTTTGCCCTTGCTTGTAAATTTCATTTTTGAGGTACATTTATCATATAATTTAGCATCAAAGGTAACCTCTATTTCTCCATATCCGTTATAGCCTTTTTCATCAAAAATTACATAGTCATTTAAATTAATAGTTTTACCTATGTGCATAAAAATTGCTATAGCTATTACTAATAATGCCAATCCTGCTCCGCAAGCACATAGTACCTTTTTAGGAATTGATTGGATTTTGTTTGCTATGTCAGTAGTATTGACCTTATTTGTAGCGACTTTACTGCTTTCTATAGCCATATTTGACGCTTCAGGCTTAGCTTCAGCAGTTGGATTTACCGCTACATTTAAAGGCTTTCCGCATACAGCACAGAATTTTGCATCATTTGCATTTTGTGCACCGCAGCTTTGACAGATTAGCGTGTTGCTTTGTTGATTTTTTTCAGACTCATTCATAAATTAAACCCTCCTATATTTGATATTTTGATTATAATATATATATATATATATATATATTGATAGAGGTTTTTCCTCTGGTATATAGACTGATATCAGAAT
>CAVBBU010000126.1:0-3525 GCA_963593765.1 Bacteroidaceae bacterium | reverse complement strand
TAAGCCTGTAAAATACACAGGCTAAGAACCGGCCTCGCACATGCCCCGCATTATAATATGTGTCTGCTTGAGCGGCTGTACTAATAAACCTGCTATCGTAGCTTTAAAATGCCGTCCACGCACCATTGTTTTTCATACAATATATGCAAGTCACAATTTCGCTTTATCTAGATTTTATTAGCTCGAGCAGTCACATGTTGCAATGCGTGGCATGTGTGAGGCCGGTTCTTCAAGGCTGCCTCTGGCAGGCTTGTTAGAACCGCTGCACGAACACTAGAGTGCGAACGTACACGCATTGTAATCATGTGCTGCGAAGAGCAATTTTAAAACCCATATTCGGATAGAACTGCTATTTTTCTAAGCTCGCTCCGCTTGCTAAGAAAAATATGCAAAAATACCCGACCGCGATATAGCGAGTCGGGTATAAGATATGCATTAATTAAACTTTCTTTTACGTGCAGCTTCAGACTTCTTCTTACGTCTTACGCTTGGCTTCTCATAATGCTCTCTCTTGCGAATTTCTTGCTGAATTCCAGCCTTTGCACAGTTTCTCTTAAATCTTCTGAGTGCACTGTCGAGACTTTCGTTCTCTTTCACAATCACGTTTGACATCGAAACACTAACCTCCCTCCGGTTGTGAAATAAAAATCTAAAAACAAATCATGCTTATTATACATTTTATAACGCTTATAGTCAACAAAATTATCGGTTTACATAATGCCGCAACTTATTTAGCCACATTTTTCTTGCTTAAAGTTTATTTCCAAAAATTTATTTACCAAAACCAAAAACCACTAAAACTTTATTTCCGTAAATTTTTACTTGATAGTAATTCTTCCAGCTCCATTAGGATTTTCATAATCTATCATATATCCCTTTAGTGAGCTTAACGGAGAATTAGCTGTCGCTACCTTACCATCAGAAAATGCCTTTATATATTCAGCTAATATAATATAGTCCTCACTTATATAGTCTACAACTATCTCGCAGTCATCGAACATAGTCATTCCATTTCCATCATTTCTAAGGATATAGTTGATTCCTGCAATATTATAGGTCTTGTTTACGTCAAGCGGTTCGTATTCTCCTGTTTCTTTATTATATACCTCTATATCATGTACTCTGTATTCTCCTGTTGGTCCGCTTACAAACCTTTCAGTTTCATCAAGTGTAATGCTTGACTTTATGCTTGTATCAATACTATATTTTAGTCCAGCTACATGTAAGAAGCTTCCCTTTTCTTCTGGTGCATACATTGCCCCAAGCTCAAGAGCATCCTTTATAATTTGACCTGATGCCTTGATTAGACAGCTAACATTGCCAAATGGCTCTATGCTCTTGCAATCAAGATATGTATGTATTCCATCAGGCATGTCCTGACGTATTCCACCACCATTTGCAACAGTTATATCGCAGTCAAGATCCATTACATTATTATAATAATAGTAAATGCTGTCTGCTACTAGGTCTCCTAGGTTTGTTTCCTGTTTTCTAATTAGTCTATTGTCAGTGCCCGGTTCATTTGTATAAAGAGGAACGCTTTCATTTGCTATAGTTTCACCAAGCTCCTCTTCAATCCCTTTTGCAATGTCATCAATCTTTGCTCTTATATCTTTATCCTCATTATCATACTCTTCTATAAGTGATGTGCTTATAGATGGCTTACCATCTTTAACTTTTATCTCCATATCACCTATAGCCGAAAAATAACAGCCTGTTTGAGATAAAACAACCTTGTTTCCATCCTTATCCTCTACAAGCTCCTCGTCCATCCTTGTATGTGAATGTCCGTCTAAAAATGCATCAAGTCCGCTTGTATTTGCTATAACGTCAATGCTTCTGTATGGAGCGGCAGATGTTTCTACTCCGAGATGACCTACAGCTATAACTACATCAGCCTCATTTCTTGCATCATCTATAGCATTCTGCACAAAAGTATAAAGCTCGCTTCCATCCTCACCAGATGCAATTCCATAAATAAATTCACCCTTTTCGTTTTGGAAGTTCTTTGGCGATGAGCTAGTCATAGTCTGCGGTGTAGTAATTCCAATAAATGCTACCCTTATGCCGCCGACCTCAAACACCTTATATCCAGGAAGCACCAACAGCTTGTCTGATACGTTATATAAATTGCATGACACGTATGGGAAGGTGGCATTGTCAATGAATTTAAATGCCTTAAACTGCCCATAATCAAATTCATGATTTCCGAGTGTAGCTAGGTCATATCCAACGTCATTCATAAGATCGATTATATCATCGCCCTCTGACATGGCTGCATAAACAGCACCCTGTGCGTGATCGCCGACATCAACTAAAAGAACATTTTTGCCCTCTGACTTAAGCTCATCCTTAAGAGCCTTAAGATTACTGTAGCTAAGTCCAAGCTCCTCATCACCATTATCATTCTTTACCTTGTTGTAGATATATCCGTGTACATCATTAGTATATAGTACGGTAAGCTCGCCATTTGCAAGGCTCTCACTAGAATCATCGCTATCTTCCTCTGTTAAAGCCTCGGTAGAGATTTCTGCCGTGCTTTCAACTGCTTTGCCCTTAGATCCGCAGGCAGATAAACCTACCGCAATCAAAATTCCAGTACATAAATATAATAGTTTTTTTCTAAGCATATCTTGTCTCCTTTTTATTTAGCCTTTTTTTATATTCGCAAACTCAAATCATCATTTAAGGCTAAAATACGATATATGTGTATTATAGCCTAAAAACATATAGAAAAACAATGTAGTATTTTACCGCATATGCATTATAATATTGTTATATATGTAAATCGATAATTCACAAGATATTATATTTCTATAGTTTTATAGCATACATTTAAGGAGAAAATAATGCAAGGTATTACAATGAAGGAATTACGTGAGCTTATCTCACATTACCACGATGCAGAATTTGAATATAAAGGTATAACCTATGTGTTGCAACCGGAAGTCAATGGCGATAAGACCTATCTTGTTATTTGGAATTGCACTCCAGTTTCTGCCAAATGTATATGTAAGCATGAAATAGGTGATTGTAAAGACATTCCTCAAGCTGTTATAGATGCAGTTCTAACGGATAAGTGCTTTGATGGAAAATCTTTTTTAGAAATCGAAAAAGATGTTACTGTAACAGTGATTTATTAATGGAGTACACAAAATGATTAATGGAAATCCTAATGAATTCATAGATACTATATATACCTGCCAAGATATTGTTTTTATTTATAACAAGATTAAATATTGGTTTCAAGGATATATGGTAGACGGCAAAGTACATATGGAAGTATTTCAATATGAACCTCCAAAAGATGAGTACATTTGGGAATATAATGGACAGTCACTTAGCGAAGGACAATATCAGTTTCAAAATGCACCTATATTTGACGGAAAAACCTTCTGGCAAGTGGAAAGGGAAATCGAGTGGGTAGACTGCTAAAGCTTATTTAAAGGAGTAAAACTATGAAGGGGAATACACTAGGAGAATTTATTGATGATATTTTAATATCAGGTGGACCAGAGAAAGAAT
>CAVBBU010000125.1:0-3550 GCA_963593765.1 Bacteroidaceae bacterium | reverse complement strand
GATTTAGCTCCATCCCATTTATCTACACCAAAGTATAGCACAAGTGTAATTACAGGTGTTAGCTTATCTTCCTTACGAAAGCCTGATAGAAATTCACGGTTCAATAGATGAACGCCATCATTTTTATGTCTCATACCGGTATTGCGAATTTGCCTGCCATATTGCAGTCCATCATATATGAGATTTCTAACTGGCATAGCATAATTGATATCACTTTGATTCTCAATGCCTAGCACTGCATATATGGTATTGCCACGTTGTTTGATTACAGCTGATTTTAATATGTCTCTGTATCTTTGTTGTGATGCATCAGTATGCAGCTTAGATGGATCATCTAGCGTATTAATAATAGCTGATTCAGTTATATCTAGTTCATATAAGTCATCCGGTTTAATAACTTGTTTTCCTGAATACACATAATAGTTAAATGCATCTGCAAAGATGGCATTGTCCTTCATATAGTTTTTAGTAACGTTGTCTTTTAGATTCATTAATAAGCGTCATCTTTCTATGAAGTTAATATTTAAGCATGTTTATAAAGGCTTCCTCTGTCATGTCTACTCTCATTGCCGCTTCTCCGATGCTGAGTATGTTATCGTGAACTAAACTAACCAAGGTAGAGAGGATTCCCTCATATCTGCCTTCAGATCTGCCCTCAGCAAGGCCTTCGGCTCTGCCTCTAGACATACCTTCGGCAATCCCTTCGTTACGTCCTTTATCCATACCCTCAAGTATTCCTTCTGCCCTGCTGTCACTAATTAAATCAAATATTGCGTTACACATGTCAATCTCCTTTGCATATTTCGGTATATCTATGTATGTATTAGTAATAGAGCTGATCACCAATGCGGCGGGTGTGTCAATAATCATTTTTGACTCAGCCATTATAAATGAAAACAACCTATCTTTATCATTGGAATATTTGATATAACCAAGAACCTCTCTTAGGCTTGAATTAAACAGATTAAGCTCCTCAGATGATATGTCAGATGGTGCCAGCAGACTTATCTGAATGTCTGACAAATGCTCATGCAGTTCAAAATTATTGGCAATGAGTAATTGATTCGCAGTCTTCATAATGTTCACTTTATCGAAACTAAGATACAGTACAAGTATGATAAGCTGAGGTGGTTCGTTATTGCTAATGTTTAGTGCATACTCAATTTGCGTCTTGTATACATCCATAACACATTGCTGTATATCATTGTCATTATTATGTAACGAATATATAAAAGCATCATAATAATCACTAATAACATCAGCATAACGCATAATGTCATTTTGAGTTTCTGCTCCCAGCAATACATAGACTGTACCGTTATGCTGCTTAACCACAGCAGTTTCAAGTAAATCTCTATCTCCTTGATACAAAACTTCCGAATAAAAACCATCATAAACATTTGGCGGGCGGAATAAAGCTGATTCAGACACATCTAAAGGCAGCAAATTATTTGGATTTATGACTTTATTACCAGAGTACAGTTGGAAGTTAAATGCGTCAGCAAAGACGGCATTATCATTCAGATAATTCGAGATGATGTCTTGAAATTTCATTTATAGGCTCCCTTCCTAGATGTGTTAATTTATAGAAATGCACTATATGGATGACATACTATAGCTTTAACGCCTAATATAACTGACGTGCTTTCAGATAAAAACCGAACTATTCTTTGAATCATATCAAAGAAGTGTAACATGTATAAATTGTATATTATGCAAAACAAAATAACAATGTGGAATTATTGCCAAAATTCCGGTGTCAAATATGTGACATCTGTTAATAATTGGTTGGTATTAATTACGACAAAGATAACAACATATATCTAATAATGTATAGAAGAAGGGATCCATAATACTTAAGTGAGCAAGGCTATTATGGATTTTCTGCTTTTCTATGTATAGCGATAATGTTATAATAGGCACAGTTTTGTGCACAAAGGGGTGTAATCTATGAATAATTCACGTGAATCCTTCGGTTCTAGAATAGGATTTTTGTTAGTAAGCGCAGGCTGCGCTATCGGTATTGGAAATGTCTGGAAGTTCCCATACATCACAGGCCAGAACGGTGGCGGATGGTTTGTACTGTTCTATCTGATATTCCTTGTAATTATGGGTATACCGGTTCTTACAATGGAGCTTGCCGTTGGCCGTGCCAGCCGTAAGTCAGCAGTTCTTGCTTATCAGGCGCTTGAGAAGCCGGGCAGTAAATGGCATATCCATGGCTGGATTGCTATAATCGGATGCATCATGCTCATGATGTATTATACTACCGTATCAGGATGGATGATTGATTATTTCTTTAAGTTTCTGACTGGGACATTTACAGTAGGCATGAGCTCAGATGCTGTTGGCGGAGCGTTTTCAGAGATGCTTGCATCACCAGGCGAGATGGCGCTCTGGATGTGTATAACTGTACTGGCAGGCTTCCTTATATGTAGCCTCGGACTTCAGAATGGTATCGAGAAAATCACCAGCTTCATGATGGCTGCACTGCTTATATTGATAGTTGTACTTGCCGTACATAGCCTTACTCTTTCAGGCGCAAAGGAGGGTATGAGCTTTTATCTGGTGCCAAATGCTGATAATGTTCGCAAGGTTGGTCTTTGGAATGTGATTTCAGGTGCCATGAATCAGGCATTCTTTACACTGAGTCTTGGCGTTGCCGCTATGGAGATATTTGGCAGCTATATGAGCAGTGAGCATAGCCTTGCAGGAGAGGCGGCACGTATATGCGTCCTTGATACCTTTGTTGCAATAGTATCAGGCATAATCATTTTCCCAGCGTGCTTCTCGTTCGGCGTACAGCCAGATGCCGGTCCGTCACTTATATTTGTGACTCTTCCCAATATCTTTATAAATATGGCAGGCGGCAGACTTTGGGGAACACTGTTTTTCCTCTTCATGACATTTGCAAGCTTATCAACAGTTATTGCAGTTTTTGAAAATATATTATCGTTTACAATCGATATGTTTGGAATCAGCCGTAAAAAGGCATCGATTATATGCTGTGTTATGATACTCATATTAAGTCTTCCGTGTGTGCTTGGATATAATGTATGGAGTAACCTGCATATTATCGGAAATCGCGACGTGCTTGATTCAGAGGATTTTATCGTCAGCAATCTGCTGCTGCCGATTGGCTCGCTTATATTCCTGCTGTTCTGTGTTACAAAGTGGGGATGGGGCTTTGATAAGTATATTAAAGAGTGTAATTTGGGTGAAGGATTAAAGATTCCGATGGCTGTTAAGCCGTACTTCCAGTTTATCTTGCCGATATTGATTATCGTGATACTTATCAGCGGATTGATTTAATCTAGTTTGATATGGTACTTCTGCTACTTTGAGTTATAATAAATAGATACTAATAAACCCAAAGAGGTCGATTGTGGTATATTACTTTAGAAGTAATATATATCACAGTTCGGCCTCTTTTTAAGTATAACCACGTTGTAAATTATATATTGAACAGTCTAATGCTAAATTTATATTTCCATTTTCTCGATTACGCAGGTATGCTTCTTGTCTTTATCATAGTTAATGCCTACTAACA
>CAVBBU010000124.1:0-3589 GCA_963593765.1 Bacteroidaceae bacterium | reverse complement strand
GTTATATATAGATGGTAAATACTTCTGTGATACACTAGAGGATAAGGTAAGAGACCTTAATAAGAATGGTGTATTTGATGCAGGAGAATTTAAAGTCTATGGCGAGACTGCTATTCCATATGGAACCTACGAGGTTAAGTGGACATACTCACCTAGGTTCAAGAAATATACACCACAGCTAATGAATGTACCTTCATTTGAAGGCATTCGCATCCATGCAGGCTCGACCAGTTAGGATACAAGCGGATGTTTGCTTGTGGGAATCAATAAGGTGAAGGGAAAAGTCCTTAACTCAAGAGCTACCGTAGCTAAGCTTTACCCTCTAATAAAAGAGGCCTGTAAGAAAGGTAAGGTAACTATTGAGATAGTATGAACAAAGTAACAGGAACATGGCGTGAGAAAGTACAGTACTCAACAGCTGTACTCGCATTTATGAGTGGTCAAGCCTTAACTTGGATTTAGTACCTACAATAGGGTGAGATATCTAATGGTGTGCTAGGATTCGTAGCACAGACATTAGTATATGCTTCATCTATATTTGGCATAGGTCTATATATCCAAAGCAAGTTTGGTGAGATCAGAACTTATTTAACAGAGAAACAATATGAGCGTGACGATGATACTAAGCTGGCTGAAGAGCCACAAGAAGATCGCCGCTAATGCCATTTTAAGCGCGCTGGTGGCTTCTACCGTTTATTTCGGTATAGTTGAACACAACAGGGCTAAAAGGCTCTCAAACGAGCTGGAAATGGCGCAGAATAACATTGAAGCCTATTAGGATGCCCTTAGCGACACCTAGTAGGCTTCTGGTGTTTTAAAGCTAGACATGGCTAAATTACAAGAGTAGAATGATAAATTAGTACAACAAATAGACTCTGTACGTAAAAATTTAGGCATAAAAGCGAAAGAAATTACCACAGCGGCAACTTAGAAGCAGGTTTTAAACGTTAGTAAGAGTAAGGGGGTAGGGGGTGATTTAACAGTTATCCTTAAAGATACTATATATAAAGATAGTATATAGTACAACCCTTAGACTAAAGTGTTCTACAATATTAGTAAAGATACAGTAGATATTAAGTTAGATATAGAGAATACATAGTATCTTTACATATACAAGCATAAAGAATATAAAAACAAGAAGAACTTCTTTTAGAGATTGTTTACATTAGACTGGAAAAAGACTACCAGATATAAGTACAAGATAGAGAACTCTAATGATCTACTAAAGGAAGATAGTGTAAGAATAATAGAAGCGATATGAAAATGTTTTCACTTCGTACAATCATAGATGACATACTTCTACTTGTACGTAACAATAATATAAGTGAAAGCGAAGATTTATCAAGAGATTAGATTGCTGCCTGGGTAATGCAATACAGAGCCTACCTAGCAAAGAGGGAGGCTGATAAAGACGAGGAAACTGGTGATGATACACAGCCAGATGAGTCGTTGTCTTCAACTATAGGTCCTTTAGAGCTTATAGATGAACAAATACCAGGCTCAGATGATGAATCTTGCTGCTGTCACTATACTCGTAAGAGAACTAAAGATAAGCTTACTACTATGGAAGATAACTCAGATGATCTTATCAGTGTACATGATGAAGATGGCTGCGTTATACAGAAGATGGATAAGTAGAGAAAGCATTATCATAAGTTCAGAAGATATACCTTTATGGAGCCTACATGTTACTTTGATAAAGGTTATATCTACATAGAAGGATCAGATATAGACAACCTTAAGTATGTATACGCTACAGCTTATATGGATCCTACAGCGGATGCTGATGATGAGGATGATATAACAATACCAGGTTGGATGATCCCAGATATTAAGAAGGCCATCATTACTAACGAGCTTAGTCTTATGCTCAGAATGCCTAGTGATGACAGTAATAATTCAACATTAGCTAGTGTAAAGCCTCATGGTCCTAAAGATAAGGAAGAATAAACATAGCTACACATTAGCTGATATATATAGAGCATATAGTAAAATCAACGAAGAGGTACCATACGTTCGATATAAGCGCATTATAGACCGCTTTAATGAGATTATTAAGGAAGAAGTTTTAGAAGGCTCTAAGTCCTTTAAAATGCCTTATGGGCTAGGCTTAATATGTATAGTTAAGTATAAGCCTAAGTCATACACTCCTAAGTCTCTCTCGGTAGACTACAAATCTAGTAAAGAGGAAGGTAAAAAGATATATCACCTTAATGAACATTCTAATGGGTATAAATATAGATTATACTGGTCTAAGAACCCTAGAACATTCCCTGATAGATACAAGTACTAGATATAGTTTGTAAGAGAGAATAAGAGACACCTTGCTCAGTTGATATTTAACAAACAAGATTATATAAACATAGATGATATACAAGTATACAAAATGTGAGTCAGTTATAGCTAAGATTATGGCTGACGCCGACATGTCTGAGAAGAACATCCGTATTACAGATATACGCGAATGGATCTTTGAAGCTGTCGAAAAGATAGGTGCTCCTGTATAGTATGTCTAGAAAGAATCAGGTGTTGATGGCGTTCCTGTATTAGAGATAAAGGAATATCAAGTTCCTATACCAGATGACCTAGAATCACTTACAGCAGTAGCTTACTCACGTAATGGTGAGACTACTTGGATCCCTTGCAGGAAAGACGAGGGTACATTTAAGGTAATGGGTGGTGCTAGAGAAACATCAGGTAAGTACCATCATATACCAGAACAACCTAAAGCATATAAGTTCCTTACTCATAGATCTCAGCTACTTGGTATTAATAGAAGTAGCGAAGTACTAGATATGATTAAGGATGGCGTACAAGATAGACCATCATACTGGATTAAGCCAGGTTGGATAGTATTTAATAAGAAGTCTGGGTTTGTAAAGCTTTCATACAAAGCTATTGCTACAGATGAACGTGGCTATCCTCTTATCCCAGATATGGCGTCATATCAAGAGGCTATTTACTGGTACGTGATGATGAAGCTCTCATTCCCTAAGTTCCTTAAAGGTTCTTTAGGTGGTAAGGTAAGATATAACTAGAATACATACTTCTACATTCAGCAGCAATGGAACTTCTATAGGAATCAAGCTTACGCTGAATCAATGATGCCTAA
Source organism: Bacteroidaceae bacterium (assembly GCA_963593765.1). GTDB lineage: Bacteria > Bacillota > Clostridia > Lachnospirales > Lachnospiraceae > CAVBBU01. Next base: position 477 of record CAVBBU010000124.1, on the reverse strand, counting down.
TGAGGGTGAGATGACCAGTATTAAGAATGAATGGACTAAGCTTATTCCAGATTGGGATGCTGATGATACATTCTTCAAGAGTACTGGGGAAAGATAGTTAAACTTTAACGATTACTATTATGGTTACTGATAACAATTCGCAAACAAATAGCTTTGCATTGGGAATTGATGCGGACTCATCTATAGATAGAGTTTAGGACGGAAGTTATCTTTATGCGCAGAATGTAAGAATCATTTAGTACGATGGTAATAAAAATAGTAGTATAGCCCCAATTCCTGGTATAAAGCAAGCTGGATCATTATTGAAAGAAAATGTATATAGGGTGCTCGCAGCTGGAACTATAAGGCAGTATGGTGTAATAGTTTATATATCTAAGCAATCTAATACCCCGCAACTACGAGTTGCTAGATTTGAGAATAAGATAGGAGGAGCGACAGATACCGGAAAAGATTTTAATGGAGTATCTCCTGTAGTAA
>CAVBBU010000123.1:0-3745 GCA_963593765.1 Bacteroidaceae bacterium | reverse complement strand
ACATAATTTATCCCCCTCGTATTTATTATTTGTAAGATTATACCTTTAGTGCCTATACACGTATCACTAACGCTCCGCGTGGATCGCACTGCAGCAAAGTAGAAGATGTCGCTTTACGCCCCGCCGCAGGCGGAGAATCCTGCGAAGCAGGATTCTTTCTTGTATTTAAGTCTATGCACATGCATCAGCTTAAGCCATGCATAATTTTAAAAGCTCGGATTTTGTCCATCCCAAACTATACGTCTGTAGTTTTCTCTGTCTGTATCACCCTCTGTAGAAAAGCAAAGTACCACGGAATTTTCATCTAGCTTTAGCTGCTGCCTTAGCCAATCCAAACTTTCATTTCGCATAACCTCAGCTACAAAACCAAGCGTTGCCGCTCCACTCTCACCAGAGATTACCCTTTGGTCTCCCGGAAGCGGATTACCAAGAACACGCATGCCCTCTGCAGCTACATAGTCTGGCATAGAAACAAAATTATCTGCATGGTCATGCAGCACACTCCAGCCTATGGTGCATGGCTCTCCACATGCAAGACCAGCCATAATGGTATTCATATCGCCCTTTACAAAGTGAGGCTTGCCATCATCTGCCTTAGCACTTCTATATATGCAGTCTGCCTTGTTTGGCTCTACTATGGTAATTATAGGTCTATCCTTATCTCCATATAGATCCGCAAAGAAGCCTGTTATGCCGCCGCTCATAGCTCCAACACCTGCCTGCAGGAAAATATGTGTAGGCTTAACATCACCCAGCTGCTCTACTGCCTCAGCTGCCATGGTTGTATAGCCCTCCATTATCCAGCCAGGGATATCCTCGTAGCCCTCCCAGGCTGTATCCTGAACCATAACCCAGCCATATTTTTCTGCATTGCTATTAGCTAGTCTAACTGCATCATCATAATTTAAATCTGTAATAGATGCCTCTGCACCAAGTGCCTGAATATTATGAAGCCTCTCTAGTGCACTCCCCTTTGGCATATATACAACACTCTTTTGACCTAACCTGTTAGCTGTCCATGCTATGCCACGTCCATGGTTCCCATCAGTTGCAGTTACGAAGGTAACATCACCTATTTGCTTTTTTACCTCATTGCTTGAAAGTACGTTAAATGGTAGCTCGCTTATATCCTTACCTAGCTTATGTGCAAGATAATTTCCTATAGTATAGCTGCCTCCTAGAACCTTAAATGCATTTAAGCCAAAGCGATAGCTCTCATCCTTTACATAGACATTAGAAAGTCCCAGCTCCTTTGCAAGGCTGCCTAGCTTTGCAAGTGGGGTAATGCTATACTCCGGAAAGCTTGCATGAAAGGCTCTAACCTTCTTTGCATTTTCTGGTCCAAATCTCTTAACCGGATAAAGCCCAGAACCCACCTTTCGCTCATAATGAACCGCCTTAAAACACTCATTCATAAACACATCCCCTTTCCTGCCATTAAGGCTGATATTTAATACCTTTAATGCAAAAGGTGCGAAAAGCCTTTTCTTTATGCGGCCTTTCGCACCTTTAAAAAAATATTATATTCAAGGTAACAAGTATTTTTCTTGCTTTTGTAATAGTAGCAAAAAAATCTATCTAATCGCTTCAATTACCAAGGCTTAATCAAGCTCGTATACATCTCCATACTTAGCCTCGAAAGAATCCTTATCTGCTGGAACTTCGATCTCTCCGCTAAGGATCTTCTCCTTAACCTCATCAACTGCTGTGATAACCTCTGGAGCTATAAGATCCTGACTTGGAGCTATATCTACACCGCCTGCTGCAAGGTCGAATGTCTTAACACCGCCCTCTAAAGTTCCATTAACAAGCTCCTGAACTGACTCATATACTGCATTATCGACACGCTTCATAGCAGATGTAAGTACTGTATCTGGAGCTATGCTAGACTGGTCACTGTCTACACCGATTGCATATACGCCAGCTTCCTGACAAGCCTCTATAACACCAAGCCCTGTTGCACCTGCTGCCTGGAATACTATGTCAGCACCATTAGTGATAGCTGTATTTGCCATGGTCTTACCTGTTGCTGAATCTGCAAATGAGTTTGCATTAAACTGCTGAACCTTGATGTCTGGATTAGCATCTATAGCACCTGCACAGTAGCCATATCCGAACTGGTTCATAGTCTCATTTGTCATACCAACTACAAAGCCTATGTTATTTGTCTTAGTTGTAAGTCCTGCTACATATCCTACTAGGTAAGATGCCTGCTCTGCACGGAACATAAGGCTAGTAACATTTGGAAGATCGATAGACGAATCATCTATAATAGCAAACTTAGTATCTGGATTTGCCTCGGCTGCTGCTCTTGTTGCATCTGCAAGCATATATCCTACGCTTATTATAAGGTCATACTCCTCATCTACAAAGTTTTCTATGTTTGGAGTATAGTCAGCATCTGTTGAAGACTCAAGATAATTTACAGTTACGCCAAGCTCCTTACCTGCTCTCTCAAGCCCCTCCCATGAAGACTGGTTGAAGGAACCATCATTTACACCGCCAACATCGGTAATAAGTCCAACCTTAAGCTCTGAGGCATCCTTAGCATCTGCTGCCTTAGTTTCATCTGTGCTCTCTGCTGCCTCGCCTGCTGCAGCTGTTGTTGTTTCCTTTGTATCACTAGAACTACTTCCTCCGCACGCTGCAAGTGAAGCTACCATAGCAGCTGCTAATAATACAGCTAATATTTTCTTTTTCATAAATACTCTCTCCTTTTTTTGTGTTTTGGCAAAAAGCCTATCCATATACTAACATTAATCCATATAAAAAAAAAGAGAAATTATTAAAGATGTGGTATAATCGCTTGGTAAATATCGCATATATTGAACGTATTTTTAATACACGGCATGAGGAGGACTAATGAAAAAATTTATATCAATAATGCTTATAGGGGCTATGGCACTTAGCATGACAGCATGTGGTGGCTCTAAAAATAAAGAAGAAACAGAAGCTACCACGCAGGCAGCTACAATCGCTCCTGGAACTACTATACTAACCGTATTTGCAGCATCATCTACGTCAGAGGCTCTAAATCAGATTGCAAAAAAATATGAGGAAAATAATCCATATGTAACTATCTCTTATAATTTTGATTCATCAGATTTGCTTAAAACTCAGATAGAGGGCGGCTCTGACTGTGATATATTTATATCTGCTGATTCTACGCAGCTTGATGAGCTAGATATAAATGCAGATTCAGCGATTAATACAGATGGGCTTGATTTTATAAATACCGAAAGTAGAATTAATCTTTTAGAAAACAAAACCGTATTAGTAACGCAAGCCAACAATCCCAGGAGCATAAAAAGCTTTGATGATCTATCAAAGCATCTTGAGGCTAAGGATATACAGCTCTGCTTAGCAGATAGCTCTGCTACTGTAAGTCGGCAGGCTAAGGAGATTCTTTCTTATTATAAGCTTGATGAAAATGTTCTTGTTGCAGCTGGAATTATTAATTACGAGGCTAGCGTAAGAGATGTTGGCTTGCAGCTTTCTGATGGATATTTTGATGCAAGCATTGTTTATAGCACAGATGCTAAAAAATTAGGACTTAATGTAGTAGATGCTGCTACGGCTGATATGTGTACACAGGTTTTGTATCCTGCCGCTATTATGAAGAACGCTTCAAATGTGGCAGCTGCTCAAGAATTTTTAGCTTATCTGCAGACTGATGATGCTATGCAGTGCTTTGAGGCTATTGGATTTTCGGCAGCGGAATAAATAATTTATATAGCCTTTTCCC
>CAVBBU010000122.1:0-3778 GCA_963593765.1 Bacteroidaceae bacterium | reverse complement strand
AGCGAATATGCATATGAGATACGGATAAAGCCCTCACCGCTGTCTCCGAATGCATCACCCGGAACTACAGCCACCTTCTGACATTCAAGAAGCTTAGTACAAAACTCCTCACTTGTCATTCCAAATTTCTTGATAGATGGGAATACATAAAATGCACCCTCTGGCTCAAAGCAATCTATCCCCATCTCTGAAAGTCTGCTAAGAACATATCTTCTTCTTTGATTGTAAGACTCTCTCATCGTAGCGACAGCATCGTCCCCATCTCTTAATGCAACAACAGCTGCATACTGGCTAGTAGTCGGAGCACACATAATAGCAAACTGATGTATCTTAATCATCTGCTTTATTATATTACTTGGTCCGCATGCATATCCTAGTCTCCAGCCTGTCATAGCATATGCCTTAGAAAAGCCATTGATAAGTACTGTTCTCTCCTTCATTCCAGGAAATTGTATTATAGATGCCGGCTTTTCTCCTGTATAGGTAAGCTCTGTATATATCTCATCTGATATAACATATATATCCTTTTCTACACATATCCTTGCTATAGGCTCTAAGTCCTTGCTGGTCATAACAGAGCCAGTAGGGTTATTAGGAAATGGAAGAACAAGCAGCTTTGTCTTGTCTGTTATAGCCTCAAGGAGCTTATCTGCTGTAAGCTTAAACTTATCCTTATCCTCTAGCTTTATAACAACCGGTACGCCGTCTGCAAGCACTGCACAAGGCTCGTAGGATACATAGCTAGGCTGAGGAATAATAACCTCATCGCCAGGATTTATCATAGCACGCATAGCTATGTCTATTCCCTCGCTGCCACCTACAGTAACTGTAATTTCACTGCTGCTATCATAATCTACAGCAAATCTTCTTTTGATATACTTAGATATTTCTTTTTTAAGCTCAGGAAGTCCTGCATTAGATGTATAAAAGGTTCTTCCCTTTTCTAATGAATATATACCCTCTTCTCTAATAAACCAAGGCGTGTCAAAATCAGGCTCGCCTACTCCCAGAGATATCGCACCATCCATAGTATTGACCACATCAAAGAATTTTCTTATACCTGATGGCTTGATAGCTGCTGTTTTTTTCGATATTGGATCTCTCATGGTGTAATCAACTGCCTTTCGTCCTGCTCTGGCTGTGCAAACACCGTGCCGTGGTCCTTATACTTCTTTAGCACAAAGTGTGTTGCTGTACTTAGCACAGATTCCAGGGGAGAGAGCTTCTCTGACACAAACTGTGCCACCTCTCTCATAGTCTTTCCTTCTATAAAGACTGTAAAATCAAATGCACCGCTCATAAGATATACTGACTCAACCTCGCTATACTGATATATACGCTCGGCTATCTTATCAAAGCCCATACCTCTTTGCGGAGTTACCTTTACCTCTATAAGTGCAACTACCTTTTCATCACTGGTATTCTCCCAGTTAATCATGGTATGGTAGCCGCATATTATATTTTCCTTTTCCATGTCGGCAATCTCATTCGCTACCGCGACTTCACTTTCACCAAGCAGCGTCGCCAGTTCTTTTATGTCTATTCTGCTGTTTTTTTCGATAATCGCAAGTATTCTTTCCCTCATAAAAATTGCCTCCTTTTTAGTTTCTTTTATTAAATACATAGTCGGGTATAAGCTTAGTCAGTTCATCCTTAGTCGGTCTGTTGATATGCTCTATATCATACTTATCAACTATAATCTTATCTATAGCCTTTGTTAGCTCGCCAACTCTAGCTGCTGTTATACCCTCGCTACGTAATTTATCTACAAGCTGCTGTCCGTTATCTGTGATAACAACTATGCAATCGCTTAAAAGCCTGTATGGATTAATCTCATAATGCTCACATATATCTACCGTGCTTTGCATTATAGGTATGCTTTTAATATTAATTCTAATTCCCAGCTTTCTTTGCCTTGGAATTTCATACAGAGTTTTTAATATCCCTCCTTGGTAGGAGTGAACTATATCAAGTCCCTTATATATATCAGACTCAGGATTTTTATAATTGTCATACTTATCTAAAAGAGCCTCTATATATGTTTCTCTATATATAGATCGCCAGTATTCTATATCCTTTTTTAATATCTCTGCCGTGCCTGCTGCACCTGCATATCCGCTGACAACTATATCTTCCATATAATCCTATTGCATGTCCCCGGAAACTCCAGGGCCTCCGTTAATTCCCTCAACTATCTCAGGCTGAGTAGCTTCCTCTGTCGCCGCAGTCTCTGGTACTGTCTCCTCCGTAGGTGCTACCGCAGCTGTTCCAACTCTTACTACAGAATTAGATGCCATATATGTATCTGTAGAAACTATACTCTTTTCTGTTTCTACTCCATCTACCTTAACTATCTTCCAAAGCCTTGATTTTCTTCCGTCATGTCCGCTAGATACCTTAACTGTCTGTCCTGCCACAAGCGTAGGATCTGGCTGCTCAGTTACTCCTGCCGGAGTAGATGAAAGTATCTCTGATTCAAATTCTACCGTTCTGTTAGAAGGCCTTGTCTCCTTACCCCATATGGTAAATGTAAGCTTTCTTCCAGCTGTTTTTCCCTCTACATATATAGGAGTATCTTGATTATTTGTTATCTTAATATCCTTATATGTACCTGCTATAGCTGCATCTGCAGATGCTGGTACATAGCCTACTATCATAGAATGATTTTGTCTTTGCTTTATCTCAAGCTCTGCTCTAAGTGCTGCATTGTAAAGTGTAGTTGCAAGCTGACAAGCGCCACCGCCTATGCTATCTACTACCTGTCCATTCTCATAAGCCGCTGCTGTCTTATATCCATTTTCTATAGTAAATGGCTGCAAGCACTCATATCCGGATAAGGTCTCCCCCGGCATAAGCACATGTCCATTAATCTTAGCACAGCCTACCTCTACATTAGTAGCTCTGCCAGATGATGAGCTAGAATAATCTGTGGTATATGTTCCGAGCTCGTCCTTTATGCTCTCTAGCTGCTCGGTAGTTACCTTAGGCTTATCTACTGTAACAGCTGCAGTAACGCTTATCGCATCTGCCGATGTCGCAAGAGCCTCGATAATCGCCTGCTTAGTTGCAGCCTCATCTATACTAATTCCATCTACGCTTGGAGTTATTTTGAATTTGCCATTTTCTCTGGTTATCGTTGCATCTGCTGCAGTTGCTGTAAACTCCTTACATTCATTTTCTATAAAATCATTAAGCCTTGCATCATCAAGTCCCTCACCGGTTTCTATAGTAACAGGACTGGTAGCTAGGCCTATGCTTTTTGCATATCTTTTAAGTATATTTCCTGATGTATATTCATCTATAGCATCAATGACTGCTGCTTTATTATTCCAATTATATCCAAGCTCCTTAAGGCTTGTCTCTGCCTTTTTACCATCTACATTTAATGTTATGGTTTTAGAGCTTACGCTATCTATATAGCTATCTATAGCCTGCTTTGCGTCATCTGCACTAAGTCCTTCTATAGATACATTCTCTATGCTAAGTCCACTTGGAATAACTGCTGCATAGCTTGTATTTTTACTGATGCTAAAAGTTAAAGCAAGAACACCCATAACAAGTGTCCTTGCCATTTTTTGATTTATCATAAAGTCCCCTCTGAATCTATTAGTTCATTACAGATAATACAAGTGGTGCTACCATAGCTAATACTAGTAGTACAACTATAACTGTAGAAATTGCTTTTTTAAACTTACTATTGCGAAAATTCATCATAACATAGCTCCTTTGATTTCTTATATTTTATGCTAATTTAGCTCTTTACGCAAGTACGTTTTTT
>CAVBBU010000121.1:1988-3845 GCA_963593765.1 Bacteroidaceae bacterium | reverse complement strand
GTCCTTACCACTTACCTTGGCTACATAAGTAGAGGAAGCATCAGTCTTTTTAAGGTAAGGAGATAGGTCTACCTCTGCTTTATACTCACCAATCTGCTCCCATTTATCAGTACCACTAATAGTCACTTTGATATACTCTTTGTAGCTATTGTTAGTGCCTGTAGAGTCTGATGGCACAAGGTAGATTTTACTCTTACTTGCACTTGAAAGAGAAGGTAAGGTAGTGACAAACTCTGCTACAGTAAAGTCAAGTTCAATGTCACCACCATCTTCTAATGACTGACCATTGATAGTAGCCAAAGAACCCTTGTCTATCTTGCTATCAGTTGCACCTACAAGAAGCAAAGAAGAACCATCATAGTAGTAAGTCTCCTTTGAACTTACATTAATATAAGTCTTTGTAAGTGGTGTCCTGTTGGTTGATGTGGTATCAACATATTGCTCTTCGGTAGACCATATCTGATAATACTTGTATGTAGGATTTTGTTGCAAAGGAGTAGTATTTACCCTTGCAGCAAATGTATTAGCTTTAGAATCGTATACTACATCTTGATAGGATGAAATACCTGTGCCGACAATATCCACACCACTTACGATGCCACCAATAGGAAGAACCTCTTTCTTCTGCGCCTCTGTCAATGCTCCTGCTGCTGCGGTTAAAGCATTTGTCTCTGCGGTATTAATTGCAGCCTTCACCAACTTACTATATTTGGTAAGGTTGGTATCTGTTACAAACTTGTAATTTGTTGCCATGTTATTTTTATGAATTAAATATTGTTTCTATATCTGTGTCACTCATCTCTAATAGATTTACATCTTGCACATAAGGCTCTAAAGCTTCTGATACATAATCTTTCGTAGCATACTTTGAAAGGTCAGGAGTATCTCCACTTGTAGTGAATTTTACCCAACCATTTGCGTTATGTCTATTACTCCAATCAGTTAATTGGTACAGATAGCCTGTGCCATTGCCATCAGCATTTATCACATACCACAACTGACCAATAGCATCATTATTAGAGTTATCTCCACTTGCTGATAATTGCCAATCATATAGTGCATATAGTGCAGTGAGATTTGGCACATTCCTATGTCCACTAATCTCATTAGCATATACAATACCATAGCCTGTTTCTGTGGTATTGTTGCTTCTTAATATATTTGCTTGTGCTAATCCTTTCATTATGCTATATCTAGTTTAACGTTAGTAAATGCACCCTTCTGAACACTTGTATATACATAATACTCAACACTTGCCATAGTCTGAGGGTCTACTACCGAAATAGTAGATAACTCAAAACCACCATCAAGCAAAGGTGTAGCATCATTCATAATAATCTTTGATAGCTTACCTAACTTACTTGGATAGGCATAGACAAAGTATTGTGTACTATCAGTAGTTACCCCTGTAAGAGTCTTGCTTTTGCTATCTTGCAAAGAGAACTTACTACCTAATAATATTTGCAAAGATGCTGCATTAAGAGCCTCACTACTTGTAGTTGCTACCACCTTATATTGGAAATGTACTTTTACTGAAGCAGACGTGCTATCATAGTCAGTACTATCTGCCCATTTGATTATGCCATTCTTATATACAAGACCTTGCTTGGATGCTTTGACATTTGCTGAGATGGTCTTATCAGATGTAATGTTTGTATAACTGATAGCATCTGACAATACCCCCGATGTAGGTAAAGCCTTGGCACTCCAATCACCACCATTCATTGCAGTAGGATTCTTATATCCATCCTTTGCACTCCAAGACATAGCTCCTTGAAAGTTAACCTTATAACCAAAAGCCACATTCAATGTCTTGTCAGCACTAGTGGTAATCAATGAACCTTCAGCATTATATAC
>CAVBBU010000121.1:0-1978 GCA_963593765.1 Bacteroidaceae bacterium | reverse complement strand
ATAGATAGGTGTTGTTTGTAGCTGGAACAATGCTTGGTGTTACTAAGGGAAGGTCTCCTGTCTTGATGGCTGAAATAATAGCATCAATAGTAGTTACTTTCTCTTCCACATCTTCTAATGGTGAGTTCCACTTAGTCCAAGTTCCTATTGCCCATTCTTTTCCTCTCCAATCATGAGCATCACTCCAACGGATATTGTAGTAACGGACATACTTATGTAGCTTATGGTTGTGAGAGCCATCCAACTTACCATCTGCATCAATCAGATAGTTTGTTGTAAACTCTTGCGTCAAGCAATGCATCATACTATCGGCAAACATATCAATGTACCCTACAAAGTAACCACCATCAGTTACAATGTATTTCAATGTGTGGTTGCCATTCTTTGTCATTAGAGCATTGCCCACCTCTACATAGGTAGAGCCAAGTACTGTATCTAGGTTAGAAAATTCCACAAAACGAATATTGCCCTCTTGCAAAGATGTTGACAATCCTTCTATTTCTTCATCTACTCCTTGTATCTCTGCCGTGATGCGTGTGTTAAGGTAGTCATCTTGACTAGTTCTTTCCTTTGTTTCTTTCCCGATGTTGATTGCTAGCTCGTCTAGTTTCGCTTTCAACTCAGCGTTCGCCATAATAGCATTCTCCCAATCCGTCCATACACCAGTTTCTATCACGGAAGAAGAAACACCATAATGCCGTTTGTAATAGGTAGCTTCGTTGTCAACGTGCATCCCCTCGGCATCCATCTTGTAATTGCTAAAGAAGTGCTGAGTAATTTGGTGATTTGCCCAATCGGTCTGAACCAAAAGGATACCAACAATCTGCGTGTATTTGTCGGTTTTGGTTTGATAGACATAGTAAGCTCCTGTATCAGTTTGAGGAGTTTTCAAATCATCTAAGTTCTCAAAAGAGATATACTTGATTTCGTTACCAGCCTTCTCAATCAACGAAAGTACGTCAGAAGAGAGTTTACCTTCCGTAACCGCTCCGTCTACAATCTTTGACTCAGAAACGGAAGCGTCAGCCATTTTTTCAGTTGTAACCGCTCCGTCAACAATCATATCGGTATCCACAAAGCACTTAGGATAAAGTGTGTGCGCTGACCAAGATTGCGTCTGATAATCCCAAAGCAATGCGCTTCTTGACTTTACTACGATTCCATCAAAGTTAACGAACGTACCCTCGTTAGGCTCGGTTATATAAAACACCCCGAAATTGCTCGGCTTGATAGGATTAGTATCTTCCCTTGCAAAACCATAGAAGATATATCCGTTATTTGCAATCTCTTCTACGATGTCTTTTACCGAATCATAAGCAGCCAAGTCAAATGAGTCTATCAGTTTGCTATCGGTGTTCACTAATGTCCACGTGCCCTCTTGGGTACATTCGTATAACGCAAATGGAGATGATGTGCCGACCAAGCCCCACATACCTTTCGTTGGCGAGGGGTAGGCTTCCTTGAGTTCTGCTTCGGTTGGGAAAAGACCGCAGTCTAGACCTTTTAGGTTCTTGTATATCAGTCTGCCTTCAACGGAGACATCGTGTTCGAACGTTGCGTTACCTATCACTCTCTGCTTACCACCTACTTGTTGGTCGTGTTCCACATCGTGATCACCCTCTTGGATAATCATCTGATAGGTATTCTTGTCTTCCCAAATTTCCCAAGAAAGAGAATATTTGTTCCATACGTAAAGAATCTCGCCAATGTGACAGTAATCCCCTTCTCTGCCACCTTCGGGATAAGCGTTGACCACATCTCTTATTGAAGAGAATGTGCCTAGATTATTGATTAGTTGTATCTGCATCTGTGTTGTTTTTAGAAGGTAATGCCACCTCGGCTGACTGATATGCTAAGCTCATAAACATACTTGCTTTGTTAACCTCTCCTAAAGTCAATAAAGACTTATATGCCATCACATAGCATATGGCATCCTTCAAGTCTTTAGGTAGGTCTATGGTATCATCGTCCTCTATCT
>CAVBBU010000120.1:0-3873 GCA_963593765.1 Bacteroidaceae bacterium | reverse complement strand
TCCTGCTTCGCAGGATTCTCCGCCTGCGGCGGGTCGCAAAGCGACATCTTCCACTCCGCCGCAGTGCGATCCAAAGCGGAGCGTTTTTTACTTCATAGGACGCACTTTCCTATGAAGTAAGAAATAAGGGTGGAGACCACTCTCCACCCTTAAGATTACTTTCTAAGTCCAAGTCTTTCAATAAGAGCACGGTAGCCCTCAAGGTCAGATTCCTTAAGATACTTAAGAAGTCCTCTCCTTTGTCCAACCATCTTAAACAGTCCTCTTCTTGAATGATTATCCTTAGGATTCTGCTTTAGATGCTCTGTGAGCTCCAAAATTCTCTCTGTAAGAATGGCTATCTGCACCTCAGGTGAACCTGTGTCGCCCGGCTTTCTTCCATATGCCTTGATGATTTCATCTTTTTTTTCTTTTGTAATCATAGCTTTCTCCTTTTATTATACTTACCTTAAACCACGCATAGGGTTGGAGTAACCAAACACATAGCATAAGGCGTTAAAAATTTACCTTGCTATTCTATCATATGATAAATATAGTGTCAATTTTTAGTTGTTTATCAGCTTATCGCTTTCATTGTTCCAGCTATAAAGCTTTCTAATTTCTTTTCCTACCTGCTCAGATGCATGCTCTGCTGCCTTACGACGCATAGCCTTAAAGTGAACCTGACGTCCTGCAGGTGACATATCAAGTAAGAAGTCCTTAGCGAAGCTTCCATCCTGAATATCTGAAAGGATCTTCTTCATAGTCTTCTTTGTTTCTTCTGTAATGATCTTAGGTCCTGTAATATAGTCGCCATACTCTGCTGTATTAGAAATAGAATATCTCATTCCTGCAAAGCCTGACTGGTAGATAAGGTCAACTATAAGCTTCATCTCATGTATGCACTCGAAGTAAGCATTTCTAGGATCATATCCTGCCTCACAAAGTGTCTCAAAGCCTGCCTGCATAAGTGCACATACACCGCCGCAAAGTACAGCCTGCTCACCAAAGAGGTCTGTCTCTGTTTCAACTCTGAATGTAGTTTCAAGTAGTCCTGCTCTAGCACCGCCTATCGCAAGTCCATATGCAAGTGCCTTATCCCAAGCCTTACCACTTGCATCCTGCTCTACAGCTATAAGACAAGGTGTTCCCTTTCCTGCCAGATACTCACTTCTAACTGTATGTCCTGGTGCCTTAGGTGCTATCATAGTAACATCTACATCCTTAGGTGGTGTGATGCAGCCAAAGTGAATATTAAAGCCATGTGCAAACATAAGCATATTGCCCGGCTTTAGATTAGGCTCTATATCCTTCTTATACATATCTGCCTGCAGCTCATCATTAATAAGTATCATAATTACATCGGCTAGCTTTGCTGCCTCTGCTGCTGTATATACCTTAAGTCCCTGCTCCTCAGCCTTCTTCCAAGACTTGCTTCCCTCATAAAGTCCAACTATTACATCACAGCCAGACTCCTTAAGATTAAGTGCATGTGCATGTCCCTGACTTCCATAGCCTATAATAGCTATCTTCTGTCCCTCTAATGCTGATAAATTACAATCCTCCTGATAAAAAATCCTTGCCATAGCTTATCCCTCCATATTAATTATTTATAGATATCTTATATCCTCTGTACCTCTTGATAGTCCAGTAAGTCCTGTTCTAGCAAGCTCAAGTATCTCGTAGTCTTCAAGCAAATCTATAAGTGCATCCAGCTTACTTTGATCTCCCGTAAGCATGACCGTAAGGCTTTCCTTTCCTACATCTACTATAGTTGCTCTAAACATGCTTGCAACAGCACTTATTGAAACTCTTTGCTGAGTATTTGCACGAACCTTTATCATTATAAGCTCTCTGTAAACACTCTTTTTTTCCTTAAGCTCCTTTATATCTCTTACATCCTCGAGCTTACCTAGCTGCTTTGTAATCTGCTCAAGTACGTCCTCATCTCCGAGTGATACAACAGTCATTCTCGAATATTTTGGATCTGCTGTAACACCAACTGTAAGGCTTTCTATATTGTAGCCTCTCCTTGAAAAGAGTCCGGCAACTCTGGCAAGCACACCAGCTGTATTATCTACTAATAATGAAAGAACTATTCTCATATAAAAATCTCCTTTTGCATAGGTTTCATATTAGCAACAAGCTGGGGCAATGTCAACAAGCTAATCTATAGCTAATTTGCATTAGAGCTAGTAGCTGTAGCTATATTAGTCTCTGAAGCCTGCGTGCTTTCCTGTATTTCATTGCCGTCTGAGTCAACCGGGATAATGTGTCCTTCGTCATCTAGCTTATAATTACCGCCAGCCTCATCAGTTATCCATTTGCCGCTTTCCATATATTCATCCGCACCAAACCAATACCACTCGCCGCCTATCTTCTTCCATTCATTCTTTGCAAAGACACCGCCTGGGAGCTTGTATTTCCAACCGCCATTATCATATATCCAGCCAAGCGCTTCCGCCTCATCTGCAGCTGTAAGCTCTGTGCCTTCATCCAAGCTGGGCGTTTCATTTGTATCGCCTGCATTTAAAGCATTTTCCTCATCAGTTTTGTCTGTTTCATCATCTACATACTCTGGTTCTTCGTAATTATATGCCTCCGTCAAAAAATTAGTACCATTAACAAAATGAGCATAATATGCCATAGCGTAAGGTATTCGCACATCCGATAGCCTAGCCTTTTTCATATTAGGTCTTTCCCAGCCCTTGCACCATGCAACGCAGGCATCTCCTGCGGATTCATAATTTGTAGTGCTATATGTTTTTACAAAGTTGCTTTCCTTTGGCTCTATAAGCATATAATCAAGCTGCACATAAATATCATTTACAGCACTTCCAAGTCCCTTTGCATATGCCTCAAGTCCATCACGTCTTGAAAAGCTCCACTGTCCGAGTCCATATCCATCTCCGCCCTTTTCTTCCCAGCCAGGGCTTAGGTGGCTTTCCTGCTGAAAGTTACCTAGCAGTCCTGCTATAGCTGTATCTGTCCAGCCCTTTTTCTTAAGGTAATCCCATATTATCTTTCCTGCACCTGTATTAAGCCTTAGCTCCTTAAGAGAATATGTGAAGCCCTCATAGCTTGCATACTGATCAGAATCAGTAAGTATACCGTCTGGATCTACTGTATATCCGTCGGGTGTTTGTGCTGATTTAAGAATAGAACCATCCTCAGATACGAATATCCAGTTATCACCTAGCTTATGCCATGTGTTTGACAATAAAACTCCGTCGTCATTCGTGCAATATTCAGTATCGCCTACATAAAATCTTCCCTTTTTGCAAAGTCCACTGCCATCTATATAGTAGGTATTTCCCTCATGCTCTATAAAGCTATTTGCCGCCTGCTCTCCATTTGCATCTATATATATGTCGCCAACCCACTCATCTGTAACTAGGCTTCCGTCCTTAAAATATTTTAATGCTCCGTCTATATTTGCCCAACCGCCAAAGCCCGCAGGGACTAGGGCATTAGATGTTGATGCATTAGATGAAGTGGCATTTCTAGCTGCCAATCCTATGCTCATACTAAAAGCAAATAAAAGAACAAATGCCGCAGCTATATATGCCATGACATATACTTTCGCTTTCATTACAACTTACTCCTTGCTAAATATTAAAATAATGTTTAGCAAATGTTACCATATTATGTCAAATTGTGCAAGTTATGTTAAATATACATAATTATAGCCATCTTAGCAGCACATACATATTATGCAGCTGCATTCGCACTCTAGTGCTTGAGTACCTCAGGGCATCTTCTCTTTTGACTATGCCAAAATTCACCTTACAGTGGCTCTAAGCCTGCGTTGAGCCGCAAAGCAGCATCGCGCAATTTAACGTAGTGCAATCAAAAGCAGAGCATTTTTCTTTATAGGGGGCAATATTCTATGAA
>CAVBBU010000119.1:0-3911 GCA_963593765.1 Bacteroidaceae bacterium | reverse complement strand
GCATGTGGTAAGCGGGTGAAAGACCTTTCTCAATGCTTTGTCACTCACCCGGTCGCCTTGATAAAGCCATGCGTGGGGCAACAGCCACGCATGGTAATCGGAAAAGAAGCCACCCAGTTTCTTTACCAAAACTAAATGCAGTGTAAAAGCTGCGCTTAGTAATTCAAACAAACCGCATAAGCGGACAATTACTTTTTTCAAAAAGGAGGAAATTTTTTGTGAGAAAGTCAAAGAAGCGTATCCTTAATCAGGCTATCGTTGCTGCACTTTCCATTTCTATGACAGCTCCTAGTGTGGTCGCTATGGCTGAGACCGACAAAGACGGTACTGTGATAGAGCAGGCAGATGTAGTAAACGATAAAGCCGATACCGATAAGCCAACTCAAGAGTCTTCAGATACTAAAAGTACGGACTTAGTGGGTAGCGACTTGTCAGATGTAAACTCTGATGAAAGTAGCGGCGAAAAGAATAAGGATACAAAAGAAGAACAGTCTGATAAAGATGCAGAAAAGGACGTATCTGAAAACGAAAATTTAGATACTAATACTGATACTTCTAAGGATCAGACTTTAGATGCAGTTTCAAGTAAGGAAACTACTAATGAGGAAACCGCTAAGGAAGATACTAAGAGTGAAAGCTTAATTAGTAAGCTTGAAACAGTAGTAGAAAATGTAGTGGAAAAAGTTACCGGAAAAAAGACTTATGAAAAGTTTGCATCCGATGACTTTATCCTTTGGTGGTTTAATGAGGCAACTGATGAGGAAAAAGAAGAGTGGTATAACTCTATCTCAAAGTATGATGATACTACGGATGCCACATCCTCAAATGCAAAGTATCCGGCATATTCTTCAGACGAGTTTGACGACTGGTTTAATGATAATGCCATTAAAGATACGGTAAGAAGCTTTACTGTAGACGGAGAAACAGTAGAGGTTCCAGAGCTTAATATAAGCACTCTTTCTAACTGGATAAAGTATCAGTCAAAAGAGGATGCGTTTAGCTTTGTAGATGAGGTTTTAAGTAACTTCTATTCCGTTCTTTCAGGAAGCAGTGAGGCAGCTATTAACGCTACATCCACAATAGGTGAGCTTTGGCCGGAGTCTTGGGGTTCTGGAGCAAACTATAAAAATGATGGCGCAGGCGTTAAGGAAAATCCGTATATCATTGACTCTGTTGCAGACTTAAGAGCATTTGCAAAAGATGTTGCAAGCGGAATGTATCAGGCGGGAGATAAGTATTTCCTCTTAAAGAACACTACCTACGACCTTAACGGTACATGGATACCGATAGGCTTTTGCGTAAACGGTGACGGTGCTTACGTTCCGTTTAGCGGTCATTTTGCAGGTGAGCTTGATGCTAACGGAAACGGCCCTGTAATTAAGAATCTTGGCTTTAGCGGAAATACTGCACTTGGTGTAAGCTCAGAGCTTGCAAATAAGATAAGCTCTCAAAAGTATGTAGGTCTTTTTGGCGCTATTGAAAATGCAACTATCAATAATATAAGAGTTCAGACATCTGGAACTATTACGACAAGCGCTGAGAGTGCAGGTGTTTTAGCTGGATATGCAGTTGATTCTACTGTAAGAAATGTTGAAGTAAACGACTCTGCAATCTGTGGTACAACCTATGTCGGCGGTGTTATAGGTCATACCGAAAGCTCGTCGCAGGGCTCTGAGGATCGCGGCGTAATAATTGAGGATGTTACCTGTAATAAGGTTGCTGCTTATTCTAATGACGCAGTTACTTCGGCTTTAGACGGAGTTGAGGGCCACAGTGCAATAGGCGGTATCGTAGGACTTGCAGAAAATACATCCATTATAGATACCACAGTTACTACTAATGCCGGTTCCGGAAATCATATCTATGGTAACGGTGCCTTTGTAGGAGGTATCGTAGGTGTAAGTGAAAACTCCGATATACTTAACTCTTACCTTAAAAACGGTGAGATTGGCTCAAGCAATGCTTTTGCAGTCGGAGGTTTAGTCGGAGGATATAACGGCGGCGCTATAAAGGTAGCAAGGTTCTCAGGTAATATTGAAAAGCCTACTACCACAAATAACTATTCGGCTTGCTTTATAGGATACCGCGTGGGTAATTCAGGCTTCTATTACGGCGAAAACGGCGACATCGCTTACCTTTTTGCAGATACATCTGATAAGGCAAAGACCGGTGTTTGCGGTTCAAGAATAGAAGCAGACGGTCTTTACGATGATGATGCTTGGATAGGATATTGGCACTCTAATGATACCTATTGCACCATAATTTCCGGCGATAATCAGACTATTCCTGATGAAAGGTTCTACGAGATACTTGAAAACGGTATCTTAAACGCAAAAGACGGAACAAGGTCCGGAAACGGTTATAAGAATACCGATACCATTAACCACTATACGGCAGATAAGACCGGTAATCCTACAAGAGGATATCTCTTAAGTATAGAAAACCCGTTAGTTGACGGTGTTCAGGCTGCGGAGATAACAGCTTACGTAAACGGCTCCTATAAGGAGACTGTAACAGCCGATAACCTTGGAGCATTCGCTCCCGGCGATAAGGTCTATATTTCCTTTACTGATCTAAAGGATAATAACGGCTATTACCGCATGGATGACGATGCGGTACCGAAGGCGTGGTATTCATACTATAAGAGTCAGAATAAGTTTTATACCTATGATAACTATGATGAGGATGTTACGGAGCCATCAATAGAAGCCTTAACATCAAACGGCGGTTGGGTTCTTACTATGCCTGATTCCGATATCGTAGTAAGTGCTCAATATGAAAAGGTAGCAGAAGCTGTAACCACTACGCCTTCTAAGGTGACTTTTGAGGTAACTCAAATTCGTACAGGAGACCGCTCTAACCCGGAGACAAAGTGGAAAGTTACCGCAAAGGATAGTAATGGAACTGTAATAACAGATTCTAAGGGTACCTCATGGGGCGAAATAGATCCTACAAACGGAAATACTATAAAAGACGATGATATTAGTTTCTGGGTAGGCTCTATGGTTAACGGTCAGGATAATAATAAGTTTAATCTTGGTTGGAGCACCTCTAACACAGATGAAAACGATATTATCTCTAACATGATCGCAGCTAACGGTAATGCCCGCGATAAGAAAGCTTACTTTACGCTTAACCTTTATGACTCTGCTATAAATAAGCAGATAGATGAGCTTGTAGCCTCACAGCATGAAAATGGCGATAAGGACTCTATTACTACGATTAAGCCTTATTACTATCATTCACTTGTAAAAGCCGTTGCAGATACAGCTGACGTTACTGATAAGCAAAACCCGCCTAAGGGCTATTGCGATATTACAATTAAGCTTAGCATAGATGACCGTACAAATACCAAGATTGACGGCGTAGCTTTATCTCAAAACGATATGACCTATAACGTAATAAGGTACTTAGAGGGAAGCCGCGCTAATCCTACTGTTCGCTATACCATTAACGGCGAGGATGCATCCTCTGTTACAGATATCGTAAAGCTCAATGCTTCGTTTAATCCGGACTACTTTACTTCAGATTCCGTACATTGGTACTTATCTGAAAAGGAAGATAAGGCAGTGGGAGTAGAGTCTGACTTTGAAACTGATGATGACGGCGTTTTAACTGTAGCTACTACAGGTGACGGACAAAAGTCTTACTATAATGCAGTAGTTAAGTTAAAGGGCATGGATGATAAGAACTCATCCACAAACTCCTTTATCACGAGTACGAATGATAAAGAAGACAAGCAATATACCTCCCAGATGATGCAAAATCCGGGCAATACCTCTACTTATGAGAAGTATGTTAAGGTAACAGCAAAGGATACCGTAAATAATTCCGTTACTGATACCTGCCATGTAGTGGTAAATTATAAGACTATTGATAAGACTGAGATCATGCCTACCTCAGTTACTATC
>CAVBBU010000118.1:0-3954 GCA_963593765.1 Bacteroidaceae bacterium | reverse complement strand
TGTCGCTTTGCGACCCGCCGCAGGCGGAGAATCCTGCGAAGCAGGATTCTTATTTTTTGTGTAGTGCATTGTTAATTACAGAAGAACATTGCCGAGACCGCTGATGCGACCACGATGCATCGTAGTCAGATCAGTAGTTTCGGGTTCTTCTGAATAAAATAAAAAGGAGAATTTATTATGGCAAACTACAAGAGCTTTAGTATGGAGCTTGCAGGAAGAACTCTTACAGTAGATGTAGGCAGAGTTGCAAAGCAGGCTAATGGTGCAGCATTTATGCACTATGGAGAAACAACAGTGCTTTCAACAGCAACTGCATCTGAAAAGCCAAGAGACGGCATAGACTTTTTCCCTCTCTCAGTTGAATACGAGGAGAAGATGTATTCTGTCGGAAAGATACCGGGTGGCTTTAACAAAAGAGAGGGTAAGGCAAGCGAGAATGCTATACTTACATCAAGAGTTATAGACAGACCTATGCGTCCGCTTTTCCCTAAGGACTATCGTAATGATGTTACACTTAATAACCTAGTTATGTCAGTAGATCCGGAGTGCTCTCCAGAGCTTACTGCTATGCTTGGCTCTGCTATAGCAACTGCAATATCAGACATACCATTTGACGGCCCTTGTGCTACAACTCAGGTAGGACTTATAGACGGAGCATTTATTATCAATCCAAATTCAACACAGATGGCAGTTTCTGATCTTAAGCTTACAGTTGCTTCTACAAGAGATAAGGTTATTATGATAGAAGC
Source organism: Bacteroidaceae bacterium (assembly GCA_963593765.1). GTDB lineage: Bacteria > Bacillota > Clostridia > Lachnospirales > Lachnospiraceae > CAVBBU01. Next base: position 3,205 of record CAVBBU010000118.1, on the reverse strand, counting down.
AGGAGCAAATGAGGTTCCTGAGGCTAAGATGATAGAGGCTATATATGAGGCAGACAAGGTAAACAAGCAGGTTATCGAATTTATAGATAAGATAGTTGCAGAGTGCGGTAAGAAAAAGCACGAGTATACTAGCTGTGCTGTACCTGATGAGCTATTTGCTAAGATGAAGGAGATAGTTACTCCGCAGGAGATGGAGGTAGCTGTCTTTACAGATGATAAGCAAACCAGAGAAGAAAACATCAGACAGATTACAGAAAAGCTTACAGAGGCATTTGCAGATAATGAGGAGTGGCTTGCTGTTTTAGGTGAGGCTGTATATCAGTATCAAAAGAAAACAGTTCGTAAGATGATACTTAAGGATCACAAGAGACCAGACGGAAGAGAAATTACTCAGATTCGTCCGCTTGCTGCTGAGGTAGATATAATTCCTAGAGTACATGGCTCTGCTATGTTTACTCGTGGACAGACGCAGATATGCGACGTTGTAACACTTGCACCTCTTTCTGAGGTTCAAAAGATAGATGGACTTGATGCTGAGATTAAGTATAAGAGATATATACATCAGTATAACTTCCCTTCTTATTCTGTAGGTGAGACAAAGCCTAGCAGAGGACCGGGAAGAAGAGAGATAGGACATGGAGCTTTAGCAGAGAGAGCACTGCTTCCTGTTATTCCTTCAGAGGAAGAGTTCCCATATGCTATAAGAGCTGTATCGGAAACATTTGAATCAAATGGTTCTACATCTATGGCGAGCACATGTGCATCATGTATGTCACTTATGGCTGCCGGAGTTCCTATTAAGAAGATGGTTGCCGGTATATCTTGCGGATTAGTAACTGGCGAAACTGATGATGACTATGTACTTCTTACAGATATTCAGGGACTTGAGGACTTCTTTGGAGATATGGACTTTAAGGTAACAGGTACTGATGATGGTATAACAGCTATACAGATGGATATTAAGATCCATGGACTTACAAGACCTATAGTAGAGGGTGCTATCGCAAGATGTAAGGAAGCTAGAACCTTTATACTTAACACCTGCATGAGACCTTGCATAGATAAGCCTAGAGCTGAGATAAGCCCTTATGCACCAAAGATAGAAACACTTACTATAGACCCTAGCAAGATAGGCGATGTAGTTGGTAAGCAGGGTAAGACTATTAATAAGATAATAGAAGAAACCGGAGTTAAGATAGATATAACAGATGAAGGTCAGGTAAGTATATGCGGAACTGATAAGGACATGATAGCTAAGGCTAGAGAGATTATAAGGGGCATAGTTACTGACATAGAGCCAGGCATGATTATGACTGGTACAGTAGCAAGGCTTATGGAGTTTGGAGCATTTGTTACACTCGCGCCTAATAAGGATGGTATGGTACATATCTCTAAGGTGTCGGATGAAAGAGTAAATAAAATAGAGGACGTAGTAAGCGTAGGAGATGAGGTTACTGTTAAGGTTATAAAGGTAGATCCTATTAAAAATAGAATAGACCTTAGTATGAGACCATCAGACCTTGGAGTTAGATAACAAAACTAAAGAGACTGCATAAAATCAGTCTCTTTCTTTATAAAGGCAGAAAGGAGGAGACTTATGGAAGAGATGGATCTAAAGGAGCGTTTTGATAATATGTATCAGCTCGCAAAGTCAAAGCAGTTTAGAGCACTTAAGGACGAGCTAATTGAGCTAAACGAGGTAGACGTAGCCTCCTTTATAGAGAATTTGGATTCTGAGATAACAGTTGTTGTATTTAGAATGTTACCTAAGGAGCTGGCGACAGATGTATTTGCAGAGCTAAGCCCTGAAAAGCAGCAGCATATTATTAACAGCATAACAGATAAGGAGCTTCAAAATATTATTGAAGACCTTTACGTGGACGATGCTGTCGATATGCTAGAGGAGCTGCCGGCTAATGTAGTTAAGAGAGTACTTCAAAATGCAAAGCCGGATACCAGAAGACAGATTAATGAGTTCCTTAAGTATCCTGATAATTCTGCTGGAAGCATAATGACAGCGGAGTACATAGGACTTAAGAAAACTATGACTGTCGAGCAGGCATTTGCATATATCAGAAAAAATGGTGTCGATAAGGAAACCATATATACCTGCTATGTAATGGATGAAAAGAGAAGACTAGACGGTGTTGTTACAGTTAAGGATCTTCTTATGAGCCCATACGAAACCTTGATTGGCGATATTATGGATGACCATGTAATCAAGGCTGTGACGACTCAGGATAGAGAGGAGATAGTTGAGCTCTTTAACAAGTACGACCTTCTTGCACTTCCTATAGTCGACCATGAGGACAGACTAGTTGGAATAGTTACAGTCGATGATGCTGTTGATGTTATGGAGCAGGAGGCTACAGAGGACTTCGAGAAGATGGCAGCTATGCACCCATCTGAAAAGCCTTATCTTAAAACGGGAGTTATTGAGCTTTCTAAAAACCGTATCGTTTGGCTGCTTGTGCTTATGATAAGCTCGATGATTACCGGCGGAATATTAGCTAAGTATGAGGAGGCATTTTCCGTTATACCTCTTCTTGTTACATTTATTCCTATGCTTACCGATACAGGGGGCAATGCCGGCAGTCAGTCAAGTACTATGATAATTCGTGGTATGGCAGTTGGTGAGATAGAGCCGTCTGATGCACTTAAGGTTCTTTGGAAGGAGCTTAGGGTTGGACTTATATGCGGAAGCATACTAGCATTTGTAAATTATATAAGGCTTATAATTATGTATCCGGGGAAAAATATGATATGCCTTACAGTAGTTCTTAGCGTATTTGTAACAGTAGTTCTTGCTAAGACAGTAGGATGTCTTCTTCCTATGGCAGCAAAAAAATTTAAGCTGGATCCTGCTATTATGGCATCGCCACTTATTACCACACTGGTAGATGCATTCAGCCTTGTTATATACTTCCAGCTTGCAGTAGAGCTACTGCATATATAGCTTGACTTTTGATTTTTAGGTGCTATACTTTGAAAAGTAAAACGTAGATGAGGACAGTAATTATATAGATATGTTCAGAGAGAGGTATGCTTGCTGAGATTACCTTACATGGAAGTATAATGAAGACCACCTCGGAGTGTCCCTTAATCGGGAACGGTGATTCCGTTATAATCCTAATGAGAGGCATGATAATTCATCATGCAATAAGGGTGGAACCGCGATAATGTCGCCCCTGAGTAGTTTTTGACT
>CAVBBU010000117.1:0-4061 GCA_963593765.1 Bacteroidaceae bacterium | reverse complement strand
TCCAGCTGAGCTACACACACATGCAACAATGTATTAGTTTATATTAATAAGCTTTTTTTGTCAATAACAGGAAGCTTTTATCTGTGCAAAACCCTGTAAAACCTGTAAAAGTCAAAAATTGCCAAATTGCTATGCAGATTGCACGAGGGCACAATCTCAAGGCAATCTGCAGCCTTTATAATATTGTGTCGGCAAATACGCGAATACGGAGCTTTTCTTAGCGAAAGCCTTACTCCTCCGGATCATCCTCAAGCAGCTCATTAAGCTCCTGCTCATCTAGTATCTCGTCAAATGCATCTGCAACTAACTCATATTCCTCATCTGACTCTATATTAGTAAGGTCTGGCTGGCCGTCAGCAGTCTCTGTATATCTATATAGGTATACATCTGACTCTCCGTTTTCATTTTCCTCTTCCGGAAGTAGGGCTATATATTCCATGTCACCAGCAATAAATATAGTTAATACAACACATTCTATCTCCGAGCCGTCATCACAGGTTATAGTTACTGTTGTATCACCGCCCTGAAACAGCCCCTCTTTTTTTATCTCATCTTTCTCGCTCATTTTTATCTCCTTTGCTTTCTAATACAAATCTTGATATATCTATGCTTCTATGTGCCTTTGTTTTAAGATAACATATATTAAGTCTTTCCTTGGCTCTTGTCATAGCAACATAGAACATACGCCTTTCCTCTTCTATATCATCCTCACTTGCTGCCTTGTGATATGGCGTAATTCTTTCATTTGCATCTATAATATATACTATCTTAAATTCCAATCCCTTAGAAGCATGAAAGGTCATAAGCTTAACTGAATTATAATTTTCCTTATAGCCTGCATCCTTCTTTTTTATATCCTCTATAATCTGTCTGTCGCTCTCCTGCTTTGATACCCACTCAAGCGGACCTTCTATACCGACTCCACTACTTTCCAGTTCATCCTCTATAGCCATAAGCTCCGCTATATCAATATTCTTTTCCTTAGCATATTCCTCTAAAAAGCTATCATAGCCTATGTCTCGTCTAATATATCCTATAGCTTCTGCTATGTCCCTACCTGATAGCATATCTAAATCATCCTCAAGCTCGCCAATTCTATCAAGCATATAGCTAGTATCGCTATAGTATTCCTTCAAATCCTCGATATCATATCCATCACTAAGTGCATCTCTTTTTATATATCTAAGCGGCCTATTAATAATTCTTAGCATATCTGCTCTAGTGCCGCAGCCCTTTGCCATCTTTATATATGAAAGCATATCCTTAGCAATAAAATGCTCCATTATATTTGGTATGCTATCCTGCAAGGTAAATGGAATTCCATCTCCTATAAGCCTCGACGTAATAAGATGCGACTGTATATTTGTTCTATATAATATAGCAATATCGCTATATGTATATCCTATCTGTATATAGTCCTTTATATCATTTACAATGCAATCGGCTTCACTTAGTGCATCCTTATATTCTGTATATTCTACCGGCCTTCCAGCTTCCTTAACAGCATACAGCCTTTTATCATATCTTTTCTTATTATATGCAATCAGCTTTAAGGCTGCCCCAACTATAGGACTTGTAGATCTATAATTTGCATCAAGTGTGACGACATGAACATCAGGATAGTCCTTAGAAAAGCCTAGCATAATCTCCGGCTTTGCCCCTCGAAATCTATATATAGACTGGTCATCATCACCAACTATAGTTAGATTTTTCCTTTCGCCGGCAAGCATACGCACTATCTCATATTGCATCCTATTAATATCCTGAAACTCATCTACCAAAATATATCTGTAATGCTCTGAGCAGTAGCTTCTTATATCTTCTCTTTCCTTTAGCAAATCATATGTCATAAGAAGCATATCCTCAAAGTCTATCTTCCTAAGCTCTCCTATCTGCTGCTCATATCCCTTATATATATTTCTAAATATTTCTTCACTGCAGCTTTTAGAATAATAATTATTTATATCTATTCTATCCTCTTTAACAAGTGCAATCTCTGATAAAAGCTCAGTTGCTAGCGTTTTAATATCTGCGGTAGATATTTTATATTCTCTTATAAGATTATATATAATATCATATCTTTCCTTGTCAGTTACTACCTGCTCGCCCTTATACCCATAGGCTAGCTTTATAAATCCAAAGTATATAGAATGGAATGTTCCAAAGCTAACCTTTTGTGAGTTCTCTATGCCAAATGAAAGAAATCTCTCCTTCATCTCATTTGCAGCAGCCCTTGAAAATGTTACCACTAAAATATTTTCGGGGTTAATGCCTTGTTCACATATGAGATGTCTTATTCTGTTTGTTATAACTGTAGTCTTACCAGAGCCTGGCCCTGCAAGAACCATAAGCGGTCCGCCGCCATAGCTTACCGCCTCGTATTGCACATCTGATACTTTATATCTATCTCTAGCTGAGCTTTTCAATTCCTATCTTAATTCTCCTAATGGCTTCCTCTTTTCCTAAAATCTCCATTATCTCTGTTGCTCCGGCAGGTGTCTGCTGCTTTCCAGAAAGTGCAGTTCTAAGCGGCCACATAACAAAGCCAGTCTTAACCTCCTTTTCCTTTACATATTCAGACAGCATAGCATATAAGGCATCATTAGTATAATCATCAAATGCCTCTAGCCTTGGCAGAACATCCTTTAAGGTTGCAAGTGAGCTTTCGCTATCTGTCTTCATCTTTTTATGAGTATACATAGCTATGTCATACTCAGGAAGCTCCTCAAAGAAATCTATCTGATCCTTAATCTCAGGAAGTATCTCTATTCTTGTTTTTACCATGCCGGCAATCTTTTTTAGATTAAGTGGCTTTTTAATTACAGCCTCTATATATGGCTTTGCAAGGTCAAAAAACCTTTCATCATCCATAGCCTTTAGATACTCGCCATTCATCCATGAAAGCTTAACCATATCAAATACAGCAGGTGACTTACTCATCCTATGGTAGTCAAATTCCTTTACTAATTCCTCAAGGGAAAATATCTCTCTTTCACTATCCGGTGACCAACCAAGTAGTGCGACAAAGTTTACTATAGCCTCTGCTACATAGCCCTGCTCTAAAAGATCCTCGAATGAAGAATGTCCGCTTCGCTTTGAAAGCTTCTTGTGGCTTTCATCTGTTATCAGTGGGCAATGCACATATACCGGTACTTCCCATCCAAAGGCATCATAAAGCCTATTATACTTTGGTGATGATGAAAGATATTCATTACCTCTTACTACATGTGTTATGCCCATAAGATGGTCGTCGACAACATTTGCAAAGTTATAAGTAGGATAGCCATCAGACTTGATAAGCACCATGTCGTCAAGCTCTGAATTATCTACGCTTATGTCTCCATATATCTCATCATGGAAGGTTGTAACTCCACTCGTTGGATTATTCTGTCTTATAACATATGGCATACCTGATGCGAGATTTTTTTCAATCTCCTCCTTAGAAAGACTTAGGCAATGCTTATCATAGCTCATAATCTCCTCGCCATTAACAGTCTTTTTAAGAGTATCTAGCCTATCCTTAGTGCAGAAGCAATAGTATGCCTCACCCTTTGCTATAAGCTCCTTGGCATACTTCATATATATGCCCTGCTTAACTCTTTCGCTTTGCACATAAGGGCCACAGCCACCATCCTTATCTGGTCCCTCATCATGCTTTAGACCTGTTTCTTCAAGAGTTCTATATATGATTTCAGTTGCACCCTCAACATATCTTTCTTGGTCAGTATCCTCTATGCGAAGCAAAAAATCTCCACCCTCATGCTTGGCGATTAGGTAAGCATACAGTGCTGTTCTAAGATTTCCTACGTGCATCCTCCCTGTTGGGCTTGGCGCGTATCTGGTTCTAATTTTTGTCATGGCTTTATCCTCTTTTAAGTCTATAATTTATAAAAGGGCTGTCGCGCTATTAATTTAAAATGGCGATATACAGCCCTCTTTTATTCTAACTTCCAATTCTTTTCTATACCCATATAGTAATGTCTGCTTCAAAATATTTGCTCGGCTTATTATATCACCTCGGCTTATTTTTTGCATCTAGGCTTGGTGATTTCCTCAAAGCA
>CAVBBU010000116.1:0-4348 GCA_963593765.1 Bacteroidaceae bacterium | reverse complement strand
GATTTCGGATAATATAGTCAATCGTATATGCATCGCATTTGCCTTTTTTACTTTTTGCATAGAGGCGGTAATTATATTTACAAAGCAAAGGGATATTAAAAAGAAGGCTTTGCTAATCGTACTTTTACTTGCCCTGCCGCTTGTTATAAACCTACCTATGTTTGTAGATAGTAAGCTTTACGAGAGGGTATGCTTAAACTGGTATTTCATATTTATAATACCGATTGTACTTGCTAGTGTAATAGATTTTAATGCTATAGTAATCAGGAACTTTGTAAAGCCCAAATACCTAGAATATTTTCTTGCCATAGTGATATGCCAAGCAGTGATTTCAAGCAGCTATTCTACATATCGAAATATAAACATATATACGAGCTATGCCAAGGCTAATGAAATAGCACAGGATTTGGTAGATGATATAGAGCATAGGATAGCTAACTGCGATGGCTTTACTATAGATAAGGAGCTGTGCTTTATCGGAAACCTAGATACAGATATAACGAATGAGCGATTTTTTAATATAGAATATTCAGCGTTCCTATATAAAATATTTAATCGAGATTATAGCTCTATATTTAAGAGATATGCACTCTTAGATTATAAGTATATTTTAGCTGATGATGTACGAGTGGTTAATTATTCTCTCGATGGATTAATTAACGGAGAGGAAAGCCTTAATAATACAGATGAGTTCTTTAGCATCAATGGAAAATATTCGTATATCTATAGCAATAATGAAAAGATAAAGGCTATGCCGTCATATCCGGCAGCAGGCTGTGTTAAAGAGATAGATGGTATTATAATAATAAAGCTCAGTGATTAGTCTCACTGAGCTTTTTGCAAAGCTTATTTTATATACTAGCCAGAGCCTTTATAGCATTGTCCGCTATGATAATATCGTAATGCTCATCATATAGTGCTATGCTTCCGTAGGTTGGCATTACTCGCTTGCCATATTCTAGGAGTATGTTGCATGCATTAGAATATGCATCAGCATTTGTTCCGTCATTAGTAACTACCAGATAGTAAATGCCATCTGTAGGATTTTTATACAAACGATTAGGGCCTACGCTTTCATCGGCAACTGCCTTAGAAGCAGAGATGATGTCATCTAACGAATTAAAGCTATAGATACGTATAGGTAGTTTAACAGCCGAAGGTGTGATATCTGGCTGGATATTCATATCCTCAGCACCATCTAAGCCCTCGATAATAGGAAGATTAGGAAAGGTCTCCATGCATGGCTCGCTTGAAGGTGCAAACCTTGCAAAGCGTGTGTCAACCTCGTCAGGCTCATCAACTGTAGTTATAATCAGCATAACACTATCGCCTGCCATAGGTATAGCCTCTACCATAAGCGGCATATCCTCAGCCTCAAAGCCGATCTCCATAGAGGCTCTTTGAAGCATTTCTCTAAAAAGATTACGAGCCTTGTCGCCACCATAGGCAAGCTCGCCTATATTAAGATTACGCATATTTAAATCAGCTCTGGATAGGGTGCAACGAATCTGATTTTCACTTATTCGCTCTATTTTCATAGTTAAAACCCTCCTTCGAGTATATAATAACGCAAATGCATATAATAATCAATATCCGTCATTATGCAATAAAAACTACCTGTAAATTTTAGCATATTTCACAAAACATATGTTCTGTATTGAAAGATTGCTAAAAGTATTTTATTATGCGTGTAGAGATGGTTAAAGGAGGTGAAGCACATTAGGCGTGAATGTTTTCGATACCTATGAGATAGGTCCGCTGATAGGAAAGGGCTTAAGCGGAAGAGTGCATCTGGGGCGGCACAGGACCTTAGGCACTTTAAGAGCCATTAAGATAATCCCCAAATCTAAAGATAGTAATCTTGAAAGTCTAAAAAAGGAAGCCATAGTTCTTAAGGATTTAAGTTATCAGTATATACCCCGAATTATTGACATAGAAGAGGATGCACAAAACCTATATCTTATAGAAGAGTATAAAGAGGGCGAGACGCTAACAAAGAGAATAAAATTAGGTGTATTAGGAGAAGCAGAATTAATAGATTTTGCAATAAAGCTAAGTAATATTATAGGCTACTTACATAACAGAGAACAACCAATCATACACTTGGATATTCAACCAAGTAATCTTATTTTTTCTAAGGATCATTCTATACATATAATAGATTTTGATCATTCAACAATTATCCAAAATGGTAGGGCGGATACAGACGGATATGGCACATTAGGCTTTGCAGCACCAGAGGCATATAAGGGTGAATGTGCAGATATAAGAATGGATATATATTCTATAGGTGCAGTAGTATATTATGCAGCTACAGGAGATTATCCAAAGGGTGATATAAGCCTTCCAAGATATTTGGATAAAAAGCTCCAAAAAATAATAAAAATATGTTTAAGCAAAAGTAAAGAGGACAGATATAGCAGCATAAGCGAGCTTATATCTGAGCTAAATGAATTAAGAAATAAAAATAAAACAAAACCATCTCTTAGGATAGGAATAGCAGGAACTAAAAGGGGAGTAGGAACTACATATATTGCACTTGGATTAACAGCATATATTAAAAGTAATAACATATCTTCTATATATAAGGAATGCTTTGATGAAGGCCATATATATGCAGCCATGAAATATGAAAATATTGTGCCTGATGAATATGGAACATATATATACAATGGAATATGTATAAGACCATATTATGGAGAAAGGGCAGAGCTTAGGCAGCATTATATGCAAATAGCTATAGAGGATTATGGAACTAATATAAAGGATATGCTTAATGAAAATCCAGACATTTATATATGCGTGCTTCCTGGTTCGGGCTATAGATTAGATATAGAGGATATAAGAAGTGCAGATGAGATATGTGTTAGAGATGAGAAAGCTGTAATAATCTGCAATATGTGGGATAGTAATGATTGCAAGCCAAGGCTTAGACTAAGCAGACATATAGATAAGAAAAATTTATATTGCTTGCCTTATATAAACTGGAAGGAAAAAAGTGCAGCGAAGCTTTATGGATCTATATTAGAAAGGCTAGGTATAAAGGATACAAATGTGGTTTAGTAAAAGGATAGAAGCACTGCCGCCTGCAAGGCAAAGTATAGCAGTAGTAGGAAGTGATAGAGGGGTAGGTGTGACACATACTGCTATAGCTATAGCGATGTATTGCAGGCATATAATGGGTACAAAAACTGCATTGTATGAATGGAATGAAACGAGCGCCTTTAGCGATATAGAAAACATATGCAAAACTAAGAAGCTAGGTAATAAAAGCTACAGAATGTATGATATAGACATATATAAGGATGGAAGCCTTGGTGATTATCTTAGCATAGCACAAATGGATTATGAATATATAATTATAGATTTTGGCGTGCTATCAGAGGATAACAGAGCACATATAAGCAGATGTCAGCGATGCGAGTATTTGTTGTCACTTAGTGAATGGAAGATAGATAAGTCGATGGAGCTTCTACTTATGCCCTGCGAGAGGAGTATAGACAGGCGAGATTACCTGACTGTTTTTGGAAGTGAGGAAAACGCTAAGAAAATAAAAAGAAGATTCCGCAAGGACATAATTAGGATTCCATATTCAGCCGATGCATTTACGCTATCTTCCGACATGTACAATGTATTAAAGTCTATCCTCTAAAAGAGTGTGTCACGACCTCCTAGAGGATAGACATATAGTGAGGAAAATATGATAGGTTTAAGTAATGCAGACTGCGATAAATATATAAGCGGTCTAAAGAAATATGAAAAAAGAGGAGTTGGCATATTAATAGATGGTAAAAGAGGAAGCGAGGTAGGACTAAGAAGAATCCTTAAGCACAGCGAGGCGGGCTCGTTTTACCTAGGAAGCTACATAGAGGATGATAAGGGGGTGCTTAGAGAAATTAGATTTAATAAGATATTATATAAATAGTAAAGCATTTACAAACAGTCTACAAACAAAGGCCGCTCAGTCTGTAAGAGAAGTCATAAAGTAGGCTGTTTTTGTATCTATATATGGTATAATATTTAATGAGAATTTGATAACAGGTTACAGGCTTTAAAAGCAAATCAAGATTAAGTATGAGGCAGGCATGAAGAAAAAGAAATCCTTGCTGGGGACTGTGTTTTTTTTGATTATTATTTTGGCAGCAGCATATGCACTTTGCCAGCTATATATAAAGCACAGACCTAGTAAAGAAGTTAGCAGCATGGAAGAGATATATGGAGTAAGCGGCGATGATGTCTCTATTATATATAACTATGCTGTTCAAAAGGCTAATGGAATATACAGAAATGATGCGGTATATATACCGCTTAATTGGGTACAGGCTATAGTTAATAAGCGGTTTTACTG
>CAVBBU010000115.1:0-4362 GCA_963593765.1 Bacteroidaceae bacterium | reverse complement strand
TATAACAACTGCTACACAACGCATACGTTTCTTCAATGCGGTCAGTAGTGGTATTACCATATCAATATCTTTCCCAAGTAGTGCACTTAAAGCTATGATCACCGGTGTGAGCTATGATACTGCGAAAAATAAGTTTATAGCTCACGCTATTTTTTCAAATGGTACTTAGAGTGTTGGAGAGGGTTACTATTACATAGTCAATGGTACTTTAGGAGTAAGTACTTCGTATGGTAGTGATTTTTCTGTGGGTTTCACAAGCCCTCAAAGCAGTACTCCAGAGTATAACGTAGTTTATGTGTAGACACCACTATCTATCCTCGAAACAACAGGCGCTACCCCGAAGATGTATTATTACAACGGAAGCACGCTTGTTGAGTTCGATTCATTAGCCGACCGTTGGGCACTACTCTAAACTGGTAACTGAAGCACAACATATATAGATTATGTTTGATATAAGAGGAAGTAAGATAATACTGAGTACAGATGACTTAGCTATACCTCCTTTTAAAGACTATTACAACAAAGCTAAAAACAAAGAATAGGCTTTGAAAGACATTGAGTATATTATATGGCGTTACAAATGGAATACGCCGTATGAAGCTTATCCTGAGGACGAAAGAACTCAGCGGGTAGCTAAAGATGTATTTGGTTTAGATAATTACTAGCCTACAGAAGAAATACAATAGCTTATCTAGCGATTTAACGAGTTTTAGGAGACGCCTGGTACTAGGTTACTATCTGCGTCACAACACGCGGCAGAGTGCATTACAAAGGCCCTGAACAACCTCTATAGCAATGAGGTAGACTTAGATACCGCGATAAAGATTACAAGAATATTGAAAGACGTTGGCAATACTGTTAAATCGTTAGATACTGCTATGAAGTAGGCTAAGGCTGAACAATTGGAAGCTGGTAGAGTAAAAGGTGGTGGTGTCATCGGTCTTTACGAAACAGCTAGATAATGATATATGGTAGATTTTAAGAAACGTGTATATAACACCGATAAATTCAGGGGCGCTGCCTTATACTTCAAAGAACACGGATGTTATACATAGGCTCCCAGGGGAACTACCGATTACGTTAAGTATTGGGAGCGAGAGACAAAACGGTGTTTGGAAGGTTTTGTAGCAGATGATGGAGACCCAATCAGCGGATATCATTATTTCTACTTAAACTATTTTCCTATTCTACGATTAGTAGAGACTAAATATACAGACAAGTACGGTAATCAAAAAACCAAGTTTGTTCGTGAAACAGAGTTTGCAGACTTCTACGATTACGACTACTACTTCTTCAACGCTGTAGAACAAGCAGAAGAGTTAGGTAAGCACATGGCGGTACTAAAAGCGCGTGGTCGTGGTTATAGTTTTAAAGCCGCATCAATGCTTGTACGAAACTATGAACTTATCCCTAACTCACAAAACTTTGCTGTAGCATCAGAACAATCATTCTTAACAAACGACGGTATTCTCACTAAAGCTTGGGCTGGCATGGACTTTATAGACAAACATACAGCGTGGGCTAAGCAGCGTTTGGTTGACACTAAGCTTAAACGTACATCTGGTTTTAAGATTACAGACGAGTTTGGTAAACAAATAGAAGACGGTTATAAATCAAGCGTAATAGGCATTACTACTAAGAACAACCCGGATCGTATTCGTGGTATTCGTGGTAGATTGATTGTGTGGGAGGAAGCAGGTAAGTTTAAAGATATCCTCTAGGCGTGGCAGATAGCCAGACCTTCCGTAGAAGATACTGGAGGCAATGCGTTCGGAACGATGCTTGCGTTCGGAACTGGAGGATCTACTGGTAGCGATTTTGTGGGTTTGAAGGAGATGTTCTATCATCCCTCTGGTTACAACATAGACAGTTATGACAACATATGGGATGACAACGCACAGGATCAAAAATGTGCATTCTTCTGTCCCGCATGGTCTAATGTGACAGCTATAGACAAATAGACTAACCAACGTATTTGTATGGACGTAGACGGTAACTCGTTGCGTGAGAAAGCTGTTTAGTTCTGTATAGACAAACGTAAAGAAGTACAAGACGGAGCGTCTGAGTAGATTACGGTAGATAGGTACGTAGCTGAGAACCCGTTGACTCCACAAGAGTCCATACTTGAAATAGGTGGAAATATATTCCCGAAGAAGTTGTTGATGTAGCAGTTGGCAAAAATACGCACCAACGTCAAGCTTTAGAACATGAAGCACATCGTAGATTTAGCTTGGGGTGGTGACGGAAAAGTAATAGCTACTGAAAAGAAAACTGGCGATATAACACAATATCCTTTACCTAAAGAAAAGAAGCCACATGGATCTATAGTTATATGGGAGTACCCAATAACAGATCCTCCTTACGGTTTATACATAGGCGGATGCTTAGCACCCGGAGAAAAAGTATGTACACAGCGTGGTCTTGTAAATGTAGAAGATGTTACATTAGACGACAAGCTTTTAAATAAGGACGGTAGATTTGTAGAAATAAAAAATCTGCAGAGATACGAAAAGGTTGACGAGCCAATATATACCATAAAACCGTACGGAACATGTAGAACTACTGCGTTTACTGGCGAGCATCCTATATGGGTACATAATAAGGGTTTTGTAAAAGCTAAGGATTTGAAAGAAGGAGATTGGCTAGAAATCCCCAATGTGTATTCAAGTGAGATGGGAGTTTTAGATAACAAGCTTCTCAAACTTTATTATTTCTACGGCCTTTGGCTGGGCGGTGGTTTTTGCAATAAGGACGACAACTCTTACGATATATGTTTATCAGTAGGTAAGGACGAAGAAGAATTGGTGCAGTTTTACGATTCTTTGATGCTTGAATTGTTTGGAAAAACATGTGTTCATGCCGATGAAGGAGGAGAGCAGACCATAAGGTTTACAGACAAAGAGTTGTGTTTAAAACTTAAGACAATGTTTGGCACAAACGCCTGTGATAAAAGGATTCCTGAATCAATAAAGCGTTTACCAGAAAACCACAAAAGAGCCTTTTTGCAGGGGTATTTAGATTCCAACGGTTCGGTATCTTTTAACAATGGTAAAGTTAGAGTTAATTTTACAAGCGTAAACCTCGAGCTTCTAGAAGATGTGTAGGATATGCTTTTTGGAATGAATATTGCAAACAGTATAGCAATATACCAACAGTCGTATAGAATAAATGTAAGTAGATCTGATTAGTATTGGCTAAAATATGGGCCAGTGTTTAGGAGTAGAAAAATAAAACTTTTAGAAAAGTCGTTTGCTACAAGTTCCTCTAAGATGGGAATTAAGTTCAAAGATGACAAAATTCTTTTAAAGGTTGAGAATATAAAACAGTCGTCGTATACTGGAACTGTGTATAATTTTGAATGTGATACACATACGTTCATGTGTAGAAATATTCTTACGCACAATTGCGACCCGTATGACCACGATGACAGTTTTACCAACTCATTGGGATCTACGTTCATTTACAAACGGTTTAAAGCTGGAGAAGCTTGGACTGATGTTATAGTAGCAGAGTATTCAGGAAGACCAGATACTGCTGAAGAGTACTACGAAAACGTACGTAAACTGCTTACATTCTACAACGCCAAACTACTGTTTGAGAACGAACGTAAAGGAATATATCCGTACTTTACAAACAAACACTGTGATTACTTATTGGCAGATTAGCCAGATAAAGTAATCTCTGAGGTCTTTAAAGACAGCAAGGTTCAACGTAGAAAGGGCTGTCATATGACCAAATCTATCAGACAATACGGGGAAGGGCTGATAAAAGAATGGCTTGAAGAAGAATATGAGCCAGGTCACCCAAACCTAGAAAGAATTTATAGCGAGCCTTTAATAGAAGAGCTAATAGCTAACAACGGTGAACGAAACGTCGACCGTGTAATAGCTCTGTGTATGGTGATGATATACAGAGAAGAGTTATATCAAATACGAGTAAAGGACGCTAAGGAACAAAATAAGAAGGTTGAACTCTTTGATATGCCACTCTTCAGTGCCCAGTGGTGGCAAGCTGAGGATGACAGCGGTGTACAAGGCGATATACCGACATTTTATGTTTAAACATGGCACAAGATAATTTATACAATTCAACATTCCCACAACAGAAGTTACCACTAAGCAAGAAGAACGATAAGTGGAAACATGACTGCCTTAATTACATCATAGGGGAAGGCAACATAACTTCTGGGGGGTAGAATGTAACGCATTTTGGAGAGTTACAAACCTATTACGATCTTTATAACAGCAAGTTTAACGAGAAGGACTTCTAGAGAATCACAAATCCGTTTCACGTTAAAGATGGTTTCCCAGCAACTCCACAGGACTTCAATATAGTAAGACCTAAAGTTGACCTACTTATAGG
>CAVBBU010000114.1:0-4464 GCA_963593765.1 Bacteroidaceae bacterium | reverse complement strand
GGTTTACAGCATGCTTACCAGTAGAACTTCCTGAGCCGCCACTGCTGCCTCCACCGCCACTGTTATTGCTGCTTGCGGTGTAGGTATTGGTAATTATTATGCCATCTTCTGTTGCATTGCCTCCGCCACCGTATGTAACCTCTTTAGTTAGCTTAGTTCCGTCTATGCCTATGGTTACAGTCATGGTATATCCATTCTCTCCCGTAGCTATATCATCAAAGGCGAAATTTTTTATATCCTGTGGTACTTCCTTGATGACATATTCAAATGTTTCACCTACATCATCAAAGTCAAAGGCTATATTACCAAACTCTATTCCCTTTAGAGCATCCTTTGTACTTAGCTTAGCTGTTAGAGTATTTGAAGCTTCATCATAGCTTGTTTCTCCATCTCTAGCATCTGGAAGCGGTGCTCCGTTCCTTCCAGTCATAGTAAATATAAATTCCTGCTCAGCATTTGGCAATTTACCATTCTTAGAACTAATAGCCTTCTTTATAGGTGGATCCTGCTCTATGTCGTACCAGTTGATGTCCTTATAGTCTATGTCGTAGTAGAGCTTAACCACTGTTGTGCCATCTCCTGCTATAGTCTGTTCAAGTTCAGCATTAGATAAGGTTGCATTAACCTTATATTCATCACCAAACTTAGTCTCATAGCCTGCAGGTGCTTTTACCTTCGATGCACTGCTGCCTGTTGCCAGCGTATCACCTGATATAGTATCGCCCCCAATGTAGTGCTCATAGCTAGATTCAATTCCTGCTGTTTTTCCCGGCACCTGTCTGTAGTACTCTATCTTATAGGTGACATCATATCCGGCATATATAGCATACAAAGTAATATCACTTTTCATGTCTGTTTCTGTTATGCTATATGTCTGACCTATAACCTTGTCACAGCTATCCTTATCAGAATCCTTGTTAGTTGACCAGCCAGCAAATGCAAATCCTATAGGCGGTATTACTCCTGAGCCATCCTTGACAGTATACATATCCGGAGTTGCATTAGCATACTCATCTAGGTAATATTTAGTCGCATCAGATACAGTTCCTGTACCACCATTAGTTGTTACGTCATATATTACATTTATGTATGAAACGATATTTATCTTACCGCTTATAGAATTGCCATACATATCTGTAATACTAACATCTACCTTTGTCTTTCCAGCCTTTAATCCCTCTAGTCTAGCAGAATTGTCGTGATTATCTGTAAGCTTTACTATATCAGCATCTGACGGTGTGCCAAATTTAACTGCATAGTCTTCACCTAGCGACATGGTATATCCATCAAACAGTGCCTTGCTTGATGTAGCAACATCACCAACATGTACCATAGCATCATCCATATCTGCTAGCTTAGCCATTCTATATAGGCCAAAGTTTATATTAGATAATGTATACTTACCCTGTGCATAGTCTGTTTCAAAATACAGCACGTTCGTCTTTGCGCTAAATGTTCCCCCACTTGTGGTTGATGTAGTCGGATTACCATATGACTTAATATTGGTTACAGTTCCTTCTAACATCTTAACTAGCTGCCAGTTTTCACCATCATTAACCTGCTTTGTTATTCCAACTATAAATTCCCCATCACTTGGGGCTACTAGCTCATAAGTACCATCCTCGGCTGTCTTAAACTTTGTATTGGATGCATAGTCTGTGCTATTTGTTTGCTCAATCTCTGTTCCATCCTTCTTATACAATCTGATAGTAACATCCTTTAATGGACTATCTACACCCTTGTCGTATACAGAATTTGGAGTCTTTCCGCTCTCATCCCATACAACACCAGAGATAGACATATCTTCGAGGATATACTCTGCTACAGTTGGATTAGTATAACCATCTGTGTATTGCGGCTGACTATCCGTCTTGTAATTGCAATAGAAGGTCTGATATGCCTTAAGCTCACCTATCTCTATCTTGTCACCATCAAGCTGGTATTGCACAGTAAAGTACGGTCTAGCTCCTTTAGATAGTTCATCCAAATGCACCTTAATTCCACTTATCTTTGATGCATCGCTAGGAGTATCAGACAGCCACTTAGCAGCTGCCATAGAGGTATATCCATTAGCTCCTGGATTCGGGTCAGTAGTATAAGATACCGTAACTCCAGTCGCCACCTTTTTTAGCTCTGATGTATCAACTCCCATATATTTCAGTCCAAAATCTGAAACCTCTGATTGATCACCACCATCAGCCATATTGCTTTCATCTTTTTTAGGGACAGGAATGTAAATATCAAAATCTGCTAATATCTTTGTACTATTTCCTACCAGATATATCTTATTTCCAAACAATCCGTTACTTTTATCAAGCTCTGTGAAATCTCTTCCATTTACATTGTCCTGACTCATTCCACCTGTTATATTCTCTGTTACATAAGGAACCATTCCGCCCTTATCCAAAGTATTAATAACGACCTGATTGCCTGTAGCATTTGCAAGATCTCTATATAGCATCACAGGAACACCGCTACTATTTAATTGAAGCGTTGAAATATGTTTTCCTGTACTATCAACTATATCAGGAGCTCCAGCCGTAACACTTGTCATGCCTATATTAGCCAAATAATTACCACTACTTCCATCTCTACCAGAATCATGAGGAACATCTGTCCAAATATGTTTGATAGGAGTTTTAGAAACTCCTTCATTTGCATCATAAGCAGTAATCAAAGGAATTGTGTATGCACCATATGACCATTTACTATTCCTGTGATTTCTAAAATTATCGATAAGTTGCGAATTATATGTTGAAGATGGAAGATCACTTTCCGCAACATTTTCTGTATCTATAACCAAATATCCATACTCATCGCTTCCTGAATATCCATTTCCTGTTCCAGCCGGATAGAATACTGCTGAAGCTCCCTTAAGTCCTGTTATATTTGAAGTGTCTGGTGTGAAGTCTTTATCAATCGCCAAATAAAATACAGGTCTAAGTCTTAATGCACTACCAGTACCCACATATACATTATAACTCAAATAAATATCAGGATTTATTGTGGCTGTTAAAACAGCTCCTCTATTTATTTTCTGAACATCGTATGTAACCTTATCCGTATAACCATACTGACCTCTACTAGATCCTACTCCTGTATACCCAACATTATATGAGCTTCTTCCACAGGCTGCTGACAATCCCTCTGCTGTTGTTGTTGTAGTATTTCCGAAAATATCATTATACGATAATGTACATTTTACATCGAATGTATCATACACTCTTCCAGCTGAATTGGTCCTTCCTTGGTAGCCTACCTTTTTCCCTGACGAAGGGTAATAAGCAGGCATTACAGCATCACCACCTGCTCTGCACAATGTCACTGTAGGTAATTTAGGCTGATTTTTATTCATGTAAGAACCAGTATCTGACCATATATAATCCTCATTGCTTGTCCTTACTTTAATTCCCGTTACATACGTTCCCTCTTCTATTTTCAAAGGGATATATTGATTTGCATGATCATTTGGTCCTGGTACGTTACTATAATTACCAGTCAAATAAAATGGTACTGTCTTGTAATTGTGGGTTTCTCCATCACTTGTAGTATACTCAATATCTACTAAATATGATACTTGTGAACTAGGTATATATATTCCAACTCCAGTTGTAATAGACAAAAGTTGCGGATCTGTTCCCTCAAAATCATATGTAACATTGTCATAGTCCATATACAAACCATTTGTGGTTTCTGTAGAAGTATATACCTGTGCGAGGAGATTTCCTGTTCCATTTTCTCTATCCGAAGCTAGCTTTCCAATTCTTCCCGAATTAAGACTAGGACTACAGAAGGAATTTATGCTACTAACGTTTAAATTCTCATTTTTTCCATATACTATATTAGTAGAATTTTGTGTAAATGATGTACGTGAGCCATGGCTTCCGCCATTGCTATCTATATATGTGCTACCATTTTTTTCAGCTAACCATTCACTTGCCTTGCAATAAAGCTCTGCACTATAGCTCAGCGATACTGATTCTATATTATTCTTCCCATCTATATTTATAATATTATCATAATTAAGATATCCTGGTTCTATCTTGTTTGCATAAAAGCACTTGGTCTTAACAGCTCCTGTTTCGTTGTCTGTAACACTCCAATCATTAACCCAGTCCTGGCTCAAAACCAATTTTGTTGCATATTTTATACCAAGTTCATCATATATATCTGTCAAATTATATAAATCTTCATCATATTCCGTTCCAGTATTCCTATGTGCATCTATAGCACTAGAATAAGAAGTCCCTGTAGGCAAATAAGGAATATGTTCAAGGTCATCAATGTAATATGGATAATTCGAATATCCCTTTGAATCAGATCCATATTTAACATATGCCGTTCTAGTTTTTACAAGATGATCACTCGCCTTAACAGTGCCAGTGCCAGTGCCACTGTCACTTACATCGTAAAATTTTTCATCATTGTTTTCATCAACACCAATTATATATAAAAGCTTTTGGT
>CAVBBU010000113.1:0-4606 GCA_963593765.1 Bacteroidaceae bacterium | reverse complement strand
TGTTTGTGTCTTATGGCTTTTGTTTATCAGGAATTATAAGCAATTAAACTCTGCTAAGTTTGATGTTATTAACAAAATAGAGGAGAAATTACCCGCTCAACCGTTTTGTGACGAATGGGAAAAGCTAAAGGGCAATAAAAAATACATGGATGGTACAAAACTTGAAAGAGATTTGCCCATAATGTTTATTGTTCTCTATGTTGTCGCAGTTATCGTCATCTTGGTTATCAGATTCAAAGTTGAAGGAACACCTTAATGACATACAATCTATTCCTCAGTCATTCATGGACATATAGCGATGCATATAAAAAACTGGTTTCTTTGCTTGATGCAAAACCTTATTTTAGCTATTAGAATTATTATGTTCCAAAGAATGATCCTGTCCATCATGCATATTATGACTATCAGTTGAAGGTGGCAATAAAGACAATAAAGGCTCAAATCTCTCTATCAAAAAAGCCGGTTTGTAGATCAGATAAAAAAAGTCGGTTGACATTTTATGTTAAACATGATACAGTACTTTGGTATGCCGCATGGCGAGGTTATAAGACTTGATTTATCAAGCACCACAGTCAGCGAGTAATGATAGAATAGGAGGAAAACTTATGTACGCAATTATTGCAACAGGTGGTAAGCAGTACAAGGTATCCGAGGGAGATATCATTAAGGTAGAAAAGCTTGGTGTTAATGCTGGCGACAGCTATACATTCGACCAGGTTCTTGCTGTTAATAACGGTGAGCTTAAGATCGGTAATCCAACAGTTTCCGGTGCAAGCGTTAAGGCTACAGTAATGAGAGAAGCTAAGGATAAGAAGGTTATTGTTTACAAGTACAAGAGCAAGACCGGTTATCACAAGAAGAACGGTCACAGACAGCTTTTTACTCAGCTTAAGATTGATTCAATTAATGCTTAATTATGATAAAAGTTGTTATTAAACGCAATTTCAGATTAGATCCTATAGCATTATCAATTAGCGGTCATGCAGGCTATGGCGAAAGCGGAAGCGACATTATATGCTCGGCAGTAAGCACTCTTGCATATACACTAGCTAATTCTATAGAGACCTATACAGATGTCAAATTTAATTGCCATATAGATGAAGAAAACGGAGACTTCGAATTTTCATTTAAAGATGATTATGATGACGGAGCATTAATTCTTCTTAATTCCTGCATCCTAGGGATTAAATCAATCAGAGATGAATATGGCAGTCAGTACATTAACATTACAGATCAGGAGGTATAAGTTATGTTTAGATTGAACCTTCAGCTGTTTGCTCATAAAAAGGGAGTTGGCTCTACTAAGAACGGTAGAGACTCAGAGTCAAAGAGACTCGGTGCTAAGAGAGCAGACGGACAGTTCGTATTAGCAGGTAATATTCTTTACAGACAGCGTGGTACAAAGATTCACCCAGGTGTCAATGTAGGCAGAGGCGGTGATGATACACTTTTTGCTACAGCAGACGGAGTAGTAAGATTTGAGAGAATGGGCAGAGACAAGAAAAAGGTTTCTGTATATCCAAGAGCTATAAGCGAATAAAACAGGTTCAGGCTTCATACACTTTTGTATGAAGCCTGTTTTAACAAATAGAAAACTTCATTTTCTATTTGTTAAAACAGAAACATTTTATTTTTTTTAAAGGAGTTAGTATGTTTGCCGATAGTGCAAAAATTTTCATAAAAAGTGGTAATGGCGGCGATGGCCATGTTAGCTTTCGCCGTGAGCTTTTCGTGGCTGCAGGTGGCCCTGACGGCGGAGATGGCGGACGAGGCGGAGACGTTATATTTGAGGTAAGTGACGGTCTGAATACATTGACCGATTTTAGACATATAAGAAAGTATGCTGCCTCAAACGGAGAGCCGGGCGGTAAAAGACGTTGCCATGGCAAGGACGGAGAGGATATTATAATAAAGGTTCCGGAGGGAACTGTAATTAAGGACTTTGAATCAGACAAGGTTATAGCTGACATGTCCGGCGAAAACAAAAGAGAGGTAATTCTAACCGGCGGTAAGGGCGGTATAGGCAATATGCATTTTGCCACATCAACTATGCAGGTGCCTAATTTTGCTAAGCCGGGTCAGCCCGGTAAGGAGCTTTGGGTAAAGCTAGAGCTTAAGGTTATAGCCGATGTTGGGCTTGTTGGTTTTCCTAATGTAGGTAAGTCTACACTTTTAACTAAGGTTAGTAATGCAAGGCCTAAGGTAGCTAATTATCATTTTACTACGCTTAATCCTCATCTAGGCGTGGTTGACCTTGACGGCGGTAATGGCTTTGTTATGGCAGATATTCCCGGACTTATAGAGGGTGCAGGAGATGGTGTAGGACTAGGACATGACTTTCTTCGCCATATAGAAAGAACTAAGGTCTTGGTTCATGTAGTTGATGCTGCATCTACCGAGGGAAGAGATCCTGTAGAGGACATTAAGACTATTATAGAGGAATTAAAAAAATATAATCCGGAGCTTCTTAACAAGCCACAGGTAATTGCGGCAAATAAGATGGACTGCATAGCAGATGGCAGAGAAGAAATTTTAAAACGCATAGCGGAGGCATTTCCCAATATAAAAATTTATCCTATATCTGGAGTTAGCGGAGAGGGAATAAAGGAGCTTTTATATGGCATATTTGAGATACTTAAGGGAATCGACGATAAGCCTATAATATTTGAAAAGGAATTTGATATAAGCTCTCTTGAGGATACAACGCTTCCTTATACGATAGAGATAGATGGCGATGGCACATATGTGGTTGAGGGGCCTCGCATAGAAAAGATGCTTGGATATACAAACCTCGATTCGGAAAAGGGAATGGCATTTTTCCAGAAGTTTATCAAGACAAGCGGTATAGAAGCACAGCTTAAGGAAATGGGAATAAAAGAGGGTGACACGGTTCGTATGTACGGTCACGAATTCGAATATATGTTATAGGGAGTAGTATGAATAGTAAGCAAAGAGCATATCTTATGAGCCTTGCACAGACCTTAGATCCGGTTGTGCAGATAGGAAAGGCTACACTAACTGATGAGGTTTTAGAGTCTATCAAGGAGGCACTCGAAAAAAGAGAGCTTATAAAAATATCCGTACTTAAAAACTGCGCCGATGATCCAAAGGCACTGGGATATGAGATAGCAGATGAAACAAAGTCAGAGCTAGTTCAGGTTATAGGTAAAAAGATAGTTATATATAAAATGGCAAGAGATCCGAAAAATAGAAATATTAAGCTGTAAGAACTTAGATTTGCTAGTAAACTAGGTCAAAGTTTTTATATAGTAGAATTGTGTCTATAAAAGTAAGGAGAATGTTTTATGAAGCATGTTGGAATACTTGGCGGAACCTTTGATCCTATACATAATGGACACATAAAGCTAGCTACAAATGCATATAATCAGCTAAGCCTTGATGAGCTTTGGTTTATGCCTGCACCTAATCCGCCGCATAAGCAGGGAAGGCTCATTACAGATTTTGATGATCGCTATAATATGATTAAGCTTGCTATAAAGGATGAGGGCACTAGATTTTTATGCTCTGATTTTGAAAAGGGAAGAAGCGGAAAAAGCTATACCTCAGATACGCTTTTAGAGCTTAATAAGCTGTATCCCGATAATCATTTTCATTTTATAATGGGGGCGGATTCGCTTTTTGAGATACTTACATGGCATGAGCCTCAGACGATTTTTAAGATGGCTACGCTTTCTGTTGCTAGGCGAGATTATAATTTTAATAGCGATAGCATAAGTGAATATGCTAACAAGCTAAGAAAAGAATATAATGCAAGCATAGAGCTTATAGATGCCCAGTGTATAGATATATCATCAGAAAGAATACGTGCATATTTAAAAAATAATAAAAGTATAGCAAAGTATGTTCCAAAGCTTGTCGCTGAATATATTAATGCACATGGGCTTTATAGAGGTTAGATTATGATAGATATAGATAATATAAGAAAAAAGCTTCATAAAAAGCTTCCTACTAATAGATATAATCATACTATAGGCGTTGCATATACGGCGGCGGCTCTTGCTATGAGGTATGATATAGATATAGAAAAGGCACTTATTGCCGGGCTGCTGCACGACTGTGCCAAGGAATACAAGACAAACGAGCTTATAGAAAAATGTAATAAGGATGGAATTGTTCTTAGCTCTAGCGAGCTTAATTCTCCGCAGATAGTTCATGCTATATATGGCATATATATGGCAAGGAATAAATATGATATCACGGATGAGGATATACTTAGCTCTATCAGGTGGCATACAACAGGAAAGGCTGATATGTCGCTTCTTGAAAAGATTGTTTTTACGGCTGACTATATAGAGCCGGGAAGATGTGAGGCTAAAAATTTAGATATAGTTAGGCATCTTGCATTTGAGGATTTAACAAAGGCTGTATATATAATATCAAGAGATACTATAGCTTATCTAAAAGAGAAAGGGCTTTCGGTTGATGAGCATACTGTGGAGTGCTTTGAGTGGATTAAGGGGAATTGTGATTGTGCTGATTTGAGTTAATAGAGCGAGTAGTGAATTAGTTAGTTGGATTGTTGTTTGGAATGTTGTTAAAATCGTATTGAATGGAGATTTATATGTTATCAAAGGATATAGTAAAG
>CAVBBU010000112.1:0-4775 GCA_963593765.1 Bacteroidaceae bacterium | reverse complement strand
TTAAAATCTAACACATTTGGTATTACCACAAAGCAAGCTTCTTTAGATTCTAGTTTAATCGCAGAGCTGGATATATTTGACGGAATATATAAGGGGCTTATGATAGTTGAGGTTGAGTTTAAAACGGTTGACGATGCTAAAGCCTTTATACCTCCTGATTGGTTTGGCATAGAGGTTACTAACGATAGCAATTATCATAATTCTAATTTAAGTAAGGGATTAAAGGATGTCAAAGAGCTTATCAAATAAAAAGAGGCCTGTGCTAAATACTAGTGACCTAAGGCTTATTATTTTATTATTAATTATAATTTTACTGCTGCTTATTTGCCGCATAGCTTTAACTAATGGCAGCTCTAATTACGTGCTTGTAACTAAGGATAATAAGGAACTGGTAAAGCTTTCCTTAGATAATGATACTACCTATCCTATAGAGGGAACAAATGGTGAATATAATCTTCTTCATATAGAAAATGGCAGTGCATATATTACAGATGCTAGCTGCCCTGATAAGATATGCGAGATAAAGGGGCGTATATCTAATGTGGGGGAGATGATAGTTTGCCTGCCTAACAAAGTTGTTGTAAGTATAACCAATTAATCAAGTTAATAATGTTTTTGATTTTCAATCAAAAAACTGCCTACAAGGAAACTCTGCCAAGCCTCGTTCAAGCCTCGTTCAAGCCTCTTACTCCTTATAAGCAGTTTTATTTTTTGGATATTTATATTCTATCTAACCAATTTACAGTATAACCTTCACTGGACACTTAGCCGCACACTTACCGCAGTTAGTGCACTTAGTATAATCTATCTGTGCCACATTTCCATTCATATGGATAGCATCGTCCTCGCACTGCTTAGTGCAAAGTGTACATGCTATGCAGCCAACCTCACACTTATCCTTAACAGCCTTGCCCTTATCCTGTGAGTAGCACTGTACAAGGTGCTTTTGATTATAAGGCACAAGCTCTATAAGGTGCTTAGGACATATAGCTACGCACTTTCCGCAGGCTACACACTTTTCCTTATCTACTACTGCAACTCCGTCTACTACATGTATAGCATCAAACTGACATACTCTTACGCATGAGCCATATCCGGTACAGCCATAGGCACAGCTTTTTTCTCCGCCGCCAGGAACTACGCTAAGCTTCTCACAATCAGCCATACCGTAATACCTATACTGCATATTAGTTTTGTCACAGGTTCCCTTACATCTAACGAATGCGACCTTCTTTATCTCCTCGCCTACAGACACGCCCATAATCTCGGCTATCTTTGCCGCAACCGGTGCCCCGCCTACAGGACACTGCCCTACAGGTGCCTCTCCTGCTGCTATAGCCTTAGCAAGGCCGTCACAGCCCGGATATCCGCAGCCACCGCAGTTGTTGCCTGGGAGCTCATTTCTAACTAATATTTCTCTTTCATCTACCTCTACCTTAAACTTCTCACTTGCTACGCCAAGCAGCACACCTATAAGTATACCTGTTGCACCGACTACGACCGCAGCGATTATAACTCCTGTTATATTCATCTTAACTCCTCCTTATATCAATCCAGAAAAGCCGCAGAATGCTATAGCCATAAGTCCTGCTGTTATAAGTACTATAGGCATACCCTGAAAGCTCTTTGGTATGTCATTGCCCTCTATCTTTTCTCTTACTCCTGCAAGAAGAACTATAGAAAGGCAAAAGCCAGAGGCTGTTCCTACGCCGTATACTATACTCTCTATTAGATTGTAGCCCTTTAAAACATTGTCCAGTGCAACACCAAGAACGGCACAGTTAGTTGTTATAAGTGTTAGATAAACACCGAGTGCCTGATAAAGTGATGGCATATTCTTTTTAAGAACCATCTCTATAAACTGAACCAGTGCTGCTATAACAAGTATAAATACTATAGTTTGAAGATATGTAATATTAAGCGGTATTAATATATATGTATATATAAGGCTTGCAAGTGTAGATGACAGTGCAATAACAAATATAACTGCAGTGCCCATACCTCCTGCCGTATCTACCTTCTTAGAAACTCCAAGGAAAGGACAAAGTCCTAGGAATCTGCTTAAAACTACATTACTAACTAATGCGGAGCTGATAAAAAGTAATATAAGATTCATTATTTATCTCCTCCCTCTGTCTTATTTGTTGCTGCATCTACCTTTGCCTGAGCCGCAGCTACTTCCTGCTTTTTCTTTTCAAGTGCAGCCTGCTGAGCCTGAAGCTTTCTAGTTTCTATAATCTCGTGATTAGCCATACATGCAGAGCCACTGCAGCACATGCAGTCGCCACCGCAGGCAAGCTTTGATGAGCTTACACCTGTATTAGTTGCAGAAGGTGCTTTAAGCTTGTTTTGAAGTGCTGTAAGCATAGAGAGTATGAAAAATGCTCCCGGTGCTAAAACAAATATAGATATATGGTACTCCTCAGGTATTATCTGATATCCAAATACTGAGCCTGCACCTATAAGCTCTCTAACAAAGCCTATGCATGTAAGTGCAAGTGTAAATCCAAGTCCCATACCAAGTCCATCAAAGAATGATGACACTGCAGTATGCTTAGATGCATATGCCTCTGCTCTTCCAAGTATAATACAGTTTACGACTATAAGAGGTATGTATATACCAAGTGCATTATATATGCTTGATACATATGCCTGAAGCAAAAACTGAACTATAGTAACAAGTGATGCTACTATAACTATAAATGCAGGTATACGAACTCTGTCAGGTATGATTTTTCTCATAGCACCTATAATCATATTAGAGAACATTAAAACTGCTGCTGTAGAAAGTCCCATTCCAAGTCCATTTATGGCAGATGTTGTCGTTGCAAGTGTAGGACACATACCAAGCATAAGAACAAAGGTAGGATTTTCTTTGATAATTCCATTATATATACGCTCTATCGGTGAATCTTGTTTCATCTTCTAATCCTCCCTTCTAGTCTGATATGCAGTTATTTGCAAAATATAATGCACCATTAACTGCTCTTGTAACTGCCTTAGATGTTATAGTTGCACTGCTTATAGCATTTATCTGGTTATCAGAGCTAGCACCTGTCTTAGTAACCTCAAAGCTATCTACCTGCTTTCCGCTATACTGCTCATAAAAGTCTGGCTGCAGTGCCTTCATTCCAAGTCCTGCTGTCTCTGAAAGTCCTGATGGAAATGCTATGCCATTTACAGTGCCATCAAGTGCTATACCAACTGATACCTGAACGCTGCCGCCAAAGCCGCTAGAGCTTGCTGTTACTACATGTCCTAGGACAGATCCGCTAGAGTCCTTAGCCTCAACTATGCCGTCTATAGCTACGTCATCGCCGGCATTTGCAAGTATATCATCTGCGCTCTGCTTAATAGCTGCCGTTTCGGTTTCATTTTCCTCGAAGGTATCTGCTGCTTCAAAAACCTGTCTGTAGGCATCCTGCTGCGACTTAAGCAGCGATGCATCTATAGGCTCCTTTGTTATCTGATATACTGCTCCTAGTGCAAGTCCAGATATAAGGGTAATTGCAAAAAGGATAAAAGCATCCTTCATAAATCCGCCTTCCTTCATCTTACTTACCCTCCTTTCCAAATGCCTTAGGAATAGTAGCCTTTTCTATAAGCGGAACTACTATATTGCCTATAATAATTGCATATGAAACTCCTTCTGTTGAGCCGCCGAATATTCTAAAGATTCCGGTAAGAAGTCCTATGAATATAGCATAAACAAACTGCCCCTTAGGAGTAATAGGTGATGTCACATAATCAGTTGCCATAAAGAAAGCACCAAATACAAGTCCGCCGCCGCAAATCTGTGCTGCTACATAGTTAAGATCCTGCTTTCCAAATATAAATGAAAATACAGCAACAGTAAGAATAAATGTAAATGGTATTCTAGGTGAGATAACCTTTCTTATAAGAAGATATGCCCCGCCGATTAAAAGTGCTACTGTAGATACCTCTCCTATAGTTCCCGGTATACGGCCTATAAACATATTAAGAACATTTACACTCTCACCTGCCTTAAGTGCTGCAAGAGGTGTAACGCCAGATGTTGAATCAAATCCCATACGGCTTGAGCTAAAATTAGTCATCTTAGCTGCAAATGAAATTATAAGAAAGCATCTTGCTGCAAGTGCCGGGTTCATCCAGTTTTGGCCTATGCCTCCGTAAAGCTGCTTTACTATAATAATCGCAAATACGCCGCCTAGCATAGGTATCCAAATAGGAATCTCTGGTGGCATATTAAGTGCAAGTATCATACCTGTTACCATAGCAGAGCCATCATATATAGTTATAGGCTTATGCATAAGCTTCTCGTATATATACTCTGATAGAACGCAGGTTGCTACTGTTGCTATAATTACAAATAATGCATTAAATCCAAACTGATAACAGCCATATGCTGCAGCCGGTATCATAGCCATAAACACATCCAGCATAATGCTTTGCGTAGATGAATTATCTCTCACATGAGGATTAGATGAAACATTCCATAGCTTACTCATCACTTCTTCTCCTCCTCTTTTTCCTTAGCAGCCTCTGCCTTAGCCTTTTCCTTAGCTGCTGCTTCTCTTTTTCTTGTATTGACCGCTCTCTTCATCTCCTTAAATGCCTGAGTAAGTGGCTGCTTAGCAGGACAAACATATGAACAGCTGCCGCACTCTACACATTCCATACCATTTAAGGCTTCGAATTTATCAAGGTCATTAATCTTAGCTGCCTTCATCATCATCATCTGCGGAACAAGTCTGCTAGGGCATGCTCCTACACATCTTCCGCAGTGAATACAA
>CAVBBU010000111.1:575-4779 GCA_963593765.1 Bacteroidaceae bacterium | reverse complement strand
TATATATTCATTCCATTGCTTAAATGAAGATATACTTTCTGGAGTATTCTAGAAACAACCTTGACTAGCTAGCCAATTACCAGTAGGTCCTTGTTGAGCTATCTTAACAATTAATCCTATAGCGTTTCTAGACACGTTACCATTCTAGTCTGTTCTAATACAAGCCTAGTTCGTACCATTCTTACCTGCTCCGACATGAATCTGCGGTCTCTTATTCTAGAACATAGACATATCTAATCCATGTGCTTTAGAATAAGCCTAAATGTTCTCGGTATAAACATATTGTACATTAGGGTGCTTCTAAGGCTATCCTTTATAGTACAACTGTCTACTTATGTAGATCTTTTGACCATTAGGGCCTTCGCCTTCATCTTTAACCTACTTAGTCTCATTAGATTCGGCTACGGCATCTTGAGCTTTAGGGTATTCAGCCTAAGAATTGTAGTACATCTAATTGAACCACATACCCCATTGATTAGCTTTATCTGTAGTTATATTAGGATTAAACATATCAAGATAATCTTGAAGTTTGTCTATCTGATTCTCTATAACAGACTGACTAGCAGCTATGCCATTTATGCTAAAGTTAAGATCGCCGTACTCGTAGATGTTAAGACCATTCTTTTCAGACCAGCCTCTCTTTGGAAGCATAGCGTACAAAGCTCTAGTATCGCCATCTATAGATACTTCTCCAACTTTCTTATATAATGTATAGCTTGTAGGATCATTATACTTAGATTGGTTATATCTAACAGATATGTATTGCGCATCCTTTTTATTTTGTTTATTAGAAATAATTACGCCAGGAGCCATATTACCATTAGCAGCATAGATATAGTTATCAAAACTATCCCTACTAACCAAATCAGAATCCATATAATTATTCTCCGCAATCTAGTCGTAATCAATATAAGCCTACTGTAAAGAATCTTGTATATATTCTACAAATGAACTCATAGAATCAGTATGTTTAGTCATAAGCCAACTCATAGGTACATACTTAGCAAGTTTATTAAAACCTTTAGTATCACCAGACGTAAGCATGGCGTATAAACATAAGTCGTTAGCTAATCTTCTTACAGCGTCAGAAGGATCGTTAAGTAGCTCCTCCCAAGACTCTATAAACATATCAGAAGACATCTTACTTTCACTGATGCTGTTAAGCACTTGTATAAACTTAGGTTTATTTACAAGCTTACCATTAGCAAACGCTGTAGTATCAGATAAATATGGCATAAGATGGCTTAATAGATAGTTATCCTTAAGTCTGCCTAATCCATAAGCGTCTCTAGAGATACAATCTTGTATAGCATTAATTCTATCATAGATTGTAGCGTTACCTTCAAATAAGCCCTTAGCATCTATACCAAGCTTTTGAGCAAGCTATATAAAATACTTAGCTTTAATCTAAGAACTAGCTGCTTGAGAAATCTTCTTTAATACCTTAGCGTTTCTCTTAAGATTCTGTTCTCTATCATTGGTCTTAACACTAAATGCTTCAGCAAGACCCTCGACCTCATATATAAATGACTGCGTACCCTAGAATGACTGACCAGACATTACCTCCATAGGAGTACGTATAGCATCTTTAGTCTTCTGATCAATCCATGTATTATCTACAAGATTATGAATAGTTTGCATATCAAACAACGATTGGCTATCCATAGCTTCGGTTAATTCATTGTACCCTTGTAAATAAGATCTCATCTCTAAAAAGTTTTTACCCTGCTTACGAGTATCAATCTTAGTATATTGTACAAGACTATTAAGAGCGTTAGAATAAGGTTCTAACACCTTCCATGCTATATAACTATCAATCTATACCTGCCTAGCGTGCATATCAGTTTTAACTAAGTCTGGATTCTTAGCAATAGCCATAAGAGTATCCATATCGCCAAGCACTCTGTTAACAACGTCAGCTTTAGCAATAGCTCCAGCTTCGCCAATACTCTCAAGTATATTTTTTATATACTCATCATCTATTGCTACGCCAGTTATACTTGGGAATATTTCGGCAAGCTTCTTATCTCTCATATCAAATGCAGATCTAAACATATTTGGATCTCTAGCAAACTGAGACTTAGAGTCTATATCTGCTTTAGCCATCTCTCTAATAATAGGTTGACATAAGAAATAAAGACCAGCTTTACCCTTACCATTTCTAGTAAGCAAGTTGATCATATTGTATGTAAAGCTATTTACATTAAGCTTAGAGATATATGGGTCTTTAACAATATCTACGTGTGCATTAATAAACGCAGACAGCCAAGATGAAATCTGGTTATCGTCTCCGTCAAGCACTCTATTAAATCCAGCTATACCAGTAAGTTTTGTAAACTCAGACTCTCTGAATTTAACGCCATACAACGTAGTAAGAATATGATTAGTTACATTCAATGCGAATGGACCAATACCAGTCTTACCTGTAATATAGTCATTCTTACGAGTAACCTGCTCATGTAATGTACCAAAGTTATATGCTGTACTCTTAGTATTACCTGCATCAGGAATCTCTTTAGCTATACTTGTTACAAGAGATGTATCGTTATCAATAGACTTGTACAGAATATTGTAAGACTTATCGTCTTTAAGAACAGTTAAGATACTGCTAATAATTTCATTCTACAAGCCCTTCTCGCTATCCTCTTCAAATTCATAGCCGCCTTTTTCGTTAATGTTATAACGTGCAAGGTAAAGGTGGTCTATATCAAAATCCGAACCAGTAATCTTGGTAAACTCAGTTGGGAGTATTACTGTAGATTTAACAGCAGGAACCACATCTATAAAGCGTAATGCGTGAATAGATGATTGAGCCTGTGTAGGAATACGATAACCAATAGTATTAGCTGTAGCTTTTAAACCAATTATATTATGATCAATAAGCCATTTTTTAGCCTCATTGAAAGATAGATTCTTAGGTAGAATATCCTCAAAGTAATCTATAGATATAACAGCATCCATAGAGCCCTCTTCGTTGATCATCTGTAATCTCTCGCCCTTATATTCATCCTACCCTTTTATATAACCTTTATCTGGTGTATTTTCAATACCAAATACGGATCTCTGAATAAATGAGCTACCAGGAGTCATAATGTTAATAATATCCTTATTAGCTGCAGATATGAGCATAGACTCCATCCAGCTTGCGTCAGATGTAGCAGCTATAGGTGCATTCATCTACCCTGTTTCCGGATTAATAGTAAGGGCGTCTATTAAGTTCTTGTTTGCATTTCTAGTACCGAGTTGTTCTATAAGATATTCACTAAGCTTTTTCTGATCGATATTACCATTAGTATAGAATCTATCTTTAAACTTCTGTGTACCAATCTTAGAAAGTTTGTTGATGGAACCCATAAGTTTATCAAGAACCTACTAGCCAGTCATGTCGCCGTACTTTCTATCAAGACGCAAACTAGACAAACATACCTTAATCATCTGTGTACCTGCAGCTACCACATCTCCTTCTTCAGGATCCGTATTAAGCTACCTACGAAGCGCAGCAAGACGCTGTGTATAAGTATTGAATGGTTTATCTATAGCTTCGCCATTAAAGTTTACATGACCTTGCAAGCCGACTTTAACAGCAGATGTCATAAGAAGGTTATCTACACCCTCATTCTTCATCTTGTCATAGAT
Source organism: Bacteroidaceae bacterium (assembly GCA_963593765.1). Classification (GTDB taxonomy): domain Bacteria; phylum Bacillota; class Clostridia; order Lachnospirales; family Lachnospiraceae; genus CAVBBU01. The sequence goes on along the minus strand of CAVBBU010000111.1, from coordinate 1,143 downwards.
ACCTTTTAACTTACCTGTAGCAAGACATTCGAATATAGGGAACAATGCAAACTTATTGTAGTAAGGAACGCATAAGTTAGATGCTTTATTACCATTGGTTGTATGGTCTCTGAATCCGTAAGCTGTATACTTAGTAGCTACAAGATTAGTCTTCTCATATATTGTTTTAAACGCATCTTTCTTATCCTACCAAGAGTAAGCATCCTCTCCTTGCAGAATATCAAAAGCTTTTTTTACATCATTAGTAAATGCGCCTCTAGCTCTTAACATTCTTTTACACATATCTGCAGTAATATAAGACGCACCATCGGCTACATTGATCTCGTCAGTATAAGCTTCATAGAAATCGTTAGCCCTAGATTCTATTTTCTTTACTCTTTCTTCGCCGGTCCTTTCTACAAGTTTAGATCTTACATCATCTATGCTCATATCATCAACTTCAGCGAATCCGAAGTAGTTACCATAGATTTCTCTAAGTTCACCATCTCTCATCTTTTCTTTAAGAGATCCCATTATCTCAGCTTGTGAGCCAACCTCATAATCAGCTACTTCGGCACAAGTATAATAG
>CAVBBU010000111.1:0-565 GCA_963593765.1 Bacteroidaceae bacterium | reverse complement strand
TTTTTGGATATCCTCTACGTTCTTAAAGAATCCAGGATTACCGATAAACAGCCTGCAACACTCCTCTGAAGCAATAGTTGTTCTATTTGTAACATCTTGTAATATAGCAGCAATAGCTAAGCTATGAGCAGCTTTCTGTGCAAGTTGTACATTCAGTGCTACTCCAGAAGCTTGTGGAAGTTTGTTCTTAATCTACTCAAAGATCTTCTTTTCAAGAGCATTAACCTAGCTTTCGTTGAGACAAACGTTATTTAGCCCATTGTAAACAGAACCATCCTTATCTATAATACCAAGACTATAAGCTTTCTCTACCTCATTGTTAGTCTGCTCTTGTAAAGTAAGCGCCATAATAGTTCTCTACTCTTCTAGACTCTTACTAAAGAACTATTCGTTCATAGTCTTTACCTGTTCGTCTGGACTAAGACTTGATATAGAAAATCTTGTTATGCCACCTTTACCATTAGGAACTCTAAGAGATGTAAGAGAATGGAATGTGATACCACCCTTAGCAGGTCTGCCTTTCTTATCTATATGGTAATTTACAACCTTATCCTCATCCTTAAGC
>CAVBBU010000110.1:0-4797 GCA_963593765.1 Bacteroidaceae bacterium | reverse complement strand
ATATTTATATAATGCAAATTTTAACAATAGAAATAAAATAAAAATCTGCATATATATGCAAAGGCGAATTTAAAACATAATTAACTATTAATAACCCTACCACATATGCTATAATTTGAAGGGTATTGGGAGGGAGATATGGCAACTGACGAAACCATAATAGAGGTCAAAAAGCTATATAAGTTTTATAAGGCTGGAGATACATATGTGCATGCACTTGATGGCGTGAGCTTTACTATAAACAAGGGCGAGTTTTGTGCTATCATAGGGCCGTCAGGCTCTGGAAAGTCAACACTTCTTAATATGCTTGCAGGACTCGAGCCGCCAACAAGAGGCGAGATAATAATTGCAGGAAAGCATATAGAAAAATATACCGAAAATCAGCTGGTTGGATTCAGAAGAGATAACACTGGCTTTATATTCCAGTCGTATAATCTTATCCCAACTATGAATGCAGTGGACAATGTCTGCCTTCCGCTTATGTTTCGAGGTATGCCAAAGGAAGAGAGAATTAAAAAAGCAAAGCATTATCTAAAGCTAGTTGGACTAGAGAATCAGATGTATCATAATGGCAATGCTATGAGTGGTGGACAGCAGCAAAGAGTTGGTATAGCAAGAGCACTTGCTATGGATCCGAAGATAATATTTGCTGACGAGCCTACCGGAAACCTAGACACAAAGACAACTATGGATGTCCTTCAGCTTATGCGTAATATAGTCGAAAAAAGAGGACAGACTCTTATTATGGTTACACATGATAAAAGGATAGCATCATATGCGGACAGACAGATAATGATAGTCGATGGCAAGATAGCTACAGAAGGAGAAGATATAGTATGAATATCAAAAAAAGATTAATTGCTATTATTTGCATATGCATGACATTTCTTGGGCTTATGCCAGTGCCGGATGCATATGCTGAATTATATAATACACAGGGCAATGATTACTTCACTCAGTCATCTATCCCAACAGGTAAGACAGGTAAAACCATGAGCGTTACCTTTACCTATAGAGCAGACCATGAGGCAGACCATATATATGTTGGTATAGCATATGATGATACTGTAAATAACAGTGATGATAAGACAAGTGCCGAGCAGTATGCATTTCCCTTTGAAGCTAGTGAAGAGACACTTAAGGTTAAGGATATGGGGAGCTTCAAGGACGGTCAGTCAAAAAAGATTTCTATATCAGCAAAGGTTAGAAGAGATATTCCAGAGGGCTACTACAGCGTAAGAGTTTATTCGTGCCAGAGTAAGGACGGCACAGGTGTTATAGCAGAGGAGTATGTTAATATCTGGGTAAAGAAGTCAACTGATTCAGACAAGGATGATGACGATGATGTAAAGGATGTTGTTTTTGTTCTTGGTGAAGGACAGGAAGCACCGCATGGTGTATATCCTAATGTTATGAACTTTACTCTTAATCTTAGAAACAGAGGAAAGATAACAGCACAGGATGTTACAGCAAGCATAGTGATGGATGCCGACAGCACTAAGTATCCATTTGATATTAATGAAGCTAACTACGACAGACATTTTGATAGGATAGCATATAACGAGACAGTGCAGCTGCCTTATAGCATGGCTATACGAAGTGATGTTTATACAGGCTTTTATCCTATCAAGATTAAGGTCACATATAGAGAAAGCTCTGACGGAGCACTGCAAAGTGCAGAGGTAGAATTCTATGTTCATGTAGTAAATAAGGAAAAGGAAGATTCACAAAGAGACTTCAATGCAAATGATAGAGTTAAGGCAAGAATAATAGTAGACAGCTATTACACTGAACCGGCAGAGGTATATGCAGGAAAGGAATTTACATTGGTTGTTAATATGAAAAATGCCTCAACCTCAGTTCCTGCAAGCAACCTTCTTTTTACCTTTTCATCGGAGAAGGTGTCGGACTCACCTGTATTTACAACAAGCAATGGTTCAGATGCTATAGCAGTAACCAGCCTTGGCTCAAACCAAACTACAGAGCTAAGAATCAATCTGCTTCCTAAGCCAAGCATTGACCAGAGATCCTATACAGTATCTATAAAGGAGAAGTATGACTCACCGGAATTTAAAAATGCCGAGGAGCAGGTAGATATTAATATACCAGTTAAACAGGTGCCTAGACTTAATATTGGTACTATAGACATTACTCCTACAGACATTAATGTAGGCGATGAATCAAATATAATGTTTCCTATCAACAATACAGGAAAGGTTATACTCTATAATGTTATGGCTAAGTTTGAGGCAGATTCTATAGTAACAAACGAGGCATATGTAGGAAATATAAAGCCAGGTGAAACGGGCAATGTTGACATTATGCTAAAGGGCGTGGCTGCAACTATGGATGATGGTAAGATAGCAATAACGATTTCCTATGAGGATGAAAATGGCAATGAATCCACAGTTGAAAAGGAGCTTACTCTTAATGTTTCAGAGGCTATAGCAGAGGACTTTTCATATGATGACATGAGCATGGAGGAGACTCCCAAAACTCCATGGTATAAAAATTTATTTATAATTATTCCTGCTGTAATTGTAGTTGCAGCAGTAGTTGTACTAATTATTATTAAAAGAATTAAAAAGAAAAAAGCCGATAAGGCTATAGATAGCAGCATATCAGATGGTGAGGAAGATGAAATTTTATGATCTTCTATTAATGAGTTTGAATAATCTAAAACGCCGTAAGCTAAGAACTGTGCTTACGGTTCTTGGTGTTGTTATAGGTACGGCATCGGTTGTAATTATGATGAGCCTTGGAATAGGTCTTGATAATCTAACGACGAAGCTTATGTCCTCGTACGGAACTATGACAGCTATAGATATTTATCCGCAAAATGATTACGGCACATCGGGAAATTCCAAGGGTAAAAATCTATATATTAGAGATGAAACTATAGCTCAGCTACGTAAGATGGAGCATGTGGTAGGTGTATCACCTGTTCTTGAAACGCAGGTTATACTTAAGCAGGGAGTATGGGAAGCAACTACTAATATAACCGGCGTTGGATATAGCTACCTGAAAAATATAGAGATAGGAAAGGGAAGAAACCTAGCAGAGGGAGAGCATGAGCTTAAGATAGTAGCCGGCAATATGCTTGCTATGATATTTACAAATTCAAAAACAGGTAAGGGATATTGGGATAGTGGTCAGCTCCCTGATGTTGATTTTTTGGGATCGCCTCTTTTTGTTATATTTGATACAGAGTCATATTATGCATCTAAAAATCCAACCTCGCAGTCATCAGATACAAGCACTGCTGCAACGACTACAGTTAAGCCGCCTAAAAAATATCTTGTAGATGTAGTCGGTATGGTTAAAGGCGGTGAAAAGGACTACAGTCAATACTCATACGGAGTATATACGGACGTAGAGGCATTAGCGGCTCAGCTTAAAAAGGTATATAAAAATAAGGCTATCCCGGGGCAGCCGACTAATAAAAAGGGAAAGCCGTATAAGTACATATGCTATAATTCAGCACAGGTATATTGCGACAGCATGGACACCGTTGTTGAGGTTCAAAAAAAGATAACAGATATGGGATATCAGGCAAGCTCTCAGATGGAGTGGCTAGAGCAAAGCAAGCAGCAGTCACGTATGATACAGGCTGTGCTTGGCGGCATAGGAGCTGTGTCGCTATTTGTTGCGGCTATAGGCATAGCAAATACTATGATGATGTCTATATATGAGAGAACTAAGGAGATAGGAATTATAAAGGTTCTTGGCTGTGACATGAACCAGATTAGGGATATGTTTCTAATAGAATCCGGATTTATAGGCTTTGCTGGCGGAATAATAGGACTACTTCTTAGCTATATTGTATCTATTATAGTAAACAGTCTTGGCGTTTCGACAACCTTTGTAGGTATAGAGGGAAATATGTCGCAGATTCCGCTTTGGCTTTCTGTTATGGGACTTATTTTTGCAACCTTGGTCGGAATGATTGCAGGATTGTTCCCGGCACTTAGAGCGATGAAGCTTAGTCCGCTTTCTGCAATTAAAAACGAATAGCTATTCCTTGATAGCCTCAACCATGGTCATACAAAAGTCCATAATATATTGCTCGACCTGATGTATGGTACGCTCTCTATTATATTCTTGGGTATCTGCATTATTTGAATATTTATGTATAAGCTCATAAGGCATAGGTTCGGTAAAGGGATATGTAACTATACAGTTGGTTATGGTTTGACTGTATACTAATGCCTTATCCATAGACATAGGGGAAAATGCACAAATAAGCTTAGCCATAGGCAGAGTAACATTATTAAATACGCTTTCGGTTATTTTAAAAGATACTCCGCCGGGAAGATCCTGACCATTAACAGAAAAGCTTATGGCACAGCGGTTTCTGGGATCAAAGGCTATATTAAGCTGGGTATGTATATATTGCTGTAATAATGATATAGCTTTTTCCTTTGTAAGTTGACCTTGCTTTTGGGTTTCCTTTACAGACTCTGCAAGTGGTGTATAGTAGATTTTATGGTACTTAATAATATCCTCTATAACAGCACGGCAGAGGTTTTCTTTTGTAGAAAAATAAAATGATATAGCTGACTGGCTGCAGCGAGCCTCGGCTGCTATCATTCGTGTTGTAACATAGTCATAGGTTTTTGTTCCGAATAGCTTCTTAGAAGCATTTATTATTCTTGTCTTTGTTTTCTCGCCCTTAGTTAGCATCTTGCATACACTCCGTTGTCTTAAAGTCTGATTTTTGTAATGAAGAATTTTTATATGATAAATTTGGTTCGGGTGTCAAAACACCCGAACCTTCGGTTACACGGATTGTTTCGT
>CAVBBU010000109.1:4286-4823 GCA_963593765.1 Bacteroidaceae bacterium | reverse complement strand
GCACTAATTGAATATGGATTTGTTCCCGGCTCCCACTTGCTGCCAACAAGCACAGTTACACCATCCTCATCTATCTGCGGATTAGCCTCAGGATTAATGTCTAATGCTATTCCAGAGCTGTGATTACTGTTTAGTCCGTTTTGCCTCCACTGATATCCTCCAACACTAGATATAGGAAACTGCTCTGGACCATTAAATATCTCGGTAAATATTTCCCTTACCTCATCTGCTATAGAGCTTAATACTGTCACAGTCGTTGTTCCGGCTACCTTCTGTCCACCACTTAATCTCCAGATAGGTATCTCTATAGTTGTCATCTGAGTTCTTGCTGTTACATCATTTGGTGTATTATATATAATCTCCATCTGAGTATTGATATTAGTATAATCATAAGTATATCTAGGCTCCATATAATACTCATAATAATGATAGGCTGCCCTTTGCATATCGTTTAGCGTACTATCGGTCATGTACCAATTAGTATCATTTGCTAAACTAACTGAATTATTTGTGCTGTTTGCAGAGCTTTGCGTATTA
>CAVBBU010000109.1:0-4176 GCA_963593765.1 Bacteroidaceae bacterium | reverse complement strand
TTGTTTCCGAAATCCATGCTCCGTCTGCACCAACCTTATATCCATCAGGTGTAGTCGTATTCTTTAACATAGCACCAGATGTGCCTACATAATAATTTCCTACCCAGGTATTTAAGGCAATGTAACCGTCAGCATTTGCATAGTACCAATCATCACCTACCTGAAACCACTGCCCTGCCGGATATTTGCCCTCGCCATAGTCATACCACCAGCCAGCATTGTCCGAGTGCCATTCTCCGGCATAGGAACAAACAGGCACGGCAAGTGCCATAGAAAAAGCCATTAAACCAATCTTAAAAATTCTTCTCATATTCTGCTCTCCTTATATTTTTATTTACCACTCTTTAATTAATCCTCTGCCTTACAACCTCATATCCCAAAACTCCTGCTGCTACAGAGGCATTAAGTGAATCAATATTACCAAACATAGGTATAGATGCTACAAAGTCGCAGCTCTTTTTTACCAGACTTCCGACTCCATCTCCCTCACTGCCTATAACAAGACCGATAGCGCCCTTCATGTCTATGCTATACATGCTTTGTCCGTCCATGTCTGCACATACAAACCAAAGGCCTTCCTTTTTAAGTTCCTCAATGGTTCTTACAATATTAGTAACCTTAGCTACCGGAGTATAATTTATAGCTCCTGCTGAGCTTCTAGCAACTGCTGCTGTTAATCCAACTGCTCTGTTTTTTGGTATTATAACTCCATGTGCACCTGCAAGATTTGCTGTTCTTATAATAGCACCAAGATTATATGGATCCTCTATCTCATCTAATATATATATAAATGGTGCTTCATTTTTATCCTTTGCTGCCTTAAGTATATCCTCTACACTAGAATACTCATATGAAGCAAACATAGCTATAACGCCCTGATGCTTTTTTGTTTCACTCATCTGATCTAGTCTTTCCTTAGAAACAAATTGCACCCTCGAATCTGTTTTTTTTGCTTCTCTAAGTATAGTTTGTATCGGGCCGTCCTTACAGCCATCTAATATATATATCTTGTCTGCACATCTTCCAGATCGCAGTGCCTCTATAACGGCATTACGACCTTCTATCGCATTTTCGTTCATACCTTCTCCTGATTAATATTTTCTATTCCTGCCTTTACAAGCTCAAGTATCCTATCCTCATTGCCACTTATATATAGATATCCTATCAATGCCTCAAAGCCAGTAGCTCTTCTATATTCTATCATAGTTGCATGCTTTGACATGGTTACGCTTTTAGCATTACGTCCTCTTTTATATACCGCCCTTTCATCATCCGTTAGCATATCCTCTATACTATGAATGAGCCTTGACTGCGTTACCGCCTTAGAATATACAGTACTATCCTTATTCATTTTATTTACACTTCTATTGCCCTCAAGCAAGCTAATGCTCCTAACTACAAGCTCATATACCGCATCGCCTATATATGCAAGTGCAAGTGATGAATACTCTAGGGGATTTGCCTTATTATATTCAAAGCATTTTTCTATAAGTCTTAAGCCTTTTTCCATTTAACTCCTTCTCTTGTATCCTCGAGGATAATGCCCATGCTGGTAAGCTCATCTCTTATCTCATCGGCTCTCTTAAAATCCTTTGCAGCTCTTGCTGCCTGTCTTTGACTAATAAGCTCCTCAACCTTACTATCTAAGCTTACTTCCTTTCTCTTTGTTTTTATGCCGAGTATGTCACATAGCTTTTCTATTATATCTAGTAGCTCCTTAGCATAGCTATGGCTAGCTCCGTCTATAGTAGTATTAGAAAGTCTAACTAATTCAAATATAGCACTGATTGCATCTGCTGTATTAAAATCATCATCCATAGCCTCTTCAAAGGCATTTACATATCCTCTTGCTGTATCGAGATTATTTTTTTCTTCATCAGAAAGAGGTACATCCTTTGCTACCTCTAAGCTATCCCTTAGCTTATCTACTGCATTAAGTATTCTCTCTAAGCCATTTTTACTGCTATCCATAAGCTCTGCAGAAAAGTTAAGCGGATTTCTATAATGCGCAGACAGCATTAACATTCTAAGCACCTGAAGGTCGTACTTTGCAGCAATGTCTCTTACCGTAAAGAAATTGCCAAGAGACTTACTCATCTTTTTATTATCTATATTAAGGAAGGCATTGTGCATCCAGTAATTTGCAAAAACCTCTCCACTGCAGCTTTCCGACTGTGCGATCTCATTTTCATGGTGAGGGAATATAAGGTCCTCTCCGCCTCCATGTATATCTATTCTCTCGCCCAGATACTTTTTACTCATAACCGAGCACTCGATATGCCAGCCGGGTCTTCCCTCGCACCAAGGCGACTCCCAATAAGGCTCGCCCTCCTTTTTAGGCTTCCAAAGGACAAAGTCATTAGTATCCTCCTTGCCATCCTCTCCGGTTACCTTAATCTGTCTAAAGCCTGATTGAAGCTCATCCATATTTTTATGAGATAGCTTACCATATTCTGGAAAGCTCTTTACTCGAAAATATACAGTACCGTCCTTTGCAACATAGGCATGCTTTTTTTCTATAAGCTCGCCTATCATAGCTATCATTCCATCTATCTCCTTAGTTGCAAGCGGAGCTGTAGTAGCCGGCCTAACATTCATAGCAGCCATATCCTTTTTACATTCCTCTATATATCTTTCAGATATAACGCTTGCACTAACGCCTTCCTCTATTGCCTTATTAATTATCTTATCATCTACATCAGTAAAGTTAGATACAAAGTTTACCTTATAACCCTTATATTCAAGATATCTTCTAACTGTATCAAAAAATATCATAGGCCTTGCATTACCTATATGGATAAGATTATAAACTGTAGGACCACATACATACATCTTAACCTCGCCCTCAGTTATAGGTACAAATTCTTCTTTTCTTCTGGATAATGTATTAAATATTTTCATAATTATTCCTCGTTATATTATATTTGCTTGCAGCCACTGCATCCACCGCAAAGAGCTGCCGTATTATATACGGACTCCAAAAGACATACTGCATGTGCTGCTATGCCTCTTTCTGCTCCTGTAAATCCTAGCCCTTCCTCGGTAGTTGCCTTTATATTAACCTGTGATGCATCTATTCCAAGTGTTTCTGCAATATTATCTCTCATGCTGTCTATATAAGCAGCCAGCTTTGGCTTTTGTGCAATTATAGTTGCATCGATATTTTCTACCAAAAATCCCTTATCAAAAAGAAGCTCTCTTACCTCATCTAATAGCTTAAGGCTAGATATATCCTTATATCCATCATCACTATCTGGGAAATGCTTCCCTATGTCGCCTAAGCCTGCAGCTCCAAGTAGTGCATCCATAATCGCATGTGTAAGCACATCTGCATCTGAATGTCCAAGCAGTCCAAGACTATGCTTAATATCTACACCACCAAGTATAAGCCTTCTTCCAGATACAAGGCAGTGAACATCATATCCATGACCTATTCTCATATCTACCTTCCTAAATAATAAATTTTAATTTACCCTTGATACATTCTATTCTAATATCATTTTGCATATAACAGCCCTCTCCATCTGCATGTACCGGCAGCGGTCTGTCGCTATGGACTGTAAGCTCCTTGCAATCATAGCTTCTAACGCCTGCATATTTAAGATGATTTCCCATCTTAGATGAAAGCAAAATTTTAATTAGCTTTCTTTTGCTGCTTGCATGTACCACACATAATGTAAGTAGTCCATCAGCATTTAATGCCTTAGGTGCAAATCTAAATCCGCCACCCTCATACGGGTGAATATGTGCTGATACAAAAAACATATGACCATACTCATGCCTTTGTGAATTATCAAGAATAATATAACCTGCACTCGTATGGAATTTAAAAAAACCAAGTATTCCTTCTATAATATAAGATAGCTTTGGGATCCTAAATCTAGTATTCTTTTTTGTATGAACAAGCTGAGTTATAGCTGCATCATAGCCTATGCCGCTGCTTACTAAAAATCTTCTGTGCTCATTAAAGCTTTCGCCATAGGATACGATTCCATAATCTATATATGAAAGCTTTTTACCTTTAAGTATTCTTCTAAGGCAAGCGATAGGACTTCTTGGAAGCCTAAGGCCTCTCGCAAGATCATTTCCTGAGCCGGCAGGTATATGGCCAAGTGTTATTCTATCATCTATATGCAGTCCATTTAAAACCTCATTAACTGTACCATCGCCACCAAC
>CAVBBU010000108.1:0-4862 GCA_963593765.1 Bacteroidaceae bacterium | reverse complement strand
GTTGAAGCACCGCCAAGACGAGCAACGCTCGTCAATCAAAGGCGGTGCAAGTTTGGGATATTTTCGATTGCTTATGAAGAAAACGAAGATTTGTATAAAATGGGGAGCAAAACAACCTGAGTCTTGGCACATATATGCAGGTACATACTTCTATATATACATGTGCTGCGAGGATGGCATACCATACAATATATAACCAAGCATCTCATACATTGTGTTATACTAGCCTTACTTAAGGAGAGCAAAACTATGATTAAAATTTTATTTATTTGTCTTGGAAATATTTGCCGCAGTCCTATGGCTGAATTTGTTATGAAGGATCTCGTTAATAAGGCAGGGCTTTCAGATAGGTTTGAAATTGCATCTGCTGCTACTTGTCCGTGTGAGATAGGAAATCCTGTTTATCCGAACGCAAGCAAAAAGCTGTCCGAGCACGGAATTTCCTGCAAGGGAAAAACCGCTAGACAGCTTAATAAATCTGATTATGATTATTATGATTATCTGATCGCCATGGAGCAAGAAAACATCCGTGATATTATGAAGATTATAGGTGATGATCCTAAGCATAAGGTTTCTCTTTTGCTGGATTATACTGACCATCCTCACGACATCGCTGATCCATGGTATACCAGAGATTTCGAGCTTAGTTGGAAGGAGATACTAGAGGGCTGTGAGTGCCTTCTAAAAAAGCTAAGCTCTATTTAATTATTTTCCTGCATTGCCTTAGTAAGCTTCTTTGCTGCAAATACAAGCACTGTAGCACATACGGCTAGGATTGCAGAGCCTATGTATCCAGCCACATAAGAGCCTGTGCTGTCATAGAAGCTTGCACTTATCTTAGGTCCAACAAAGGCACCTATTCCATATCCTATAAATATTAGTCCATAGTTACGATTGTAAAACTTAGAACCAAAAACTGTTTTAACTATAGGAGCAAATACAACTAAAAGGCCACCGAACGAAAAGCCTACGAGGCATATGCAAGCTATAAAGTATGGAAGATCCTTTGCTACTGTTAGCATGCACATAGATATAGCATTAAGTACAAGAACTAAAACAAGTGAATTCCAACCCTTAAGCTTGTCATATATAAATCCAAAGCCTATACGTCCGCACATATTTGCGAGGGTCATGATACTAACACACATAGCTGCTGTCATAGCTGACTGACCTATCTGCTTTTGAGCTATAGGTGATGTTGCACTAACCATCATCGTTCCGGCAGCATTGGCAAATATAAACATCACTAGCATAACCCAGAACACTGGTGTTTTAACCATCTCTGGAATATTGTAATTCTTTGTATTAAGCTCCTTAGCCTGAGTTGCTGTTGGTGTCCAACCCTCTGGAAGCCAGCCCTCCGGACAAGGGACTATCATCCATGCTACGCAGCCTACGCCGATTAAGAATACAACTGCTAATATACGGCAAGCCATCTGTGCTCCGTAGGTGCTGATAAGCCACTGAGCTATAGGCGACATGATAAATGGTCCGCATGATGCTCCTGCCTGTACAAGTCCTGAGATAGATCCACTCTTATCCGGAAACCACTTAAGTGCAGTCGGAAGGCATGCCGGGTATATAGTACCTGCTCCTGCACCTGCCATCACTCCATAGAATAAATATAGCTGCGGTATGCTGCTTGCAAAGCCAGTTAAGAACCAGCCTGATGCAAAGAATATAAGTCCAAGATATATAGCTACTCTTGGCTGCAGCTTTTCTGCAAGAAGTCCACCGACAAATCCCATGGCACAATAAACGAACATGTATATAGTATATGCCATACTAAACTGCGAGCTGCTCCAGCCAAACTGAGTTGTAAGCGGAAGTGCAAATAAGCTAAAAAATGCTGTCGCAGAGGTAAAGAGGCTTTGAATCCAAACGCCTGCAAAAACTCTCCATCTTGTTGCTTTAGTAATCTTCATTAGTTTCCCCCTGATGTTATTATTGCTGAAGTGTTCCAAGGTCAAGACCTAAGTCACGTCCGCTAAACTTGCCTGCACTGCGGCTTGTTCCAAGCCAGAATACCATATCAGAAATATCCTCTACATCAAGGAAAGGAACTCCATCATACATCTCCTGATAGTTCTTAAAGCTCTTTCCTGTAAGCTCATTTATAAACTGAACATAGCTTTCTGTTTCGCACATAGGTGTCTTAACCTTTGTTGGGCAGACAGCATTTACCACTATTCCTGTTCCCTTAAGCTCCTGTGCAAGTGTCTTAGTAAGTCCACGAACTCCCCACTTAGCCATGCAATAGGTTGCAAGCTTTGGTGTTCCATAAAGACCAGAGGTTGAAGAAATATTTATAATACGTCCAAAGCCCTGCTTTCTCATATAGAGTGCTGCATACTTATCTGTACGCCATGTACCTATAAGGTCGATATTTATAACCTTCTCAACCTGCTCATCAGTAAGCTCCCATGTGTAGCCAAAGTTGATAACGCCTGCATTTGCAATTACAACATCTATTCTGCCGAATGTCTCCCAAGCCTTCTCGAAAAGATTTTTCATGTCCTCGTCTGAGCAAATGTTGCACTTAACTGCAAGTGCCTTAGCACCAGTCTTTTCGATCTCAGCTACAGTTGCCTTAAATGTCTCGCCATCTGGGTTCTGCATATCTGCAAGAACTACATCGAAGCCATTCTGTGCATACTTAAGAGCATGAGCCTTCCCCTGTCCCATAGCACCGCCAGTAATTAAAACCACCTTACGTTCCATAACATAATCCTCCTTTTATTTTTGTTAGTTATTTTTCTAACAAGCTTTATATGTTATTATATTTTTACGGAATTTAAAAAACAAACTGAACGTTTTTATAGAATTGATAAAAAATTTTTATTGACTAGAGGTATTGGACAATGAATTTAGATCACCTACGTTACTTCGAGGTCTTAGCTAAAATGCAGCACTATGGAAAGGCAGCCGAAAAGCTACATGTTAGTCAGCCTAATCTTACATATGCTATATCGCAGCTTGAGCAGGAGCTAGGTCTTTCTTTATTTGAAAAAAAAGGACGTAGAATCAGACTTACTAGATATGGTCAAGAATTTTTAAATACTGTCAGGTCTTCTCTTGATATGCTCGATAGCGGAACTAGAGCTGTTATGGAGGCAGGACAAAATGGTGGATTTATTTTGATAGGAAGTATACGTACTCTAGGTACAGCTTTAGTTCCAAATCTGATGCGAGAGTTTAAGGAGCAGATGGAGCTTGATATTAAATTTCAGCTTCATAGCGAAACTGGATTTAGCAGCAGTATACTTAAGGCCGCCGAGGAGGGCAGGCTTGATTTTTGCTTTACTGCAGCTCCCGGAGATCCTGCTGCATTTGAAACTATAGCATTTGAGTGCTCGCCATTTGTTGTAATAGCTCCGCTTGATCACCCACTTGCAAAAAGGAAAAAAATTCGTCTTGAGGAAACCATCTCATATCCGCAGATATGCTTCGTTGGACATGCAGGACTTAGAAAAAGTGTAGATGCGCTTTTTAGTGCTATCAATGCTACTCCTATTAGTACTATGGAAACCGAGGAGGATGCTATTGTTGCAGGACTAGTTGCAGCCGGCTTTGGCATAGCTGTAATTCCTGATGATCCTCTTCTTAAAAGCCTTCCTCTTAAGGTTATCAGGCTAACTAATCCAAGCCCTGTTAGAGTAGCATATCTATCAAGGCTTAGAGGCGTTAGTCTTCCCGATGCTGCCGAGAGCTTTTGGGAGTTTTGTAAGGGTAGACTTAAGGCTCGGTCTTCATGAGGAAAATATATATGGCTATTCAAAGTCATTTTTATCCATAACTATTTACAATAATTGCTACTACACAGTTTACATTTTACTCATGTTTTATTATCGCCCACAAAAGCAAAAAGGTCGCTGTAACAATTTGACAAGATATATACCATGATATATACTAGCAATGTAAGAAAAATACCTGAGATCTAATTATCCTAAGGCAGCATACTCATACCTGCGAAAAAAAAAGCGACAATTACTTAATTGCTAATGTAAGGAGGAATATTACCATGATGACTGCAAAGCTATTTGAAAACGGTCGAAGCCAGGCAGTTAGGCTTCCTAAAGAATATCGCTTTAATGCTGATGAAGTGGCGATTAATAAAGTCGGCGACATTGTTATTTTAATGCCTAATAAAAATAAGTGGTCTGGCTTTCTAAAAAGCCTTGAGATGTTCTCTGATGATTTTATGAGTGATGGCAGAAAACAGCCTAAAGTGCAGGAGCGTGAAGCTTTATGAGATATATGCTTGACACCAACATTTGTATATATGCAATCAAGCATAAGCCCCCTGAGGTTATCAAGAATTTTTTAAGGCACAGCCCTGATAGTATATGTATCTCATCTATTACCTATGGCGAGCTAATGCACGGTGTTGAAAAAAGTCAGGCTGTAGATCGCAACCGTGCAGCAATCACACTATTTTTATCATCTATTTCAATTCTTCCGTTTGACAGTAATGCTGCCGAGGAATATGGAAGGGTTCGTGCTAAGCTAGAGCGAAACGGTACTCCGATTGGTCCTATGGATATGCTGATTGCAGCTCATGCAAGATCAAAAGGGCTGATTCTTGTAACAAATAATACTAGAGAATTTTTTAGAGTCGATGGCCTATCAGTTGATAATTGGGCAAAATAATAGCTGCCAAGGCAAAATCAAATATAACTAAAATGCCTTGGCAGCTCCTATTAGCACTTCTTAGGTTCTGGGTATTCCACCATATGGAAACAGTGGAGGTCGCATTTGAATATTTTCATCTTAGCACTTCTTAGGTTCTGGGTATTCCACACCTAAGGTATCTACTGTCACAGTCTTTATTTTTTGCTCACTTAACGGTCTGTCGCTATAGT
>CAVBBU010000107.1:0-4964 GCA_963593765.1 Bacteroidaceae bacterium | reverse complement strand
AAAAGATAGAAAAAAATAAAGGAGTATAGATAGTGCCAACAGACAGATTTTTTAAATTAAAACCCGAAAAAAGAGACAAGATAAAAGAGGCTGCACTCAATGAGTTTTTTTCAAAAAGCTATAGAGATATGTCTATTAATAGCATAGTAAAGGAGGCAGATATATCAAGAGGCAGCTTTTATACCTACTTTGAGGACAGCTTCGACCTGGTGACATATATACTTAGGGATATTGCCGTAGCCTCTGGTGAGATGATGATAGAGCAGGTAAAAAAGTTCGACGGCAATCTATTCATAGCTATAGAAAATATGCGAAGGGCAGATAAGCCGAGCTATATGGCTACATTTTTATCTAAGCTAAGGGAGCTTATTACGGACAATGAATTTATAAGCAGGTTGCTTGTGCTTGATAAGGAAAGAAGCAGTCTTCGTCAGGCATTTGCAGAATTTTCAGATAAGCTATATGCAGTTATAGATCATAAGCTTATTAAGCTAGATAAGGAGCAGTTTACGAGCTTTCTTGATCTTTATGTATCAGTGATTTTAAGAAGACAGATGTGCGAAAAAGAACAGAATGGTATACGAGATTACATGTATAAAACAACTGCGGATCAGATAAGCTTTATATATAAAGGAGTTACTGGAGATTTTGAGACAGATATAACAAAGTATATGCAGGCAGATGAGGAGAAATGACCATGAAAAAAAATATTAAGAAGATAACGGTGGCAGTAGTTTTAATTTTGATAATCTTATTTATCGTAGGAAGATTATTAGGAAAAAATAATAATTCTAACGAAGAAACAAGACCTACAGTTATAACAGAAAATCCTAGCCTTCAAAATATAATTAATACGGTAGATGTTATAGGAACTATCACGCCGACAAGCGAGGTAAATGTAATGCCTAAAATATCTGGTGATGTGTTAACTGTTAATTTTGAGATAGGGCAGAGAGTAACAGAGGGAGACCTGCTAGTATCTATAGATGCAAAGTCTACTATGGACTCTCTTAAGATAGCACTTGATAGTGCAAAGATAAGCCTTGATGATGCAAACAAAGCACTAGAAAGAACGCAGGCACTTTTTGCAACCGGAGCAGTATCACAGTCGCAGCTTGAGCAGGCACAAAGCAGTGCAAGCGGTGCTAATCTTCAATATCAAAGTGCACTTAATAATTATAATACGCAGTCAGAGTATAGCAACATAACAGCACCTATAAGCGGTATTATAGAATCTAAAAATGTAGAGGTACATGATACCTTATCGCCGGGAGTCGTAATATGCTCTATCTCCGGAGAGGGCGGCTTAAGCGTAGACTTTGGAGTTACTGAGGATGCTATGACTAAGCTTAATACAGGCGATAGCATAAGCATAGATAAGGGCGGACATGAATATAAGGCATCAGTAACAGAGGTTGGAACAAAGATAGATTCGTCGGGACTTTTTCCTGTTAAGGCAGCACTTGCAAGTATGTCTGATGCACTTCCAAGCGGCACTAAGGTTAAGCTTACTGTTGTTTCTGACAAAGCAGATAGCACTCTTTCTATACCTATGGATGCCGTTAATTACAGTGCAGGCGAGGCATTTGTATATGTATATAATGACGGCGTGGCAGTAAAGACTGATGTAGAGGTAGGCATATATGATGAGAAGTACATACAGGTGCTAAGTGGTCTTGATGCATCAAGCAAGGTTATAACAAGCTGGAGCAATGAGCTGTATGATGGTGCCGAGGTGCTTCTTCGTGACAGCGCGGATAGCAATCAATAACAGGAGGAAGCAGAGGATATGAAAAGCTTAACTAAGTTTTCTCTTAAACGTCCGGTCACTATGGTGCTTTCTCTTATTACCATATTGTACTTTGGACTTCAGGCTGTTTTTAGTTCACCGGTTGAGCTTACGCCTGAGATGAATATGCCTATACATCTTATTATGACGACATATGCAGGTGCAGCTCCTGAGGATATAGACGAGCTGATATCTAAGCCTATAGAGGATAGCGTATCTACATTAAGCGGACTTGATACTATAACATCTATGTCTATGGAAAATGCTTCTGTAGTTATGATTCAATATAACTATGGAACAAATATGGACACAGCGTACATGAACCTAAAGAAAAATCTTGATACGCTTAAGTCCTCACTTCCGGATGATGCAAAAGAGCCGACTATATATGAGATGGATATGAATGCTATGGCGGTTATGCAGATAGCAGTAAGCGGCGGAACAGATGGAAATTTATATAACTATGTAGATCAAAATATAGTTCCGGAGCTAGAGAAGATATCATCTGTCGGCGAGGTGTCTATTACAGGCGGACAGCAGGAGTATATACGTATAGAGCCTATACCGGAAAAGCTTAAACAGTATGGATTGGATATAAGTACGCTTACTAGTTTAGTTAAGGCAGCAGATTTTACTGTGCCTGCAGGAACTACTAATTATGGCGATTTGGAGCTTAGCGTATCTGTTGGTTCTGATTATAAGGATCTTGAAAAAATCAAAACTATAGTTATCCCTGTTAAGGGCGGAGTAGTCCATCTTTCTGAGGTTGCTAATGTATATACAGCAACAAGTAAAAGGTCTAGTATAGCAAGATACAATGGACAGGATGTTGTAATGATATCTATCCAGAAGCAGCAAAGCTCTTCTGCAGTAGATGTATCTAACAGCGTGAAAAAGGAGCTGGCAAAGCTAGAGGCAGCTAATCCAACACTTACCACCTATACTGTATATGATTCAAGTGAAAATATTATCAGCTCTATAAAGAATGTATTTGAAACACTTATTATAGCTATAATACTTTCTATGATAGTGCTGTTTTTATTCTTTGGAGATATCAAGGCATCGCTTATAGTTGGAAGCTCTATACCTATATCAGTTCTTATGGCACTTGTTGGAATGGGGGCAATGGGATTTTCTCTTAACATGATCTCGCTTGGAGCACTTGTTCTGGGCGTTGGTATGATAGTAGATAATTCTATAGTTGTTTTGGAAAGCTGCTTTAGAAAGAAGGAGGATGGATCTAACTATTACGATACTGCATTAGAGGGAACGAATATAGTTCTTGCATCTATTATAGGATCTACTGCAACCACTTGCGTAGTATTTCTTCCGCTGGCACTTTTGTCGGGACTTTCAGGTCAGCTATTTAAACAGCTTGGCTTTACTATAGTTTTTTGTATGCTTGCATCATTGCTTTCAGCATGTATGATAGTACCGCTTTTGTATTTCTTCTTACATCCGACAGAAAAAAAGACAGCACCGGTTGGAAGACTTATGAAGAGTCTGCAGGAGGGATATAGAGGTCTAGTTGTCAAAATACTTCCGCACAAGATAGGAGTAGTTGTAGTTTCTGTACTGCTTCTTATAGGCTCGTTAGCTCTTGCAGGCAATCTAGGCATGGAGCTTATGGCATCTACAGATGAGGGTATGGTTTCTATAACAGTACAAACCAAGCCGGGACTTAATATAGAAGCAGAGGATGAGATAATAAAAAATGCCGAGGCTATAATAGCAGGGGATAGCGATGTTAAGGAATATTCGGTAAGTGCAGGAGGAAGCGGAATAAGCTCACTAAGCTCAACCGGAACTTCGATTACAGCATACCTAAAGGATAAGATAGACTATACTACAGATGAGAAGGTTAGTCAGTGGCAGCAGGTTATGGATAATATTCCAAACTGCACTATAACTGTAGAGAGTGCAAGCAGCTATGGTATGAGCAGTATGAATACCTCGCAGATAGAGATAGATCTGCAGTCAACAGACTACGAGCTGTTAAAGAGCACAACGGATGATATAGTAGAAAAAATCAGAACGCAAAGCTATGTTACGAAGGTACATTCATCTATAGAAAATGCAGCACCTATACTTAAGGTCGACATTGACCCCGTTAAGGCACAGGCAGAGGGGATAACTCCTGCAAGCGTAGGTCAGAGCCTATATACAGCATTAAGCGGCACAGAGGTAGATAAGTATACGGTAGCCGGCAAGGAATATACAGTTAAGCTAGAGCTTGCAGATGATAGCTATGATACTATAGGTAAGCTAGAAAATTATCTTATAACAACTCCTTATGGCACGCAGGTAGCACTTAAGGATATAGCAGATATTAGATTTGAGGACAGCCCAAATACGATTGAGAGAAGTGACAAGAGATATCAGGTTGCTATAACAGCATATCCGGTTATAGGATATGAGAAAGCAGCGGACAGCACACTTAAGGCATATGTAGATACTATAGAGCTTCCAAATGGTGTTGAATATGCAAATAGCCGTATGGATGAGATGATGGCAGATGAGATAGGAGCACTGTTTAGTGCGGTGCTTACAGCTGTATTTCTAATCTTTATAGTTATGGCGATACAGTTTGAGTCTCCGAAGTTTTCTCTTATGGTAATGTTTACTATACCATTCTCGCTGGTTGGTGCATTTGCGCTGCTGTTTATAGCGGATTGCAAGATAAGTATGGTGAGCATGCTTGGATTTCTTATGATGATAGGTACAGTTGTTAATAATGGTATCTTATATGTAGATACTGTTAATCAGCTTAAGGTAGATATGCCGCTTGATAAGGCACTTATAGAGGCAGGTGCTATACGTATGAGACCTATATTTATGACTACGCTAACTACGGTTATATCTATGGTGCCTATGTGTCTTGCTTATGGTGATTCGGGAGAAATGCTTCAAGGACTTGCACTGGTCAATGTCGGCGGCTTGCTGGCATCTACCACGCTTGCACTCCTTCTTCTTCCGACATTCTATAAGATAGTTGATGGATTTGGGAAGAAACGCAGCAGCGAGTATGCGGAGATGGATGTGGACTGACATTTCACACTTGGTGAACACAAGCGAAGCGAAGTGTGAACCCTAGTGTGAAAGTCCTTCTGCCGAAGAACGCACAAAGCGAGCGAGGATATTGTGAGCGAGCGACTGCGTGGTATCGAGGCAGAAG
>CAVBBU010000106.1:0-5067 GCA_963593765.1 Bacteroidaceae bacterium | reverse complement strand
TAGTACGAGGCCCCACGTGAAGGCTTTATATTCACGTGATATTGCCCTATGGTGTAATGGCTAGCACAGAAGTCTCTAAAACTTTTAGTCTGGGTTCGAATCCTAGTGGGGCGACTAATTAAATCGTAAAACAAAACATAAATAAATACTATGGAGCTAAAATTTAAAAAACTTAAGGACCGTGCAGTCCTTCCAGTACGCAGTACTACAGGTGCTGCAGGTTTAGATTTGACTTGTACAGATATTACTACATCTCTCAATGAGGCAAATCAGCTTATGTTAGTTTACCATACAGATCTCGCGGTAGAGATACCTGACGGTTATGTTGGTTTACTTATTCCACGCTCTAGTATTTGGAAGAAATCTCTATGGCTTACAGATAATGTAGGCGTAATAGACGCGGATTACCGCGGAGAGATCATGGCAGTAATGAAGGCTACTACAGATGCAGTTCCTGCAATCTATAAGCCTAATGAAAGATTCTGCCAACTCGTAATTGTTCCAGTACCAGCGTTTGATATTGTAGAAGCTGAAGAGCTTTCAAAGACCGAGAGAGGCGAAAACGGTTATGGCTCAACAGGTACTGAGAACACAGCAGAAGTTAGCGCAGCTGCGGGATCTCAGGAGCAGGCTAGCGAACAGCCTGAGACCGTACCAGAGCCAGCGGCGGACTCAACAAACGGGTCTGAGGTAAGTGAGTGACAAGCTTGACTTGCTTACGAAAGGGGAGTTACCGAAAGGTGACCCCCTTTTATTGTTTTAATATTAATACAATTATAGATGAATAAAAGATTTAAAGTAGCCCCATTGAAGGGTATACAAGTAAAGGGTGTAGGCGTAGGTGAGCGTACCCCTAATCTATTGATGGGTGAACACGTTGGTGAATACGTACGTGGTGACATCATGGATGCTAATGCTGTTATTCAGGCATTTGATGAGCTTAAGGGTAATGTTGATGGTGCACATGATACCCTTGAGGAATTAGTTGATGAGATTCATACTAATGCTACTGTAATTAACGGTGCTATTAACTATACACATAAGGTTAAGGCTGAGTCTGAGGCTCGTGATGAGGAAGAGAAGAATGCTCGCGTAGCTAAGGATAACGAGCTTGATGCTAAGATCGACAAGGAGATTCAGGATCGCGCAGCAGCTGATACAGCTGAAGCTGAGGCACGTGTAGCTGCAGACAATGCTACTAATACTAAGCTTGATAAGGAGATCTCAGATCGTACTGATGCTATTGCTAAGGAGAAAGCTGAGCGTATTGCAGCAGATGAAGCAGAGAAGACGGCTCGTGAGAATGCTGATGAGAATGAGAAGCTTGCGCGCAGTATAGCTTTCGCTGACGAGGCTAAAGCACGTAAAGAAGCTGATGATGCTATCAACAACAAGATTAAGGTGATCGACGGTGATTCTAATACTGAAGGATCATTCCGTAAGGCTATCGCTGATGTTGTAGGTGCTGCTCCAGAGGCATATGATACATTGAAAGAGATCGCTGATAAGCTCAAAGAGAATGATGATCTTCATGATGTTATTCAGAGTGCTATTGCTGAGAAGGCTTCAAACACAGCTTTGAACAATGAGGTTGAGGCACGTACCAATGCTGATACTGCATTAGAAGGTAAGATCGAAGAAGCTAAGACTACTATTGAGGAAGCCATTACAAATGAGGTTAATACACGTAAAGAAGCTGATATAGCTTTGCAGGGGAAGATTACAGCTGAAGAGACTCGTGCTACAGATAGAGAAGATGATCTTGAGGGTTTGATTAACACTGAGCGTAATCGTGCTACAGCTGCTGAAACATCTATGGCTGATGATTTGAATGCTGAGACTACTGCTCGTACTAATGCTGATACAGCGTTAGAAAGTAAGATTAACGAGCTGAAGTATATCCCGTTTGATAGCAAAACTGGAAATGAATATAGTATGGCTGTTAATAGTAGTATATCTTTTTACTACTCATCGGGCTCGGATGCACAAGGTGCAGTGCAAATTAGCCCTTCTTATATACGTACTGCATTCGGTGAAGATTCTTCGAATTATAGTGGTTCACAATTAACCTTTTATACAGGTAGCGATTTCTCGCATGCTACAAGGTATACTAGAGACGGAATCTTTAAAACAGACGGTAAATCTACAGAAGCTTTCTCTACTAATGGAAGTGTAATTGATACTACTACATTTGCATTAAAGACAGAACTCCCTGACTTAACCAACTACGCTACTAAAGATGAGCTTCCTACAGTTCCTACAAAGGTTAGCGAGCTTGAAAATGATGCTAATTATCTAACAGAGCTTCCTGGCAGAGAATACCCAATTGGTGCTTTAGCTCCTTTTACTGTAACTACAATTGAGGAAGCTCAAACCGCCATTAATGCCCTTGTTAATAGAATTCAAGAGTTGGAATCTGCGCTTAACGAACTAGGTTTGTTAACCCAACAGAACCCTGCATAATAATAAATTTTAGATAAAATTGCATAAAATTAAGAAAAATTGCACAAAATAGTAAAATTTTTACAACTTTATGCAACCAAGTACCCTACTTTTAACGATATTGAGTTAAAGATAAGTGTATAAGTCTATATAAGTGACGTTGATCTAGACAGCGAAATATAGACTAGCGAGGTCATAGATGAGTATGTTAGTCGGTTTCGTACCCGAGCCTCGCGCTAATCCCTATTCTTTCTTGAATAGGTTTAACTACATCAATTGTAGTTCATACTCCCTAAGTGGAATATATTAGGGTACGCCCACCACGGGCTTATTGCGGGTGGTAACACCTAAGGTTTCGGACTGGGACTTCGCCAGTCCTAGTCCATATGTTTTACGATTTAATATTTTGTATTAAACTGTGGCGTTTTAGACGTGGCCTTCGATGGTACCACAGTACCACAATTGTTAACAATTAAAAGATATTTATATGGTTGATTTTTATACAGTAGATGAGCCAGCTCCAAAGCATGAGCACAAGCATGATCCTATTCATGGTTTAGAGTTGACAATGGCTCAGTATTATTCAACATTATTATCAAAGATTATTAATCACGTAAATAATAATGATGTACATGTTACAGCTGAAGAAAAGGAAAGCTGGAACAATAAGGCAGATAAATCTACGGTTGACGATCTAAAATAGATGGTGGAAGATCATGAGGATAAGCTTGGTGATCTTGATTCTACCATAACATAGATCGTTAAGAATTATATTACCGATACAGCACTCGATAGCACAATCCTTAATAACTATGCTACTATTAAATATGTTAATGATCAAATCGCTAAAATTAGCGGTGGCAATCTTGTAGACTATGCTGAGAAGAGTTGGGTTAATCAGAACTTCGTAAAGATTGGTTCTACCACAACATTCGATGCAAGTAAATATTATACTAAGTCTGAGATTGACAAGATCATTAGTACTGGTATTAGCTATGCTATTACGGATTTTTCGTTTAGGGATGGCAAGTTAAGTATTGTACAAGAAAATGGTATTAATACTTCTATTAATATTGGAAGCGGAACTGATTCTGGAGTCACGATAGACTATTTGAACAGCGCGCTTTCAGGTTATATACCTAAGGGTAACCTTGGTCATATTACATTTGTTAAAGGCACTCAAGAAGTTCTAACATGGGGACCTGAAGATGGCGACGCTAGAATTTATATCTCCGGAAGCAGCGGAGGTAGTGGAGGTGGCGCCGATGGTGGCACATACACCCCATACTTCTATATATATACTAGTGCGGTATCTCTTCCGCAAGACAAGTGGCCAGACTTGGGCTAGGATCCTACAAAGAAAGGATGGGTTAAGAATATCGCATCTAATCCTAGTAAAGGGCAATATGTATGGATGACACAGGTATTGATCACAGCTGGAGTATTTGGATAGTTTACAACTCCATTCTGTATTACCGGTCCAGAAGGTGAAGCTGGTGTAGATACTAATGGTAAAGAGTTTATTTACAAACGCACTAAACAACAGATTCAACCTATTGCTCCTGTTGGCGACTTCGATTGGGGAGCTTCAGACTTCGGCGAGTGGACAGATAACCCGCAAGGTGTAGATGAAGAATATACCTGTGAGTGGTTACTCTATCGCACAATGGACGAGAATGGCAAAATCTCTGAATGGTACCCTCGGAAAGATAATAGTCCATACCCTGTTCTTTGGTCACACTACGGTCATAATGGTACTGATGGCGATGGCGTAGAATACATCTTTGCTTCATTAAAACCAGATGAGCAGTATAGTGTTGTATTTGCGGAAGACGGAGGCAACTATCCTCCTAGCTGGCCTGTAATGCAAACGCCAGAATATTTCGGCCCTGATAATACTAGATGGACCGACGATCCAATTGATATCTCTACAGCTGCTGGATATGGTCAAGGATCTAGAACTTATGTAAGTACACGTAAGAAGAGAGTGCCTGACACAGATAGTTCAGAAGGAACAGAAGCAGTATATACAGCATATAGTGAACCTGCATTGTGGTCATATATGGCTAAAGATGGTTCTGGTAGCTATCAAGGTATTTAGGGTTCCCCTTTAAGAAACGCAGGCTAGTGGAATAGTAGCAAAACATATTTTGATGGTAGCACATCAAATGGCAATACAAATGATATTAGATACCAAGACTTTGTGTATATGGAGGATGGATATCAATATTATTTATGTATTAAAGAAAACTCTGGAATCGATCCTACTTCGGAAGGAGCTGAATCTTATTGGCAATTGATGTCGTACACCGATTCTATGTTTGTAAATGCGTTTGCTGCGAACAAAGCAAAAATAGGCGAGCTCTCGACAAATGAAGTCCTTGTATTTGATAAGAATGAAGATAATACGGATAGAAAGATTGTTGCAGGTATTACAAGCGGCTATACTACTACTAATGGTATTGGTGATAAAGGTAATGTAAGAATCTGGGCAGGAGAATTACCAGAGAATGGTAATTTAGCAGAAACACCTTTTAATGTTCTCGATACTGGCGACTTATATGCTAAGAAAGCTACTCTGGAAGATGTAACGTTTTACAATAAGGCCGGTAAGACATATATTAC
>CAVBBU010000105.1:0-5346 GCA_963593765.1 Bacteroidaceae bacterium | reverse complement strand
AAGCCTATTTCAAGGCTTTCGAGGATTTCAGGGTCACGCAACTGTCAAACTCCCGCGTCAGTATATCCGGCGAAAATCACCACCAGCTTGTTTCGATTATTTTCCATCTGCTGAATCAGCTCTGCAATACACTCCTCCTCGTATTATATCAAATGTTTCCCCTTATAAAAACAGCCTTATAAAAGCAGGCTTTCCCCCCCCTAGATATAGTTGCCAAATTATGATACAATATAGCTACTTCTAGGAGGTGTGCAATGACTAATGCTATTTCGATCAGACCATCAAAAGAATTGCGAAATAATTACTCACAGATATCATTATTATCGCGTGAAAACCCAGTTGCAATTACTGTAAATGGCAAGGAGGATATAGTTGTCCTCTGTCATGACGACTATGTAAAGCAGCAAAACTATATTAATGAGCTTGAGTCAAAGCTTGCTATATATTCACATTTAGCACAGTCTGCTGATGATATAAAGCTTGGGAGAGTTAAGAACATCGATGAGGCTTTTAATAATATTCTTTCAGATTTGGACGGATTAAACCTATGAGCTAAGCAGGACTATTTTCGTATGATGAAGCCTTTTACATAGCCGCAGCTACACAGCCTTTTCATATTTTTAAAACTCCGCCTTTCTATCCCCCTCCATAAGCTGCTTTACAATGCTCTCTGGGTTCTTTCCATTATTAACCACCTCATATACGCCCTGCGTGATAGGCATATATACATCATATTTTTTCATCATGGCTATAGCTGCTGGAAGTGCATTAATTCCCTCTACAACCATGCCTATATTTTCTATGGCCTTATCTGTCGGAACTCCGCTACCTATAAGCTCGCCGCATCTGTTATTGCGGCTGTGAATTGAGGTCGCTGTAACTATAAGGTCGCCTATGCCTGCAAGTCCTGCAAAGGTATAGTCGCTGCAGCCTAGCCTTCTTCCAAGTCTCATTATTTCTGACATGCCACGAGTTATTATAGCTGCACGAGCATTGTCCCCGTAGCCTATGCCCTTTGATATTCCTGATGCAAGTGCAATAATATTTTTAATAGCACCGCACAGCTCAACTCCTTTTATATCAGGATTAGTATATGCTCTCATGCAGGTGTTCATGCATATATCCTGAACTATAGCGGCTGCATTTTCATCCTTGCTTGCACAAACTATAGCAGTCGGAAGATCCCTTGCGACCTCCTCGGCATGTGTAGGTCCAGAAAGTGCAACTATCCTTACACTTCTTCCTGCATTTTCCTTTTGAAGCTCATCGGCTATAAGCTCTGACATAGTATATAGAGTATCAGCTTCTATCCCCTTAGCTGCATCTACTATCAGCTGGTTATCCTTTATATAAGGTACAATTTTTTTTACAGTTTCTCTTACATAAATAGAAGGAACAGCAATGAGGATAATGTCCTTATCCTTGCATACTTCTTCTATATCCCTCGTTAGCTCTATGGCACTTGGCAGGGCAATACCAGGAAGATTTTTATGATAAAAAAAAGCTTCCCTTTTTTCTAGCTTTGAAAATGTATTCGACCACAGGCTAACACTATGTCCTGTTTTTGCAAACATTCTTGCAAGTGCCGTTCCAAATGTTCCTGCTCCTAATATACCTATACTTGCCACCTTAAATTCTCCGATTCTTATTTATCTGCCAATGCTTTTAACAAACTGCTTTTTGATATTGCTTTTGTTACTTTTATTTTTTATTCTTACTTTACCTTCCTGCGTTAAAGTACCTACCACCTAATTACTGCCTGCTCCCACTTACCCCTCTGCTTCCATCTTCGCAAGCTTTGCAGCCTGGTCTGCTGCTATAAGGCTGTCTATTATTTCTTCTATATCGCCATTCATAATCTGATCTATCTTATATAGTGTCAGCTTAATTCTATGATCCGTAACTCTGCCCTGAGGGAAGTTGTAGGTTCGTATTTTTTCAGATCTATCGCCAGTTCCTATCTGACTTCTCCTAGCCTCTGCCTCCGCATTTTGCTTTTTTTCTAATTCCATATCATACAGCTTAGACCTTAAAAGTCTAAATGCCTTGTCCTTGTTTTGCAGCTGTGACTTTTCTGTCTGCGAATATATAACTATACCTGTCGGATAATGTGTAAGTCTAACTGCAGAGTCTGTTGTATTAACACACTGTCCACCATTACCGGATGCTCTCATAACATCTATACGTATGTCCTTAGGATCTATCTGTACGTCTACCTCCTCTGCCTCTGGCATAACCGCAACAGATGCTGTAGATGTATGTATACGACCGCCTGATTCTGTCTCCGGAACTCTTTGCACTCTGTGTACTCCCGACTCATACTTTAATCTTGAGTAAGCTCCCTGACCGGTAACCATAGCTATCACTTCCTTGTATCCGCCTATACCACTTTCATTAAGGCTCATTATCTCAACCTTCCAGTGATGCGTGTCTGCATAATGCTGATACATTCTAAAAAGCTCTGCCGCAAAAAGTGCCGCCTCATCTCCGCCTGCACCTGCTCTTATCTCAAGAACTATATTCTTATCATCATTAGGATCCTTTGGAAGAAGAAGTATCTTTAGCTTTTCCTCAAGCTCCGTCTCCTTCTTCTTGCTATCGTTAAGCTCTTCCTTTGCCATCTCTCTAATCTCTTCATCGCTTTCACTATCAAGAAGTGCCAAAGCCTCCTCCTGCGATTTTTTAGAATCCTTATACTGCTTATATGTATTAACAAGCGGCTCTAAGTCCGACTGCTCCTTCATAAGCTTTCTAAATCTGTCCTGATTATTTGCAACATCAGGACTACCAAGCTCCATCATAAGCTCCTCATAATGAACTATTATCTCATCTAAGCTCTCAAACATAATTATCTCCTGTATAATCTCACAATTTTATTTTTTTCTACATGCCAACATTTCCCAGTCACGCGGCTACTTATGCTCCATTCTATATATCGCACTTACAACTCTATCCAAACCTGCAAGATCCTTAGTAACCTCTATATCTGCAAAGCCTGCATTTTCCAAAAGAGCTTTTACGTCCGCTGCCTGATCGTATCCTATCTCCATATATATCCTGCCTCCATCTCTTAAGTGCTTCGGTGCATCCTCTATAAGCCGTCTGTAAAATTTTAGTCCGTCCTCAGCTCCATCAAGAGCAAGACGTGGCTCATGCTCCCGTACCTCGATATCCAGCATATCTATAATGCTGCTTTTTATATATGGCGGATTGCTTACAATTATATCAAGATTAGTAAGCGCGCCAAGGCTGTTCCACATATCGCTTTCAAAAAATGGAATATCCAGGCCATTGTCCGTTGCATTTTTATCTGCAACCTTAAGTGCATCTACAGATATATCACTTGCATATACCTCGTATCCGCCTAGCCTTTTAAGCGTAATTGCTATGCAGCCAGATCCGGTACACATATCAAGCACTCTTAGCTTCCTATCCTCCTGCTTGTTCTCAGTTAAAATTTTTTCAAC
Source organism: Bacteroidaceae bacterium (assembly GCA_963593765.1). Taxonomy (GTDB): domain Bacteria; phylum Bacillota; class Clostridia; order Lachnospirales; family Lachnospiraceae; genus CAVBBU01. Next base: position 1,879 of record CAVBBU010000105.1, on the reverse strand, counting down.
CAGAATTTCTGTATCCTGCCTTGGTATAAGCACATGCTCATCTACATAAAAATCTATTCCAAAAAAGCTTTGCTCATGCGTTATATATTGAAGCGGAACTCTGCTTGCTCTTACATTAATAAGCTCCATATATTTATCTGCAAGTTCACTCTTTGACTTATCTAAAGGAGTTGCATAGTCCCTTATAAAAATATTCATATCTATATCAAAGACATATAAAAGAAGATATCTTGCATCTATCTCATACTCTCTAACCTTAGCATTATTAAGTATGCTCTTGCCCTCTTCATATAAGTCCATGTAAGTATTTAACTTTTCACTCATAACACAGCCTCTCTAGTCTTCCTGCCATCCAAAATTTTCTCTAAGATACTGCCTCCAGTCAAAAACTGCCTCGACTGCCTTTATAGCAACCTCTGCCATATCTGCTGTAGGCTCCTTAGTTGTAAGTGCCTGCATCCACATTCCCGGTCGTATAAGTATCTTAACAAGCATTGAGTCATGTGTGCCTGTCCATCTAAGAAACTCATATGATACTCCTGCTATAACCGGAACTAAAACTATACGGCTTACTGCTCTTAACGCTAAAGTATCTACTCTTACTATCATAAATGTAAGTATGCTTATAATCATAACTATAAGTATAAAGCTAGTACCACATCTTTTGTGCTCCTTGGAGCTTTTTAGGACATTTTCAACTGTAAGCGGAAGTCCATGCTCAACGCAGTTTATACACTTGTGCTCCGCACCATGATACATAAAGGTTCTTTTTATATCATTCATATTCGAGATAAGCTTTATATATAAAATAAATATGACAATGCGGATAACTCCCTCTAGTGCAGCGATAATATAATAATTATCTATTACTAGCTTAAGCAGATTACTAAGATACATAGGAAGCAGCATAAAAAGTCCTATCGCAACCACAAATGCAATCACCATAGCAGCCGCCATAATAATGCTCTCTAGCTTTTCTCCAAATACTCTCCCAAGCCACTTTTCAAGCTTTGATTCTTCTTCCTCACTATCGTCCTCAAAAAAGCTAGCCGAATATGTAAGGCTTTTCATTCCAAGTATAAGAGAATCTGCAAAGGAAAATACTCCTCTTACAAATGGAAGTCCAAAAAATCTTACCTTCTCACTCAAACTTATATAGGTATCTGTTGTTAGGGCTATATCCCCATCCGGCTTTCTAACTGCTATAGCATAGCTGTCCCTGTTTTTCATCATAATTCCCTCTATAACAGCCTGACCGCCTATGCCCGAATATTTTTGACATTGTTTTTCCATATATGCCTCTTTTTACTAAATCCTACAGCTTGCGTGTGTTATGCAAGCTAATTTTTAATAGAAATAACTTCATATTAACTAAAAGGAGTTGAGCCAGTTTATTCACTGACTCAACCCCTACCTATGTATATCAATATAGCTACTGCTCTGCCTTAACGCCGTACTTCTTGTTGAACTTCTCTATACGTCCTCTAGCTGAAGCTGCCTTCTGCTGACCTGTGTAGAATGAATGACACTTAGAACAAACCTCTACGTGGATCTCTGGCTTTGTAGAGCCAGTAACGAATGTGTTTCCGCAGTTACAGGTTACAGTTGCCTGATAATACTCTGGATGTATTCCTTCTCTCATTTTTATCACCTCTTCTATTAAAAATATTCTGCTTATAGCATATAGCCTAGCAGAATGATCTTATCTTCTGCCAATAACGCAGCCTTGATAGTATACCATAGGGATTTTCTAAGTGCAAGAGGAAAATACTTTCAGTTTACATAACATTCCGCATAGCTCTCAAAATCTTTCCCTAGTTTTTACGGGAGTTTGACAGTTGCGTGACCCTGAAATCCTCGAAAGCCTTGAAATAGGCTT
>CAVBBU010000104.1:2905-5607 GCA_963593765.1 Bacteroidaceae bacterium | reverse complement strand
CTCCCACCGACATGCGAGCATGCCGTGGAAGATGAGTTTTGACACTGTAACCAAAATTTAGCTAAATTTATGAAAATTTTTATGGAAAAAAAGTGCTGGTCTTCGTATAATTAGAGGCAAAGAAAAATGCGAGGAGGAATTATATGAAAAAAACTTTTGGATTATTAACATTGTCATGTCTTTTTGCAGCAAGTCTTCCTTTGACTGCACTGGCAGCAACTGCCTATTATTATGACGAAACAGACGGAACCTATTATTACTATGATTATGATGAAGATACCAACTATCTGGATGATTATGACTACTATGATTATTCAGATTACTATGATTATTACTATAACAACTATACAAGCTATGACTATACGATAGATGATGCGTATTGGTATACTAGTGGTCATAAGGCAGTAGCCTACTGGGATAAAGCAACTGATAAGACAAATTACAAGGTTCAGCTTTATAGAAAGACCAGCTCAAGCTATACGAAGGTCGGAAGCGTAAAATCAACGTCAAGCGACCATTATGATTTTTCATCAGATATAGTAAACGCGGGAGCAGGAACATATTACTTTACCGTTTATCCATCAAAGGGCGGAAAAGATTATATGGAAGGCTCAAACTCAATAACTATCGGAACAAATGGTACACTAACGATAGAGGAGCTAAAAAATGGTACTTCAACAACAACTACTACCTCAGGCGGTCCGGGAACAGCTATCGGCTGGCATAGGGCAGCAGATGGAGTAAGATGGTGGTATCAGGAGAGCAATACAACCTATTCTGCAAACAAGTGGATGTATATAAATAATAAGTGGTATCACTTTGATGCAGCAGGATATATGCAGACAGGCTGGTTCCAAAATACAGCAACAGATAATAAGTGGTATTATCTTGATCCGACAAATGGCGATATGGTAACAAATACCGTTATAGACGGATATAGAATCGGTGCTGATGGAGCAAGAATACAATAAAGGCAGATTATTTAGAAACAGCCGCTTCGTACAAATGCGAGGTGGCTGTTTTTTTGTTTACAATTTTTGTTTATATGAAATTGATGCTTTAATATTTTCTATGATAAAAAGTCCTTGAAGGCATCTGAAAAAACTGGATTTGGTAGTACATAGTCAAATTATGATATAATGTACATATATAAATGATATATGTTTTTTGATATGTAAAATTTTATTTGGGATAACAAGCTTTTAATAAAAGTATATGATAAAAACCACAACAAAACACATAGTAAAACATGTAGCAGATCAAAATGAATGAAAGAAAAATATGCTAGCATTACAAGAAAGCATAAGACCATCAGCGGATCTTAGAAATCATTATAGTGAGATATCAAAGCTGTGCAAGGAAAACAAAGAGGCTGTTATCATTACTGTCAACGGGAGGGGAGATACGGTCTCTATATCTTATGATGAATACAAGAGAATGAAGGCTAGAATAGAGCTGCTTGAGATATTAGCTGAGGCAGAGGATGATGTTAAGCAGGGCCAAGTGGCACCTCTTGATAAGACATTTAAGGATTTAAAAAAAGAATTAAAGAGTATGATGAGGTAGCCTATGTCATATAAAATAAATGATGCAAAGAAAACTATTACCATATATGCAGTGCTAGATCAAAGACAGGATTACATGAATATACTAAATGGAATGTAAGTCTAGTAATCAAACCTTCCATCATTTTTCTCTTCTATAGTCTTTATAGCATGATAGGTATACTCGGCAAATGGAACCGAAACACCGACAGCATCTGCTTTTTTCTTTAGAACCTCAATAAACATATCTACCTCGGTATGCCTTTTTGCTCTTATATCCTGAAGCGTAGAAAAGATAGTTTGAGGCGGACAGGCATCAGGGCTATTGCTTGAATCGCCAAAGCTTATATTATACTTTGCAGCAACAGCTCTAACCTCGTTATCAAGTCTCTTACTTATATAAGCTAAATGCTCGCTGTCATAGTAAGCACCAAATGGCACATCAAGAACAGCCTGCGGAAGATTGTTTGATATGTTATTTGCAAACTTCTTCCATAGGTCAGACATAATATCAGAAAGAAAATGATGCTTAATAGGAGTCTTATTAAATACATCATCTATAGCCTTGCAACGCTCCGTCATTTCGCTCGTATCCTTTTCGCCAAAGGTAAAGCCATATGTAACATCAGGATTGTAATTAATGCTGCTGCCTTGTCTGTGTGATGAAATTCTCATAACAGAATATACCATATGCTCGGCTCCGATAGCATTTCCAACTATTTCTTCACTATCTATACCATTAAGAAGACTTAGCACAGTGGTATTAGCCTTAACCACCTTTTTGATATCATCAAGAGCGGATCTAAGACCAGCATACTTAGTTGTAATAAGAAGCAGGTCGCACTCATTAATCTCCTCTGGCTTTTTAAGATTAAGCATATGCTTTGTGCCATTAATAATTATTCCGTTTTCCTTTAATCTGTTATATCTTTCGTCACTTGCGATTATGCTAAAATTAACATCAGGGCAAGCCTCTAAGCCATCTATAAAATATGCACCTATAGCACCGGCACCTATTAGGGAAATGTTTTTGATAACCATATAAACCTCCGAATTAAGTATAATTTTAGAGTATTACTAGTGATTGCAATATACGTTTTTTCTAATCTAATTATATGAAATTCCAAACCTCAATTCAATGAAAAACATAAATAAATA
>CAVBBU010000104.1:0-2773 GCA_963593765.1 Bacteroidaceae bacterium | reverse complement strand
AGTTAGTACATATATGCAAAACATATTAAATATATACTATAGATTATAGAAAAGTTTTTGATATAATAAAGCTATAAAAATTTCACTCAAGGTGAAGAAAGGAATACTATGGAACAATTAAATTATTCAGTATTAGAAAAGAGCGGTTACGAAGGCTATGTAAAAAAGGATGCACCAGTTAAGGTTATGCAGTTTGGTGAAGGAAACTTCCTTCGTGCATTCGTAGACTATTGGTTTGACCTTGCAAATGAAAAGGCAGACTGGAATGGTAAGTGCCTTTTAGTTCAGCCTATAGCACAGGGCTTAGCAAAGCTTATAACTGACCAAGAGGGCTTATATACTTTGTACCTTAGAGGCAGCGAGGCTGGTAAGAAGATAGATGAAAAAAGAGTTATATCTAGCGTTGCAGGCTGCGTTAATCCATACGAGGCAGATGGATATAAGGCTATGATGGAGCTTGCTGCTAGTGATGACCTTGAGATTATAGTTTCAAATACAACAGAGGCAGGAATACAGTATGATCCTTCTTGCAAGCTAGAGGACGTACCACCATCTAGCTTTCCTGCAAAGCTTACGCAGGTTTTATATACCAGATACAAGGCTGGGAAGAAGGGCATTATTATGCTGGCATGTGAGCTTATAGATGCTAATGGTAAGGAGCTTCTTAAGTGCGTAAATCAGTATATAGATCAATGGAAGCTTGATGATGGATTTAAAAAGTATGTTAATGAGGACTGCACATTCTGCGGATCTTTAGTTGACCGTATAGTTCCTGGACGCATAAGAGATGCTAAGGAGGTTGAGGCTCTTAATGCTAAGAATGGTTATACAGATGAGCTTATAGATGTCGGCGAGGTATTTGGCGTTTGGGTTATAGAGGGCGATGAAAAGCTTAATGACATACTTCCATTTAAGAAGGCAGGACTTATAGAAAAGGTATTTGTAACGCCTGACATGAGCCCATATAAAAAGAGAAAGGTACGCATACTTAATGGAGCACATACAGGCTTTGTGCTAGGTGCTTACCTTGCAGGTGAGAATATAGTTCGTGACTGCATGCATGATAATACCATAAAGGGCTTTATGAATAAGATGCTTTATGATGAGGTTATTCCTACACTGCCACTTGATAAGGACGACCTTATGAAGTTTGCTTCTGCAGTAGAGGATAGATTTAACAATCCGTTTGTGGATCATGAGCTCATGAGCATATCACTTAATTCTACATCTAAGTGGAAGGCTAGAAATATGCCATCATTCCTTGAGTATATTAAGGAGAAGGGTAAGCTTCCGACTTGCCTAACCATGAGCCTTGCAGCATATATTGCATTCTATAGTAATGACATTCAGAAGCTTACAGATGCAGGACTAGTATGTAAGAGACCTGCAGGCAATGAATATACAGTAAGCGATGACAGATGGATACTTGAATTTTATAATGAGCACAAGAATGATTCAGAGGAAGTGCTCGTTAAGGCAGTTTTATCTAATGAAAAGATGTGGGATCAGGATCTAACTAAGATAGAAGGACTTGAAAGTGCAGTTGTAGCAAATCTTAAGCTGATTCGTACAGAGGGTGCTAAGAAGGCTTATGCAAGCTGCCTGTAATTGCAGCGGCGTGGAGTAAGGGAAATTTGCATTACGTGGCGTTTTCAAAAGAGCAGGCATGAGGATTTATTAAGTAGTGCTTGATAAAAATGGTTATTTTGATTTTATTGGGAGTTGAGTGTTCTCAGCTCCCTTTTTAAGTGGAGAGTTTCTTTAAAGTTTATTGGTTTTTTTTAGATATACTTTGATTGACAGATATTGACAGAAGGAATATTATAACACCGAGCGTGATATCCCATATCATAAGTGGATAAAGCAATCAGCAATTTCAAAATGGACGAGGTTTCTTTGCCGATAGATTTATCGGATTTCTAAAAGGGCTAGAAAGGCTACCATGAAAGGAAAAGGGCGGATGAAGAGCGTAAAGAGATTTTTAAGCAGCATACTTTTATTGACAATGTGCTTCAACCTGACATTTGCAACTGCGGCTACAGAGCTGAGCGATGCAGGGAAGCTACGCACTGTGCAGACAGAGGCGATCAGCGCGGCAGAGGAGCCATCGGCTTTAAGTGACAGCAGCGCAGCAGGCGAGAGCTCAAGCACTTCGAAGGAAGCGCAGAAAGGATCGGAAGCAACGGTAGACGGTACTGCAGATCAGAAGGAAACAGAGTCTGAACCGGAGACCGGTACAGAAAGCGGGACAGGAACAGATGATACTGAAAAGCCCGAAACAGAGAGCGCAGCTTCGGATTCCGAAGGAACCGAAAAAGTGACCGAGGAAGAGAAGGCTGCGGCAGATGCCGACAAGGAAGAGGATAAAAAGCTTGACGAGGAGTTAAGCTATACCAAGTCCTTTGACGAAAAACTGCACAGAAACGGGTTTTATATCCATGTATCTGCTCCGGAAGGGGTATTTCCGGATGATTCCAAGCTTGACGTTACGGCCATAACAGGAAAAAGCAGACTTGAAGCAATACGCAGCGCCGTATTAGAACAGTTAGAGTCAGAGGGTACGGATACAAGTACTCTCACTATTGATGTTAATGCATTTGATATCAAGATTAAGCACGGTAATAAGGAGAAACAGCCTAATACCGATAACGGCGATGTGACGGTAAGCATAACCAGGGCAACACCGACAGAGCTTACAAGGCAGGATGATGAGAGTCACGACGCAGTAACTGCATCAGAACTGCAGGCAGAGGATAACTCATCTGAGGATGCC
>CAVBBU010000103.1:0-5615 GCA_963593765.1 Bacteroidaceae bacterium | reverse complement strand
TTCTGTAGCCTTTCCGTGTGCTCCTGCATTACTATCCGTAGCTATATTATTAACCTTCTCATTGTAGTAATCACTTGACTTGCAATAAAGCTGACTTTTATATTTAAGCTCTGATACATCTTCAAACTTTGTCTTACCATCTATATAAGGCTTTATAAGACTATCGTAATTAAGATATCCCGGCTTTATTGCATTAGCATAAAAGCACTTAGACCAGGTCTCACCATTTTCAGCAGTAGCATTCCATTTATTGATAACATAGTCCTGACTTAATACTATCTCTTTTGCATAGTTTATATTTATGCCCTCTTTGCGTAGGTCTCCAAACAATAGTGTTAGATTATATAGTTTTGTGTCATTATCATTAGAATCGCTTAGATTCCTATATGGGTAGGTGTAAGACAAATCCTTATTTTTACTCGTTACATATTCCTTTTTAATGACTACATTTCCTTCGGAATCTACAGATATATCCTTACCACCAAAGCTTTCAAAATAGCTACTAGTAACGTCTATTACATAGTCTGATACTTCTACATCACAATTCTTCACTGTCTTATCAGCTAAATTAATTATCTTTTTATTAGTAAAATCTATTAAAACATCATCTCCATTTTCCTCGTAGACAATATACATTAGAGTCTGGTCTGTAGCTCCGACTCTGTCTGTTAGCGTAGCTCCATCTCCTGATATAACTACTACAGGCGGATCTGTACTATCATAATCATCCGTAAGTAAATATTTCTTTAAAGTATATATACCTAATATTCCATTTTCCGCAGTTGCATTATTAACCTGTAAAGTCAAATAGTCCTGATTTGCATCTGCCTTAAGAAGTTCCAAACTATCCCCTATATGAGTAGTATCTTCTACGGTCGTTATATTTTGGACATATGTTCCCTTTGTAACATTCGCCATCTTAACCGTAGATTCAAGCCTTACTTTAGTAGAATCGGGTATATTTGTATTCATTCCATCTATTGTATGGTGCTGTGCTCTTAAAGTCGTATTTGCAAGGGTGCAATTTCCATTAATCGAATTATCAGCAACCTTGTCTTTAAATATCTCAACCTTAAATACATATTCAGTATCATCTAGCTTAGTACTTCCCGAAGTGCCATCCCATGTTGTACGGCCGTCTCTATAAACAGTTTCTTTGATAGTATTGGACGGAGTATAAGGATAGTATTCAGTGCTATTTTTCTTTCCAACAATAGTTTCTATTCTTTCATTACCTGAATTAGCATCTTTAATATATATTTTATATGTTAAACCGTTAGTTTCCGTTGTTAATAAGCTTTCTAGCTTTACTGGATACAGTGCACCCTTATATGTTTTACCATTCTTATCTACACCATCACTATAGTTTACTGTGATAGAAAAGTTATTGTATGGCTTCCAATCGACTGTAGAGCTATAAGAACTATAATTAAGCCTTATACTTTGATTAGTAACATCATTATAGGTTTTTGTAGTTCCAATCTGATTGACTTCCTTTTCATCGCTATCTGCAGCACTTGCAGACTTAAAATAATCACTATAAGTCTGAGAACCACTATTAATTGTTATTTTAATAGGAGTTCCATTAGGTTCTATATCAGCTTCATCTGGATTATTACTTTTTGCCACTACTCCCGTATTATAATTAGATTCATATATGTGCGGTAAAGCTGTTTCATTATATAATATTTTATTGTACAGAATCTTCGGCATAACTCTAATCTCAAAGGTACCTTTTCTGTAGAAAATATCTGCATATGTAGAATTATTAGGAGTTGCATCCTTTATAGTTGTAAAACGCTCTACAACTCCATCCGTATAAGAGTCATTTGCCATTTTTGCCGCATTAAGCGTATACTCGCCATTTGTAACTGTATTTGGAGTAAGATATGGTGTACCTTTAGCTGTTAGATAAACAACATTTTCATATTCATCTATAAACCTGACAAGTACAAGGGATTCGTCATTATATAGAGGGAGCTTTTCTGTCACAAATTTAAAAATCGTATCATCAGAGATATATCCCTCTGTTTTTGTATACTTTATAACAATTCCTTTATCAAATTCATTGCTCGTTAAATAAGAGTATGTTTTATATGCATCCTCTGATGCCCTAGATCTTCCTGTCGAGAAATCCTTAGGGCTATATACTATATCATTATTCTTAATGCCATCATTGTATAATTCTACAGTCCATGTTGGATTTGAATTATCCGCCTCCTTAAATGCGAAGCTTGTAGTTTCATCTTCACTTTTGCCCTCTTTAACTAAACGGATTGGTGAGTTCGTCGAATAATTTGTATATAGATTTAGAGCAAATTTATATTCGTTGGTTGTACTAAGATTATTTATAAGTGCCTGTGCATCCTGTAAAATCTCAAACGATGCCTCAAGTGTGTCTGTAATATGAGCACTGGTTTTTATCTTAATTATACCGCCACCGTAAGGTTCATTATTATCAACTAGTTCATACTCTACACTCCATTTAAGAGCATCATCTCCTTTTAGTTCGTAGTTCTTTGGGCTAAAGCCATATGGTATAACAATTTCTGCACCTATATCACTTGTATCCTCATCCTTAAAATCATTGGTAATATCTATAGAATAGGCTATTTTCATATCCTTTGTTCCATTCTTACCTATAGCAAAGTCGCCTGGAGTAGCTATTGCTCCAGTAACTCCACCTGTAACATAGCTGATAGAGGATTTAATTTCCTCCTTCACTTTTGTAGCCACAGTAGCTCTAAGTGACCTAATAGCATTTGCATTTGATGCTGTCGCTACATCTCCATCGGCATCAGAAGTAGTGGCGGTGTCATCTTCTACATCACCATCTGTTATCTCACCTGAATTAGCAGCAGTTGCCTTTACTGCTGTAATTCCACCTGAGCTATCGCTACTGTTATTTCCCTTTCTATTTTCAGCCTTAAAGCTTTCAAGTAAGTTTAAGCCTGTCTGGTCAGCGAGCGATGTATAGTTATTGCTCGAATAGATTGAGCCACAAAGCATAGCTATACTTAACCAAAATGCTGCAAGTCTCTTGATTTTAGTTTTATGCTTTCCCATAATGCATCCTCCTACATTTAAAGCAATTTCATTTTTTAATTTTTGCAATTTTATATTTCAGTAATTTTTATCTTGCAAATTTTTATCTGTGTTTATTATCGATACTACGCATGTTTCATGCACAACATTAATAACTAATCTTTAAAGGGATTAATTTTCAAATGCAAATATTTATTATTTTAAAGGTTGATAAAAAAATCACAAATAATTTAATACATTATTGTACTCCCTACCCAATAATCAGTCAAAGCATGCGGAAAGTACAGGAAGTACAGGAAAAACTCCAATCATATCTGATAGTTGGTTTGGATTTTATAGTTCAAAATTTTCTAGTAAAAAAAGCAGATACCTAAGCCATCAGTTTTAGGTATCTGCCAAATTTTCCCCAATGTATTCCTACAATTTTTTTATATTCTAATCCTTATTTCTGCCACTACATATTCTTTATCCTACACATCCTGCTTATTCTTAATCATCGCTCTCTTACGAAGCATAGGATCAAGTATCTTCTTTCTTATACGAAGCGACTGCGGTGTTACCTCAAGAAGCTCGTCAGTATCTATAAATTCAAGGCACTGCTCTAGCGACATATTCTTAGGTGTAACAAGTCGAAGTGCCTCATCTGAGCTAGAAGAGCGAGTATTTGTCAGCTTCTTTGTCTTGCAGACATTGATCTCTACGTCCTCTGCCTTACCTGTCTGACCTATAACCATACCTGAGTATACCTTTTCGCCCGGTCCTATAAAGAGCACTCCTCTTTCCTGTGCATTAAACAGACCATAGGTTATAGACACGCCAGTTTCAAATGCTATTATAGAGCCGCTCTTACGGTAGAACATATCACCCTTATAAGGTCCATAGCCCTCAAACTCAGTATTTAATATTCCATTTCCTTTAGTATCTGTCATAAACTCACCACGGTAGCCTATCAAGCCTCTTGATGGGATAACAAATTCTAGCCTTGTATATCCGCCGTGTATAGGACTCATTCCCTGCAGCTCTCCCTTTCGAGATGTCAGCTTTTGAATAACAGCACCGGTAAACTCATCCGGAACATCTACATATGCAAGCTCCATAGGCTCAAGCTTTTGGTTTCTTTCATTATATTCATATATAACCTCAGCCTTACTTACGGCAAACTCATATCCCTCTCGGCGCATATTCTCTATAAGAACCGAAAGATGCAGCTCACCACGACCTGATACCTTAAAGCAATCTGTCGAGTCTGTTTCCTCTACTCTTAGAGATACATCTGTATTTAGCTCTCTAAAAAGTCTATCCTTGATATGTCTTGATGTAACAAACTTTCCTTCCTGTCCTGCAAATGGGCTGTCATTTACCATAAAGTTCATAGATATAGTCGGCTCAGATATCTTCTGGAATGGAATAGACTCCGGATGCTCCGGCGATGTTATAGTATCGCCTATATGAAGATCCTCTATACCTGATATAGCAACTATAGATCCAACCTCAGCCTTACTAACCTCTACTCTCTTAAGTCCCTCGTACTCGTATAGCTTACCTATCTTAACCCTTCTTAGCTTATCTGGCTCATGGTGATTAACTATAGCACATTCCTGATTAACCTTTATGCTGCCATTGTCAACCTTGCCTACGCCTATACGTCCTACATACTCATTATAATCTATGGTACTTATAAGTATCTGTGTATCCTTATCCGGATCGCCCTCCGGTGCAGGAATATGATTAACGATAGTTTCAAAAAGCGGTGTCATGTCAGTATTAGTATCTTCTATATTATATCTTGCAAAGCCGCTTCTTGCCGATGCAAATACAAACGGGCAGTCAAGCTGTTCATCTGTCGCATTCATGTCCATAAGAAGCTCTAGTACCTCGTCCTCTACCTCCATAGGTCTTGCCTCTGGTCTGTCACATTTGTTGATGCAGCATACTACATAGAGGTCTAGCTCAAGTGCCTTTCTAAGAACGAACTTAGTCTGTGGCATAACTCCCTCGTATGCATCTACAACGAGTATAACACCATTAACCATCTTAAGAACACGCTCAACCTCTCCGCCGAAGTCCGCATGTCCTGGTGTGTCTATGATATTTATCTTAATGCCTTTATAGTTGACCGCAGTATTCTTAGAAAGTATGGTTATGCCACGCTCTCTTTCTATGGCATTAGAGTCCATAACTCTCTCTGCAACCTCTTGGTTTTCTCTGAATATACCGCTTTGCTTAAGCAGCTGGTCTACTAGGGTTGTCTTGCCATGATCTACATGGGCAATGATGGCAACATTTCTAACGTCTTCTCTTTTAATATTCATAATAATTCCTCTATGACTTATTTAATATCCGTTTTACACGAAATTTAAGTATAGCATTGTGATTATCTTTATGCAAGAGTGCTTTGAAAATGGATATACCATATGGCTCTATAATTAATAAGGAATGACAAAGTAAGATTTTCTTACTTTGTCATTCCTTTGTTTAATACATATTTAATACATATTCAAATCATCCGAAATATTCGTATATCTCGAATAAAGCAGTGCTCGCAGCTACGCTGGGAACCGCTATGCGCT
>CAVBBU010000102.1:0-5688 GCA_963593765.1 Bacteroidaceae bacterium | reverse complement strand
CCTTTCTTTTATTTTTGAGATGAAATAATTATACCAAAGGATTTCTACTCTTTTTATTTTTCTTTATAATCAACTAACAATTTCTTTACTCTAACGACATTTCAAGGCTAGTTACATATCATACAAAAGATTGCAATAATTATACGAGTATAGCTAGGGGGAAAATCAATGCAGATATGGGAGAATTATAAGACTGAAAAAAAGGAGCGAAGAAAAATATATAAGTCTATGTCCATACTATGGAGACGCACCGGAAGCGCCGCTCTTGCAACGATTCTTTTATATAAGATGGCTACCGCACTACTGATGGTTCCTCTTACGGATGCTATCTGGTCTATCGCCGTTAGTCTGTCATCTAATAAATTTATCACAACTGACCGTATAGGCAATCTTTTTCTGTCTCCATTTTTGCTTATCGGACTATTCCTAATTGCTCTTATAGCAGCCATTTGGAATACATATGAATTTTCAATTTTATTTCATACACTTCAGGCTGCAGCAGATGGCAAAAAATGTAAAATACTAACTCTTTTAAAGGAATCACTACTAGATATAAGACATGCTGCGCGTCCAAGTGGATGGCCCATGCTTTTATATTCGACTATTCTTCTTCCTTTTACAAACTTCTTTCTTACATCTACTTACCTAAGAAGGCTAGCCGTTCCGGAATATATTATGGAGGTAATTCGAAAGAATACACCTCTGCTTATTATATACGAAATCATATTTCTTGCCGGTGTAGTTCTTGCTATATTTTTTGCAATACTTATTCCTATTTTCATTTTAGAAAAAAAGGAATTTTCAGTAGCAGCAAAAAGGAGTACACTTTTTATAAAGAAGGATTTTTTCAAGTATACTTGGATGCTATTTTGCTGTAATATACGTAACTTTGTTCGCATCGGACTTGCCATGCTGCCAGTTTTTCTTCTTAGCATAGTCGCCGCCGTTTTTATAGGGCAAGACAGCAAGGAGCTTTTGCTTTCTATATGTACTGCGCAGCAGGCAATTCTTTTTCCTGCACTTAGCTTTATTTTGGAAGCTCTTTGCACCCTAGCCGCATGTACTCTGATTTATATACTATATCAAAAGTCACTTACAGGAAGTCTTCCTGCTTTTGAAAAACGCCCTGAAGGCAGGCGTTATAAGACCAGCGGAAAGCTGATTGTAGCCTGCTTTACATTAGGAGTTATAGGAATTACATCAATAGTTGCTGCCGGTCTATATATGCTACCAAATACAGCAGACTTAATAAATGAGATAAATCCATTCAGCCACCCAACTATCACCTGCCACCGTGGATATAGCAGCATTGCCCCCGAAAATACACTGCCTGCATTTCAGGCTGCTATCGATTTTAGAGCAGACTATGTAGAGCTTGATGTGCAAATGACATCTGACGGAGTAATAATGGTTAGTCATGACCAAAGCCTGAAAAGATGTACCGGTATAGATAAACAAATATGTGATATGACCTATGAAGAGGTAAGAAAGCTTGATGCTGGAAGCTTTTTTAGCTCAAAGTATGCCGGCACTAAAATTCCTACCCTGCAAGAGGTAATAGACCTATGCAAGGGTAAAATTAAAATGAATATAGAAATTAAGGACAGTGAAGAATCTCCTAATCTTGAGGCAGAAACAGCAAGATTAATTAGAGAAAATGATATAACTGATGAAGTATGCGTTACAGCACTTAATTATAATTCGCTAGAAAAAATCAAGGAGGCAGATCCTGAAATCAGAACTGGATATATACTTGCTATTGGAATAGGAAATTATTACGAGCTTCCGGCTGCGGATTTCTTTAGTGTTGAAACTACCTTTATCACAACTGATATGGTAAGCAGCATACATCTGCTAGGCAAAACAGTATCTGCATGGACTGTAGACCGAGAGTATGATGCCAGCACTCTTTGCAACAAGCGTGTAGACGATCTAATTACAGGAGACCCGGAAATGGTTAAGGACGTTATAGAGAGCAATGATCTCTATAGCAATTTTCTGCTGCTAATGCAAAGAATAGTGCAGGCAGCGAAGCGAGGATAGCGCATAACGTAAGCTTACTTGCTCACAATGTCCTCGCTTCGTAAGCTTGCTTTCGGATAGAGCGACTATTTTCCTAGGCTTGCTTCGCTCGCCAAGAAAAATATGTCACAGTCTTACTTGCTTCCACTTACCACTCTTAAATCTCCAGCTAAACATCACTGCTCTAAATATCCAGTCAACTATCATAGCATACCAAACTCCAAGTGCTCCAAGTCCATACCAGTCAGCGAGCACTACAGATATTCCTATACGAAAGGCTGCCATAGAAAAAAGGCTAACTCCCATAGTAAATCTTACGTCACTTCCTGCCCGGAGGCTATTCGGAAGTATAAAGCTAATCGGCCAAATAAATGCACCAATTCCCTCATGTATCCAAATTAGATCCCTCGCAAGCCCTCTGGTTGCATCGGAAACATTGTATAATACAAAAAACTGATTAAGGAAAGCTAATATAAGAATAGCAGGAATTATCATAGAGGCATAACCCCAGACCATAAGCTTTTTGGTATAATGCTCCGCCTGCTTGTAGTCTCCTGCCCCTACGCACCTTCCTATAACAGTAATCATGGCTATACCCATAGCATTGCCCATGGTGGTTCCAAGTCCGTCTAGGTTGTTTGCTATAGCATTTGCCGCTATCTGAACTGTTCCAAAGCTTGCAATGATAGAAACAACAACAACTCGTCCGAGGTTAAAAAGGCTATTTTCTATTCCAGATGGAATTCCTATATAAAGTATCTTTCCCATAGTTCCCCTATGGATATTAAAGGAATCCTTAATCGTATACTTAATATTATCCCTTGTATTATGTGTTGCAAGAACAAGTATAATTACTGCAGCAACTGCTCGTGATATAACACTTGGTATAGCAACACCATCTACGCCTCTGTGAAGTCCGAACATACAGATAGCATTGCCCGTTATATTAATAAGATTCATAAGAATACTTATCTTCATAGAGGTTTTAGAGTCGCCTATACTTCTATACATAGCCGCACCGGCATTATACAGTCCAAGAAATGGAAAGCTAAGTGCAGTAACGCAAAGATATATTCTGCATGCCTCAAATACGCTGTCATCTATGCTGCCAAAGAAAAGTCTTATTATAGGGTTTGCCCAAATAAGACATACAATCATAATTACAATTCCGACTCCGCCAGAAAGTGCAACCAGCTGACCTACTGCCGTATTTGCCTCCTGGTATTTTTTTGCACCTATACACTGGCTGATTATAACCGCACCACCAGTTGCAAGTGCCGCAAGAAGAACAATAATTACATTGTTAATCATATCTACCAGAGAAACACCAGATACAGCCGCCTCTCCTGCGTAGCTTACCATCATTGTATCTGCCATACCAACCGCTATAGCCAAAAACTGTTCTATAATAAGTGGTATGCAAAGCCTTATAAGATCATTATTACTAAAAAGCTTTTCCTCAATCTTTTCACCCATGATTTATATTGCCGCCTTATATATGTTGTACATATCCTGTTTATCAAGTACCTTCAATGAGCCTATAGTTCTTGTACCGCCATAAGAGCAGTTATCTGCAAGTGCCCAAAGCTCTTCATCCGTAGGAGTTCTTCCCATAATCTGAGTTAGCGATGTAGGCATTCCAATGCTTTCAAAGAACCACTTTGTCATTCTAATTCCCATCAAAGCTCTCTGCAAGTCAGAGCCCTCATTAATTCCAAATGCACCTCTTGCATACTGAACAAATCTATCCATATTTTCATTTCTGACGTAGTTTGCCCAGCTTCCCCATATAGATGTAAGAGTTGCTCCATGTGTATAATTATATAATGCAGACTCAGCCATACCCAGCTGGTGGCACGCCCAGTCGCCATCTCTTGCTGTATCGCCCTTACTTCCTACTCCTGTTATACCATTGTGGGAAATGCTGCCGCACCACATAATCTCACTCATAGCCTCGTAGTCTGTCGGATTAGCAACGCCTATTTCTCCGTACCTAAGTATATCTCTAAAAAGTCCGTATGCTATCTCATCTGTAAGATGATTGCCTTGAACCTTCGCAAAAAATCTTTCTGATGTATGCATAAATATATCCGCAACACCTGCTGCTATCTGGTATTTTGGAAGTGTATATGTAAGAACAGGGTTCATGATGGCAAACTGGCATCTGTTAAACTCTGTATTAAAGCCTCTCTTTGTATGCTCACTAAGCTCATCATTAGTTATAACACATGAATTACTCATCTCAGATCCTGCTGCACTTATAGTAAGCACGCAGCCATGCTTAAGGCTTTTTGTAACAACGCCCTCCCCGCAAAAATAATCCCATACATCCGTATCCGGATTAGCTGCTCCGTGTGCAACAGCCTTAGCTGTATCTATAACACTGCCGCCGCCTACAGCTAGTATAAAATCTGCTTTAAAATCTATCGCAAGCTTTATTATCTCTCTTACCTTAGAAAGAAGTGGATTAGGAACTACCCCGCCTATCTTCTCGCATGCAAGTCCCTCTGACCTTATGCTCTTTTCTACTCTATCTATAAGTCCAGATTTTATGGCACTTTGTCCGCCATATACTATAAGAACTCTGTTTGCCCCAAAAGCCTTGCACTGCTCTCCAGCTTGGTTTTCTGTATCCTTGCCAAAAACCACCTTCGTAGGAACATAATATTCGAACTTTTGCATAATAATCTCCCTTCTATAAAATCATATTTTAAACAGGTTCATTGTAGCAAATAACGGGAAATATTCAAGCTTATAAATATTAATCATTTTCCTAATCTAATTGTATTTTTCCCCTGCGGTATACTACATCCATTTCGCCCTTGTTTCAATCACCTATTCTTACCACAAACAATTTATGGTATTATATAGCAAAAATTAAATCACGGAGAATTTGTATGAAAAGAAGCTTAACAAGACTTGTCATTGCATCAATATGCATAATAAGCACTGCCGCTTCATTAAGTGCCTGCAGTATATTAGATAGGTTTACAACAACTACCATTTCATTAAATGATTCAGCTGTAGATAATGATTATACTCTTGTTATATATGGCCCTGCTACTATAGAAGGAGATAATCTCATAATCGATAATCAAAATGAGGAAAGCCCACTTGGAGATATTATAATTCCACTTAGCGATAATACTCCTCTGCTTCTTGATGGCACGGATGGTCTGCCTGTTGAAAGAGATGCTATAAAGGAGGGCAGCTACGCCTATGCCTATGTAACCGAAGCAATGACTATGTCGCTTCCACCTATGACTAATGCACGCATAGTATTTTGCAATGTCGAGGCGGACTCTAAAGCACTTGATTATATTATAGTTAAAAAAATAAAAATAAAGGGCAAAGATATAACTGTAACTGCTACTAATAATAAGGAGTATAAGCTTAATAAGCAAACTACAGCCCTAACGCCTTATCTAACTAGAAATATAGTTACGACTGATGATATAAAGCTTTATTCTAATATGATTATATGGGCAGATAATGATAATAATGTAGAAAGGGCTGTACTGTTTGAGGATGAATATTTTGAGTAATCATCAATCTGGATATAGATTAGATAGACTAGCTTATGCCCTTGCCTGTCCTCAAAATAATATTCCATTAGCAGATATCGCCACGTTATGTGATGTGTTCTATATAGGCGGAACAAAGTGC
>CAVBBU010000101.1:0-5775 GCA_963593765.1 Bacteroidaceae bacterium | reverse complement strand
CAACAAACCAATCGAGAGGAGAAAAAATTATGAGAAAGCTTATGAGTGTAATTTTAACAGCAGCAGTAGTTGCATCACTTGCAGGATGCTCAGGTAAGAGCAGTGAAACCACAGCCGCATCGCAGGCAGCAGAGAGCGTTGCAGAAACCGATGCAAAAGCAGCAGATGAAACCAAGGCAGAAGAAACCACCGCAGCAGCAAGCGGATATGTAGATGATGGCGTATTAACAGTCGGCTTTGATCAGGACTTCCCACCTATGGGTTTTGTCGGAGATGACGGAGAGTTTACAGGCTTTGACATAGAGCTAGCCCAGGAGGCAGCAAAGAGACTTGGAATGGAGTGCAAGCTTCAGCCTATAGCATGGGACTCTAAGGATATGGAGCTTACATCAGGAACTATAGACTGTATATGGAACGGTTTTACTATTCAGGGACGTGAGGATGCATACGAGTGGACAGAGCCTTATATGGACAACTCACAGGTATTTGTAGTAAGAAAGGATGACGGCATAGCATCAAGTGCAGACCTTGCAGGAAAGGTAGTTGAGGTTCAGGCAGACTCATCTGCAGAGGCAGCACTAAAGGATAAGCCAGAGCTAACAGGAACATTTGCAAGTGTGCAGACAACACCAGACTACAATACCGCATTTATGGATCTGGAAAGCGGTGCGGTAGATGCCATAGCCATGGACGTTATAGTTGCAGGCTATCAGATACAGCAGAGAAATGCAGACTTTGTTATACTTGACGATGCTATAGCAAGCGAGCAGTACGGCGTAGGCTTTGCTAAAGGAAATACAGAGCTTAGAGATCAGATTCAGGGAGCACTTGAGGAGATGGCAGAGGACGGAACACTTAAGAGCATATCTGAAAAGTGGTTTGGCAAGGACGTTACAACTATAAAGTAATAAGCACTAAAAGGGGAATTTTTAGATATGAGCTTTATTGATATAACAAGGCAGCTAGCAGGCGGAATGGCAGTAAGCATACAGATATTTGTTGTAACACTGCTATTCTCGCTCCCACTGGGGCTTTTAGTAGCCTTTGGAAGAATGAGTAAAAACAGACTTATCTCTTCCATAGTCAAGATTTATATTTCTATAATGAGAGGTACACCACTTATGCTTCAGCTTATGGTGGTGTACTTTGGTCCGTATTATATATTTAAGATACGAATAAGCAACAGCTACAGACTGTGGGCAGCATTTATAGGCTTTGTAATTAACTATGCTGCATACTTTGCTGAGATATACAGAAGCGGTATTCAGTCTATGCCGGTAGGTCAGTATGAGGCGGCTAAGCTTCTTGGCTATAACAGGGTGCAGACCTTTTTTGTTATCATACTTCCACAGGTAATAAAAAGAATACTTCCATCAGTTACTAATGAGGTTATAACGCTAGTTAAGGACACCTCGCTTGCATTTACCATAAGTGTAGCGGAAATGTTTACAACGGCGAAGGCACTAGCAAGTGCACAAACGAGCATGATGCCATATGTCGCAGCGGCTATATTCTATTATGTATTTAATTTTATAGTTGCATGGATTATGGAGCTTAGCGAAAAGAAAATGAATTATTATAGAGGTTGATATGGCATTACTTGAGATGAAAAATATTAAAAAGTCCTTCGATGGCTTAGAGGTTTTAAAGGACATTTCCCTAGAGGTAAATGAAGGCGAGATCCTAACTATTATCGGACCGTCAGGCTCAGGAAAGTCCACCCTTCTTAGATGTGCAACCATGCTGGAAAAAATAGACTCCGGCTCTATAAAATACGGCGATATAATGGTAGCAAAAACAGAGGGTACACATACCACATATGCATCAAAGGAAAAGCTAAAAAAAGCAGATACGCTTTATGGCTTGGTATTTCAAAGCTTTAATCTTTTTCCGCATATGTCAGTTTTAAAAAATATTACTGATGCACCTATAAGGGTTCAAAAAAGAAAGAAAAAGGAAGTCGAGGAGGAAGCATATAAGCTGCTTGATAAGATGGGCCTTTCTGACAAGGCAGATGCATATCCTTATCAGCTATCAGGCGGTCAGTGCCAAAGAGTTGCTATAGCAAGAGCACTCGCACTTAATCCAAAGATACTATTTTTTGATGAACCGACCTCGGCACTTGATCCGGAGCTAACTGGTGAGGTTTTAAAGGTTATAAAATCGCTTGCTGACCTTCATATAGCTATGGTTATAGTTACCCACGAGATGACATTTGCTAAGGATATATCGGACAGAGTTTTATTTATGGCAGATGGAATTATAGTCGAGGAGGGTACTCCAAGCGAAATTTTTGCATCAAATAACGAAAGAACAAAGACATTTCTCGGAAGATATGGTAATATATAAAACGCAAAGACGCCTCCAATTTTTTAATTGTGAGGCTTTTATCAAATATAGGGGATGAAAAGCTATGAAGAAAAATTATTGGGTTTTAGTTTTGGCAGGAGTTATTTTGCTTATCTTTGCATTTGCCTCTACAAAAACAGTAGGCGTGGTAGATGCAGCAACTTATCAGCCGGCAGCGTACAGCACCGTCTTTGGACTACTTCCACCGGTTATCGCTATTACGCTTGCGCTGATTACAAAAGAGGTTTACTCCTCACTTTTTGTCGGTATAGTATCGGGTGCTCTTTTATATGCAAACGGCAACCTAGAGCTTATGATTAATACCATGTTCTTTAATGAAGAGGGCGGTATGGTATATAAGCTTGCAGATAGCTGGAACGTAGGTATACTTATATTCCTTGTTATACTTGGAATTATGGTTGCACTTATGAACAAGGTCGGCGGAAGTGCCGCATTCGGTAAGTGGGCATCAGAGCATATCAAAACGAGAATCGGAGCACAGCTTGCAACTATCGCACTTGGCGTTTTAATATTTGTAGATGATTACTTTAACTGTCTTACAGTTGGATCTGTTATGCGACCAGTTACAGACAGCCACAAGGTATCGAGAGCAAAGCTTGCATATATTATAGATGCAACAGCAGCGCCGGTATGTATAATCGCACCTATATCAAGCTGGGCAGCAGCAGTTACATCATCAGTACCAGAGGATGCAGGAATCAATGGCTTCACGATGTTCCTTAATACAATTCCTTACAACTTTTATGCGATCCTTACTTTAGTTACACTTCTATTTATAACAATAACTAATAGAGATTTTGGACCTATGAAAAAGCACGAGGACAATGCTATCGGAGGCGATCTTTTTACCACAGCCGCAAGACCTTATGGCGAGGTAGATGATGAGATGCAAACTCCAAACGGAGCAGTAGTTGACCTTGTACTTCCAGTTATAGTTTTAATAGCATCTTGCGTATATGGAATGGTATATACAGGCGGTATATTTGACGGAGCTAATTTTATAGATGCGTTCTCTAATTGTGATGCATCTGTAGGACTTGTTATAGGATCATTTATCACACTTATATTTACCTTTGTATTTTATATGTGGAGAGGCGTTATTTCCTTCAATGATTTTATGGGCTGCATACCAGAGGGCTTTAAGGCAATGGTAGCACCTATACTTATACTTACTATGGCATGGACGCTTTCAGGTATGACAGGACTACTTGGAGCAAAATATTTTATAGCAGATGTTGTTGCAAATTCAGCAAGCTCTCTGCATATGCTTCTTCCTACCGTTATATTTATAGTTGCGGTATTCCTTGCATTTTCCACAGGAACCTCTTGGGGAACCTTCGCTATACTTATACCTATAGTTTGCGGAGTATTTCCTAGCGGACAGATGCTTGTTATCTCTATAGCGTCTTGTCTTTCTGGTGCAGTATGCGGCGACCACTGCTCGCCTATATCAGATACAACTATTATGGCTAGTGCAGGAGCACACTGCGACCATGTAAACCATGTATCTACACAGCTGCCTTATGCTATGACAGTTGCAGCAGTTTGCGTTCCGGGCTACCTGCTTGCAGGCTTTACCCAGAATATGTTTATAAGCCTTGCAGTATCAGTAGTGCTTATGCTTATCGTACTTATGGTTAGATGCAAAAAGGATAAGGCTGCAGCTTAGATTGCAGGGTACATTCCTTGCTAAATAAAAGTATTTCAAATATCTTTGAGATAGAGGCAAAAGCATATGTTAATGCTAAAAAATATAAGACTTATAGATCCGGCAACTAAGACGGATGGTATAAGAGATATACTTATAGCAGAAAAAAAGATAATAAGAATTGCACCGGATCTTTTTCTTGAGGCTGACCTTATAGCAAGAGCAAAGGGCGAGAAGCTAGAAACTATAGACTGCACAGGGCTAGTTGCAGCACCGGGACTTGTAGATGTCCATGTTCACTTTAGAGATCCGGGCTATACCTACAAGGAAGATATACTTAGCGGAAGCAGAGCCGCAGCAGCAGGCGGATATACAACCGTAATATGTATGGCAAATACTAATCCGCCTATAGACAGCGAGGAGGGAATAGTCCATGTTCTTATGAGCGGAAGACATGCACCTATCAGAGTAAGAACCTGTGCGGCGATCACTAAGGGTATGCAGGGAACTGAGCTGGTAGATATGAAAATGCTTAGAGAGTGCGGAGCAGCAGGCTTTACAGATGACGGTAAGCCAATCCTTAGTGAGGAACTTGCAAAGGAAGCTATGCTTCTAGCTAGAAAATGCAAGACACCTCTTAGCTTCCACGAGGAGGATCCAAAGCATATAAAGGAAGCCGGCATTAACCACGGAAGTATGTCGGATAAGCTAGGGATATATGGTGCAGACAGACAGGCAGAGATAAGTCTAATCAAAAGAGATATAAGGCTTGCAGGAGAAACAGGTGCGACTATAAGTATTCAGCATATCTCTACAGAGGAAGGCGTTGAGTTAATTAGAAAAGCAAAAAAAAGTGGCATACATATCTGGGCAGAGGCAACGCCTCATCACTTCTCACTTACTGAGGATGCGGTAAATGAATTCGGAACACTAGCTAAAGTCAATCCGCCGCTTAGAACTAATGAGGATAGACTTGCAATTATAGAGGGGCTTAAGGATAGAACTATAGACATTATAGCAACCGACCATGCACCACATTCAAAGGAAGAAAAGGACAAGCCACTTCTTGATGCACCTAGCGGTATGATAGGACTTGAAACAGCACTTTCACTTGCGATTATGAACCTAGTAAAGCCGGGACATCTAAAGCTAAGTCAGGTAATAGAAAGAATGAGCTATTATCCTAGCAAGCTTTATAATATAGATGCAGGCATACTAAGAGAGGATGAGAGTGCGGATATAGTTATATTTGATCCGGATAAGGAATGGATATACGATAAAAGTAAAAGCAAGTCGCAAAATAGTCCGTGGCTTGGAAAACGTCTTACAGGTAAGGTAATTATGACTATCTGTGCAGGCAGTATAGAATATGATTCAAGAAATGATAACTAGGGGGTTAGGAAAATGAAGGATCAAAATTGTGCTTATTGTATGAAGGGCGAGCTTGTTGCAAAGTTTGGATATCCTATAGGGCAGATGAAGTCTGGATATCTGTATCTTTTTAAGGAGCAGTCAAAGCCAGGTAGAATTCTTCTTGCATATAAGGATCATGTTAGCGAGATGGTAGATATAAGTGCCGAGGACAGAGCTGCATTTTTTGATGATACCGCAGCCGCAGCTAAGGCACTGCATAAGCTTTATAGTCCAAACAAGGTAAATTATGGCTTGTATGGTGACACAGGCTGTCACCTGCATGTGCATATAGTTCCTAAGTATGAGGGCGGCGATGAATGGGGCTCAACCTTCCAGATGAACCC
>CAVBBU010000100.1:0-5835 GCA_963593765.1 Bacteroidaceae bacterium | reverse complement strand
ATTTCTAGGGGAGAGTATGTTATATTCCTTGATGCAGATGATTTTTTTGAGCCGGATTTAATTGAAGAAGCTTACAAAAGAGCGATAGCTACAAATGCGGACATAGTTCTCTTTAATGGAGATAGATTTGATACTCAGACCAGGGAGTATAAAGATGGAAATCTTTTGTGTAGTGATAGAATAGTTGGTAACAGTGAGGTTTTCTCTAGAAAAACCACAGGAAAAACTTTATTTCAGATCACTACGCCTTGTCCGTGGACTAAGCTATTTAATAGGGAGTTTATATCAAAAAAGGGCTTAGAGTTTCAAAATTTGAAAAATAGCAATGATACGTATTTTGTATACGGAGCCCTAGCCCTTGCAGATAAAATTACATTTGTTGACAAGGTATTAGTTCACTACAGAGTTAATGCAACTGACAATTTGCAAAGTCAAAAAAATGATACACCAACACTATTTTCGAAAGCAGACTATAAGCTTTACGAGCTGTTTAATAAAGAAAATATATATTCTGATATAGAAAAAAGCTTTGTTAAATTTTCATTATATGAATGCTTATATAATTTAAATACAGTGCATACACAGCAAGCAAGGATGGCAATTTATAGAGAGGCTGCTCTTGGAGAATTTTGGAATATGTCCATGTCATATCCAAAGGAATTCTATCTTGAAATGGGTGATGCATATAACAGGCTAAAGGCTGCCCCAAATATAATAGGCTGCTACGATAAAAGACATAGAGATTATAGCAAAAATGGCTTTGAGACTATAAAGGGATATCAGGCAACAGGCGAGCCTAAGGTATCAGTTATTATTCCTATATATAATACAGCAGCGTATCTAGGTGAATGTCTGGATTCGATTCAAAACCAGAGCCTAAAGGAGCTTGAGATTATATGCATAGATGATGGATCTACAGATGGTTCCGTAGATATAGTCAAGGCTAGGGCAGAGGCTGATGAAAGAATATGCATTTATAGAGAAGAAAATTCTGGACAGTCAGTAGCTAGAAATAGAGGATTAGAAAATGCACATGGCAGGTATATATACCTTATGGATAGCGATGACATGTTGGAAATAAAAGCATTAGAAAAATTGTATCTATTTGCTGAAACAAAGGCATTAGATATGGTTCTGTTTGATGGATATGCCTTTTTTGATAAAAGCTTTGATAATAATTGTGATCATTACATTGATTTGAATTATTATACGAGAAGGTGTGATTATCCAGAGATATATAGGGGCGGACAGCTTTTGATGAAAATGAAAGCTAATGGAGAATATAGTGTATCTCCTTGCCTTTATATATTAAAAAAAGAATTTGTTGATTTATATAATATAAAATTTGTTGAAGGAATAATACATGAGGATAATCTATTTACGTATCAATGTTTATTAAGTACAAAGAGAGCTGGGTATATTCATAAGCAATTTTTTAAGAGGCGTTTTAGAAATAATTCTACAACAACACAAATTACAAGCTTTGAGCATGTATATGGTTGTTTTACATGTTTAGTACATATGCAAAAAATGCTTTCAGATATTGATTTGCCAGATGAAGAGCTTGAAGCTGCACTAGCCATCCAAAGGGATATGCTTAGAGCGACAAGATATATGTACATGCAGATAGATGATAGCGAAAAAGAGGCTGCTTGCGGTCTTGATTGGAGGGAGAAAAGTTTGTTTGAGTCATATATAATTGATTGGTGCAATGAAAAAACAAACATTGATATAGCAACAGAGAATGTTAAAAATAGCTTTACATTTAAGCTTGGAGCTTCGATTGTTTATTTACCAAGAAAAGCAAAAAATATGCTTAAAGGAATTTTACAGATGTAAATGCGACATAGGGTAAGTAAGACACAGTTATATTTTGTATACGTTATAGTATAACTCATGGTATAATACCTAAATTATGCATAACCAGGAGAACATTAATGAAGATTAAAATAAAATATCTGTCAGATAAGATAGAAAAGCTAAAATTTATAGAGGGTAAAAGCGACTGGATGGATCTTAGAGCTGCCGAGGAGATAAGCATGAAGGCAGGAGAATTTAAGCTTATACCGCTTGGCATAGCCATGGAGCTTCCTAAAGGCTATGAGGCACATGTCGTACCAAGAAGCTCTACCTTTAAAAACTATGGTATAATACAAACCAATTCTATGGGCATAATCGACGAATCATATTGTGGCGACAATGACCAGTGGTTTATGGCAGCATATGCACTTAGAGATACCCAGATACATATTAATGATAGAGTATGCCAGTTTAGAATAATGGAGCATCAGCCTAGCTTTGAGCTTGAAGAGGTTACTACCCTGGGCAATGCAGACAGAGGCGGACATGGAAGCACAGGTAAAAACTAATAAAAATCCTAAAAATATAATATTGTTTTGCTTGCTGCTATTGATAGCTCTTTGCCTTTCATCGTGCAGCTTCCTTTCGAATGAAGAAAAAAAGCTAAGGCTTGGTGGCATAGAAAGCTTTGAAAACGGCGACTATCAGACAGCCATTGAAAGCTTTGACAAGGCGTTAGCACAAAGAAGTAGCGATAAAATAGGGAAAACAGAGATAGATATACTTAGATATAGGGCAGAGGCAGAGTGGAAGCTAGAGGATTATAGTGCCGCTGCAAATACATACAATATACTCCTTAGTACTGATGAGGAAAACCTAGAATATAAAAGCATGCTTATTATTACTCTTTGCAGGGCAGGCGAGGATATAGATAAGGCTATTAGCCTTTATAAGGGTATAGCTGATGAGGATGTTACACTGGAGCTGTGCAATGAAATAGGTATGAACTATTATAAAAATAATGACTATGACGCTGCTCTTGAGGAATTTGAAAAGGGCATAGCTCTGGCAGCAGAGGGCAGCACAGATAGAGGCATAGAGGACAGTACAGATGCTACTGCAGTATATAAGTCGCTTAGCTTTAACAGAGCATGCTGCTATGAACAAAAGGCTGAATATAGCAAGGCACTAGAGCTTTTTGAGGAATATGTAGAAAGCTTTGGTGAGGATGAAGCAGCGAGGCATGAAATAGAATTTTTAAAGACCAGAGTAAACTAACTTAAACGATGACCTAAAGGCGGATATTTAACATGAAGGCATGGATTGACCGTATAAATATATTTTTAAAATACAAGGATCTGCTTTTTGAGCTTGTGACTCGTGATATAAAGCTAAAATACAGAAGAAGTATACTTGGATATCTGTGGAGTATTTTAAATCCGCTTTTTGTTATGCTGATTATGACCATTGTTTTTTCAACTATGTTTAGTCATAACATAGAAAACTTTCCTGTATATCTTTTTACCGGAAAGATGCTTTTTGATTTTGTGACAACAGCTACAACGCAGGCTATGACATCAGTAACAGGTAACGGCGCTCTTCTTAAAAAAAGATATGTACCTAGATATATTTTTACATTATCAAAGGTAACTAGCTGTATGGTGGATCTTATTTTTTCATTTGGAGCACTTTTCCTAGTTATGCTATTTACACACGCACCGGTATATAAAACCTTTTGGCTTTTTCCGCTTGTTATTATACAGATATATATATTCTCATGCGGCTTGGGATTTTTCCTGGCAGAGGCGAATGTATTTTTTAGGGATGTACAGTATATCTATCATGCGGTCATTACTGCATGGACATATATTACTCCGATTTTCTATCCTATCGAGTCGCTACCAGAGAAGCTTGGGCTGTTTGTAAAGGTATTTAATCCCTTATATTATTATATAGCACAGTTTAGAGATTTGGTTTATTATGGGAGATTTCCAGGACCTAGAATATTCTTTGGCGGATGGATTATGGCATTTATTATGCTTGCATTTGGACTCTTTACATTTAAACGCAAGCAGGACGATTTTATCTTATATATTTAAGGAACAGGTATCACGATGGATGATTATGTGATTGAGGTAGATAATGTAACTATTCGCTTCAATAAGGCAAGTGAGAAGATAGACAATCTAAAGGAGTATGTTATCAAGCTTGTTAAAAAGGAGCTTATGTTTCAGGAGTTTCTGGCTGTTAAGGACGTTTCCTTTAAGGTTAAGAAGGGAGAGGCATGGGCTCTTATCGGCTCAAACGGCTCTGGAAAGTCGACGCTTCTTAAGGCTATAAGCGGAATACTTAAGCCGTATAAGGGAAGCATTACAGTTAAGGGAGAGATAGCTCCTCTTATAGAGTTGGGCGCTGGCTTTGATGCGAATCTAACTGCTAGAGAAAATATCTACCTTAACGGAACGGTGCTTGGACATTCAAAAAAATATATGAATGAGCATTTTGATGAGATAGTTGACTTTGCTGAGCTTTGGGATTTTTTAGACAGTCCTATAAAGAATTTTTCTTCGGGTATGTCTGCTAGACTAGGCTTTGCTATAGCAACTATAGTCAGACCGGATATTCTTATAGTAGATGAAATACTTGCTGTAGGCGATTATATGTTTAAGCAGAAATGTATGGAAAGAATGGATGAGATGCTAGCAAATGGAACTACGCTTATGTTTGTATCTCACTCTACAGAGCAGGTTAAGGAGCTTTGCGACCATGCAGTTTGGCTTGACCATGGAGTTGCAAGAATGGTTGGAGATGTAGATACTGTTTGCGATGCATATATGAATCAAAATAAAAGATAATAAGAATGTTAAAAAGGGCTTTTTATGAACTTAGTAAAATTTTTAAAAAATATTCTTCCTGCATCTTATAGAAAGGTTGAGAATGAATCCCAAAAGAACAAGGCGGAAATACTGCTCGAGATAGATAAGCTGAATAAAAAAATTGACAATCAAGAAAAACAGATTTCTGATTTAATTAAGCAAAATGAGTCTACCTTAGAAATAGCAAATAAAACAAGTAGAGTTTCTAGGGAGATGCTTTGGGGAGAGGTTTTTAATAATACAATTAATGGTTCAGAATGGTTTGATGGAAAAAATCTATCACCAGGCAGATGGGCACTAGGCTATGCAGCCATGTACCTCCTGTATAGAGTATTAAATGATTTTCATCCATGTAGTATATTAGAGCTTGGCTTAGGACAGTCTAGCATAATGACTATGCAATATGCTAAGGCTTTCCCTAATATTAAGCATACAATCGTAGAAAGTGATAAAACATGGATAGACTTTTTTAATAGGTCACATGCTATTAGTGATAATAGTAGAATTATTCAATGTGATGTTGAATTTGTAAGCTATAAAGATGCAGATGTTCGAGTGTTCAAGGATTTTACCCAGAAATTACTAGGGGGGGGTAAGACTCAATTTGATTTAATATTAGTTGATGCACCTATAGGCGGTGATTTAAAGGGCTATGCGAGAATTGATATTTTATCTTTATTACCAGAATGTTTGTGTGATTCATTTGTAATTATTCTTGATGACTTTAATAGACCACAAGAAAAAAAGACATTTAAAGATATCGATAATAAGCTTAAGGAAAGCAATTTGAATGTTAGACATTCTAGCTATTCAGGCGAAAAGGATACCTGTGTATGGGTGAGCGAAGATTTGAAATTCTTATTGTCTATGTAAAATGATTGCGAGGACTAAAATGAGTGATATTAAGGTTTCGGTAGTGATGCCGGTATATAATGCGCAAAAGACTGTAGGCGAGGCACTGGATTCGCTACTTTGCCAAACTGAAAGGGATATAGAGATTATATGCGTTGATGATGGCTCTACTGACAATTCCTCAAATATACTTAATGACTATGCTGCTAAAGATAAAAGAATAAAGGTATTCCATCAAGAGAATTTACATGCGGGCGTAGCTAGAAACAACGGCCTAAAAATTTCTAGGGGAGAGTATGTCATATTC
>CAVBBU010000099.1:0-5936 GCA_963593765.1 Bacteroidaceae bacterium | reverse complement strand
CCCTTGTCCTCGTCACCTTTATCTTGGTCACCTTTGTCTTTATCACCTTTGTCCTCGTCGCCCTTATCTTGGTCGCCTTTATCTTGGTCTCCTTTGTCTTCGTCACCTTTGTCTTGGTCGCCCTTGTCCTCATCTCCTTTATCTTTATCTCCATCACCGCCCTCATCTGGCTTTTTATATCCACAGGCAGTGCATACATTCTTATCGTTAAATGTGTGCTCCGCTATACTTAGCTTAATGCCACACTCTTTTCTAGTACATATATGCCAATGCTCCTTTTCATCATGCTTATACTTTGTACTCTCAAGATGCCCTAGAGCGCTAATCTCAACATCAGACATATCGGTAAATTCTTCCAATACCTGAACTCCGAATGTTTCTTTATCACTTAGCTTGTATTTCACTTCACATCTTTCATCAGTGCAATACCAATATTTTTCATTTCCCTTTTCAGTGCAGGTTGGGCTCTTCGCACTAACCTCTTTTAGCTTATGCTTTTCATTAATGCTATAGCCACATATAATGCATTCTCCATCCGCTCCAAATTCATGGGCAGCTTCACCTATCATACTGCTATCGCTCTCACAAATTTCGCATAGCTTGTAATGCTTATCACTATTGTATTTCCATGAAGCTTTATTCTCATCAGCTCCATATTCGTGAGCTGCTTTTTCTTTTATGCTTTCTTCTAGCTTTGGGCAAGCATCAGCTGGTGTACATTGCTTCCAGTGATTAGCCCCATCAGCTGTCCACGAGCCATCATAGCTATGTTCATGTACCTCTATCTTTTCTGCCTCTACAGCATAAGCTAGTGTCGAATCACTATCTGCAGAAACCTCTAGCCAAATTTTGCAATTATCCAGATTTACATTAGATATGTTTAGACTGCCTGCTTGCGAATTGTTTAATACAGCTAATATATCTTCTTCTGTTATGCTCAAAGTACCTGTAACAAGCTTACTGTAGTACCAATCCTTATTTTGCCGCGCATCCCTTCCCTGCACAACTAGTGCCGCACTACTATTTGTAGCCACTGTTACATTTATAGTATTTGCGCTATATGTTACCGAGCCTATGCTTTTCTTTGAGCCGTCCAGTCTAAGTGACATAGCCGCTTCCTTAGCTATCTCACCCTTTATAGCTTCCTGTGATACAGCTACCCATGCTGCCGATGCAAAAAGAACATTAGTCAAATCGATATTTGCTGCTGGTCTAATACCAGACTGCCTTCTAACCTCCGTATTACCTATCGTTTTTTCGCTTGGAGCTGCAAAGAGAGCATTTTCCGAGTCTGTTTCTAGTGGCGAGCGAAGCCAAAAGCTACTACCACTACTCCAATAATCAGCTCTTAGCTGTTTGCTATTATCACTTCCCACATATATATACGTATCGCTAGCGCTAGCAGCATATAGCTTGTCATTTGTACTATAGGTTTTATTATTATAATAATCTACAGTATTAATCCTTGTAGTATTCATAAGCGCCTGCTCTGATGCCGAAAAATATCTCGAATCCTCTGACATATTATCAAGCTTATCCTTTAGCTCACTTACCCCATAGTGATTGGCTAATATAATGCTTGGAGTGCCGCCCTCGTAGCTTCCGTCTGATGACGGATTAAATGTTCCTGTATATTTAAATACCGAATATGACGAATCATAGCTATAATTTCCCTCGTCTAAAAACTGCTGCGAATCAGTAAAATTACTCGTAGCAAATATAGCCATGTTAGGCTCGCTAACACCGCTATCTCCTCCTAATATATACCATGTAGCATCGCCCTTACCAAATCTTATTTTAGCTATATTTTCACTAGCTGCGCTATTTGGATTAAATGTACTTCCGGCAAGAGCTGCCTTGTCGGCAAATGCACTAATGCTTGGAATCGCAGATGCATCTCCCATATCAGCCTTTGTATATGTATTATCCAAAGTACCCTGCATAAGACTAAGCATCATGGAAAATGTCAGCATAAGCACGACTACTTTAATTGTATTTTTCTTAAACATTTTTTAGCTACCTGTACTTTTTATTTTGCTAATTTTTTCAATATAGAGTATCTTTATAGTAGCACTATTTGTCAATAATAATCTATGATTTATTTGTATGAATTTCAGCAGAATTTCAATAAACAAATGACCTTTTTGTGCAGTATTTTTCTGTTCAATAAATGTCCCTTTTGATGTTGACACCGCTAGGCCATAAGAGTATACTTATCGCAACTTAAGCTAGGGGAGCAGCTTGCTGAGATAGGCCTTTCGGTCTGACCCTCATCACTTGAACCGGTTAGTACCGGCGTAAGGAAGCACATATTACTTCTTTTCGTTCCCCTCTTTGAATACAAGGAGGATTTTTTTATGTCAAAAGCAGTTAATGCATCATCTAATTTATCTAAGGCTATGTCTGCAAAGCATCTGGTTGTTTGTGCCGCAGCTATAGCACTTGCCTATGTAGCTTCATATATAAAGCTATTTAGTCTGCCATTTGGTGGCTCTGTAACACTTTTTTCTATGCTATTTATTGTTCTTGTTGGATACTGGTATGGTCCTAGAGTCGGGCTTTTAGTTGGATTTGTATATGGACTGCTGCAATTTTTTCAGGAGCCGTATATGCTAAATCTCCTGCAGGTCGGCTGTGATTATTTATTTGCCTTTAGTGCACTTGGTGCTTCCGGATTTTTTAAGCATAAAAAAAATGGACTTATAAAGGGATATGTATTTGCTATTTTTCTTAGAGGAGCTTTTCACTCACTTGGCGGATATCTATTTTGGATGAGCTATATGCCAGAAAGCTTCCCAAAATCACTCGCTACCCTTTATCCTATTATATATAATTATTCTTATATATTAGCTGAGGGAATAGTAACTGTCATCGTGCTCATGCTACCGCCTGTTAAGGCTGCACTTAATTCGATTAAACGGATTGTTTTGTAGCATCGAAAAAAATGGTTGATTTATAAAATATTTTATTGTATAATGTCGCTTGTGCCTAAAGGCGTATCGGGGTGTGGCTCAGTTTGGCTAGAGTACCTGGTTTGGGACCAGGGGGTCGCAGGTTCGAATCCTGTCACCCCGATTTATGCATCAAGGGCTATGTGAGTCTGTAGCTCAGCTGGATAGAGCACCGCCCTTCTAAGGCGGGTGTCGGGCGTTCGAATCGCCCCAGATTCGTTCGAGGGCTTAACCCTTAGCATGCAGGTGTGGTTCAATGGTAGAACATCAGCCTTCCAAGCTGAATACGTGGGTTCGATTCCCATCACCTGCTTTGAGCGGAGTATTTTACTCCGCTCAAAGTATAAATAAAGCTTTTGTTTTATGGTGGGTATAGCGCAGTTGGTTAGCGCGCCAGATTGTGGCTCTGGAGGCCGAGGGTTCGAATCCCTCTATCCACCTTTTATAGTGGGCCATCGCCAAGCGGTAAGGCACAGCACTTTGACTGCTGCATTCGCTGGTTCGAATCCAGCTGGCCCAGTCAATTTTTTCATATCAAACGACTAATATCTTCTCCTTCTATGATGTGAACTCTCAGCCGCTAATTCAAAAATAGCCCACAAAAATCCACTAGCCAAAAAAAAGAAAACAAGCTGCAATCTAAAGCAAGCTGCTATAAAATTCAACATGTTTATTTTTTTATTCCTCAATATAATTTTGCGTAAAGCTAGCATTTCCCTCTTTATCTATAGTCATAATAGCATATGAGCATTTTCTTCCTATCTGCCTCGGATAAGAAAGGCTGCCCGGATTAAGCATTATAAAGCCATTTTCATTTTCAAAATATGGCTTGTGCGTATGTCCAAACATAGCTATATCAAAGCCTCTTGCGTAAGCATCCTTTCTAAGCTGCTCAACTCCCAGTGATACAGAGTATAGATTGCCGTGCGTAAGGAGTATCTTGTAATTGCCTAGGCTAATCTCAAGCTCCTGCGGAAGGTATGAAAAAAAATCATTATTTCCTTTAATCATATATAGGTCGCATCCGCCGCCCATCATATCCGAAATCCTTCGCTCGCTTCCCTCTATATCGCCAAGGTGAATAAGTGCATCAAATCGTCCTTCTATATCAAGTATCTTTTCTAGATTGCCATCAGCTCCATGTGTATCGCTGATTATCAGTACCTTCATCTTATACCTTCCATAATCTTATCTCTCATAAGCCTAAGTGCCTTGCCTCTGTGACTTATGGAATTTTTTTCTTCATCGCTAAGCTCTGCAACATTTTTCTTAAACTCTTCTACATAAAAGATTGGATCATATCCAAAGCCGCCACTGCCCCTTGCCTCATCGGCTATATATCCCTCCATGCTGGCAGTAACTGTTTCCTCTCTGCCATCCGGATATATAAGGGCTATGCTTGATATAAATCTTGCACTTCTTCTTTCCCCTAAAGCACCCTTTAGCCTATCGAGTATATTTTGGCATTTTATGGTATATGCTGTGTCCTCTCCTAGATACCTAGCCGAATATATCCCCGGCTCTCCGTTAAGATAATCTATAACAAGTCCGGAATCATCTGCTAAAACAAGCGCCTCCTCCTTTAGCAGGCTATGAAGTGATCTTGCCTTTATGAGAGCATTTTCCTCGAAGGTTTTTCCTGTTTCCTCGGGCTCTGAATTAATCCCCAGCTCCTTCATCGAATATATCTGCGTGTCTATATCACTAAGTATTTCCTTTATTTCTCTTATCTTGCCACTATTACCTGTAGCAACAACTATCTTCATCTTATGCTCCTAGCTTTGTTTTCTTTTAGGTGGCTTAGCTCCCTCGTACTGGTAGAAGTAGGTCTTAAGCATGCCATTGTATATCTTTCTATTTTTATCCGCCTTGCGACCTATATACTTTTGCGCATCCTCATATCCAGTAATTATATACATAGACCAGTCCTTAAGGCTCTTGTATCGCTCGCCTAATGTCCTATATATGCTTGGCATGTCTGACTCATCGCCTAGCCTTTCACCATACGGCGGATTCGTGATTATAAAGCCATAGCTCTTTGGATGCGAAAGCTTAGCTACATCTCTTTGTTGAAGATGAATATGCTTTAAAACTCCTGCCACCTTTGCATTTTCTCTGGCAACATTTACCGCTTCCTCATCTATGTCATAGCCCTGTATATCTACCTCGACACTTGAGTCTATGTACTCCTTTGCTTCCTGCCTTACATCCTTCCACTCACTAGCGGATATAAGATTTGTCCAGCTCTCTGACAAAAAGCTTCTGTTAAGTCCCGGTGCGATATTTGCCGCCATTAGTGCTGCTTCAATTGCAAATGTTCCACTTCCGCAAAACGGATCTACAAATATCCTATCCTTATTCCAAGGTGTAAGCATAATCAGTGCGGCTGCAAGCGTTTCCGTAATAGGTGCCTTAACCTTTAGCTTTCTGTAGCCACGCCTGTGAAGCGACTCACCTGTAGTATCTAAGCCAACTGTAGCTATATCCTTATTAAATGATACCCTAAGCGGATATGAGCTTCCATCCTCCTTAAACCAGTCTGTATGGTACACGCCCCTTAGCTGCTCAACCATAGCCTTTTTTACTATTGATTGAATATCTGATGGTGAAAAAAGCTTACTCTTAACTGATGTCGCCTTAGAAACCCAAAACCTGCCATTACTTGGCACGAACTCATCCCAGTCTATAGCCTTTATTCCCTGAAACAGCTCCTCGTAGGTAGTTGCCTTAAATTCCGCTACGCATATAAGAACTCTCTCGGTAGTTCTAAGTCCTATATTTGCTCTGACTATAGCCTCTGCATCACCTTGGAAATATACCTTACCATCAGATACCCTGCTTACCTCATATCCCAAATCTATTATTTCTTTTTTAAGTATAGCCTCTAAGCCAAAGTGGCAAGGGCATACAAGCTCATATATTCTACTCATTCCACTATAATATAACAAAAAAGAGCTATTCGCAATTGATATTACGAAGAGCTCT
>CAVBBU010000098.1:0-6073 GCA_963593765.1 Bacteroidaceae bacterium | reverse complement strand
TAGTTCCTAAGTATGAGGGCGGCGATGAATGGGGCTCAACCTTCCAGATGAACCCAGATAAAAAATATCTTAGTGATGCTGAGTATGAAGAGATTGCAGCAAAGTTTAGGAAGGAATTAGGGATAGAAATTTAAAACACAGCACGAAATGCAGTCCTTGCGATTGGACCTGCGATAAACAGCTGAACAGGCAGTGCCATAATAAAATTACGGCAATAGGTCATTAGATAATTCGGAATAAACTGCATTGTAAATCCATAACCGTGATGCACGCCTAAGATACTTGCAAGTGCTACCTGACATACAACAGTAAAGATTTGAATTGCAAATATAATAAAAATCGGTCTGTCATCAGGCGTTACTATACGGAATGCAAAGCCCTTTGCGATAGGGCTTGAGATAAAATATGCACAAAGAAATATGATTATAAATTCAAGCCACATTCCCTTTAGTGCGATTAAAAATGTAATATTAGTAAAGAAGCCGCTTGCTAGTACAGTGTTATAAAGAGTCATTATATAGACCATAATCCATGCGGTAATTGCTGTAAAGATAATAGATTGAAATTTTGTTTTTGGCATTTTTGTTCTCCGTTTCTTTTTTTGATTATATTTAATTGCCTTATATTTAATTGACTATACTTAAGGCTAGGAAGTAGTAAAGCGAACTACCCTCTAGCAGAGTAAGTTTTTACTTCGTAGGATGTACTTTCCTATGAAGTAAAAAATAAGCCCTGCAAGCATTCAATGCCTGCAAGGCTAAGTTTCAACGTAAAGTATTATCACGCAAATTTAATCTAAAAGCAAGTTGAAATTTTATTTTTTGTTTTTATTTTTTTTCTTTGAGTTATTATTCTAGTTGCCACTAGGAGCGGTGGTTTCTACAACAGGAGCAGCTTCCTCAGTAGGTGCTTCTATCTTACTTAAAGCACCAGATGAATCTATATGATAATTGATTTCATCAAGTGTTATATCTGTATCTGAAAGCATATGTCCGTCGGCATCTAGGTAGTAGCTTGTTCCGCTTACATCTATCTTACCGGTAAGCATTACTCCGTTACCATCCATATAATACCACTTGCCACTATCATATACCCAGCCAGTAGCTAGAGCTCCGCTACCGTCAAAGTAATACCAAGCATTATCTATAGCTCTCCAACCAACTGTCATAGCACCAGAGCTAGTGCTTAGGTAATAGGTTTTACCGCCATCACTAAGCCAGCCAGTTTTCATCACGCCGTCACTGTCTATATAATACCACCTGTCAGGATTAACCCAGCCGTTTGCTAGAGATCCGCTGCCATCAAGGAAGTACCACTTATCACCTTCCTGCTTCCAGCCGGTAAGCATCTTACCGCTTTCACTATCAAGGAAATACCACTTATTATTATCCTTAAACCAGCCGGTGTTTACAGTGCCCTCGCTGTTCATATAATACCAGCTGTCATTGTCACATATCCAAGCATTTTTTTGCATAGTATAATTTTTATAATAATAGGTAGTTCCGTTTATAGTTCTCCAGCAATTAGCAGGGATATATTCATCAAAGCTTACATATTGAAAGTCTATGTCGACATTGCCCTGAACTCCGGATACAGTGCCGGTGCTTGTTGCCTGCCACATAACAGGTGAGCTGTAGCTGTGCTTAACATTATATCTTGCAACCCAAACAGGATAATCAAGCGAGCTCATATCTAGCTTATTAACCAGCCAGTAGTCATTTGCATAAAGTATAGGATAGTAGCCTGCGTTTCGTATCTTTTCACAGAATGTATTTATAATATCTGTAAGCTCTGCCTTAGTTAGAGTACCCTGTGTGTTAGTATCCTCAACGTCGAATGCGACAGGATAAGAGATAGGATAGTCCTTTATAAGATTAAGAACGAAATCTGCCTCTGCAGCAGCCTCAGTGGTGTTCATAGCATATGAATATATATATGCACCAAGTCTGATTCCGTTCTTAGCAGCCTCGGTAGCATTGTAATCAAATAGAGGATCTACCTCGCCCTTATATCTAGTTCCCAGCATAACGAAATTAACATCATCTGCTGCAACTGCCTTCCAGTCTATAGCCTCCTGCCAGTGTGATATGTCTACACCTCTTGCCAGAACTCCGG
Source organism: Bacteroidaceae bacterium (assembly GCA_963593765.1). Lineage (GTDB taxonomy): Bacteria > Bacillota > Clostridia > Lachnospirales > Lachnospiraceae > CAVBBU01. The sequence goes on along the minus strand of CAVBBU010000098.1, from coordinate 3,958 downwards.
TTATAGAGCTGCCGTCAAGCATTTGGTATACGCCGGGGCTTTGCATGGTCCACTCAGATGCAGCGTATGAAGCAAGTGGTGTCGTCACCGTAATGCACAGACCTATAATTATTGAAAATATTTTTTTAAACATAAGTACCTCGCTATTATATTGAAAAATTTGTAAATCAGTAAATCGATAGCCCCTCTTCGCAGCACATACATATAATGCGGGTACGTTCGCACTCTAGTGCTCGATGCAGCGGTTCTACCAAGCCTGCCAAGGCAGCCTTGAAGAACCGGCCTCGCACATGCCCCGCATTATATATATGTGTCTGCTCGATGGGGCGGTTCGTAAGTTAAAATACTGTGGCGTTAAAGGGTATAACGCGTTGTTTGTTGAGATTATACTTGGTTTTATAGCAAGATAATATTCTGCATAATACGCAGAGTATGGTTTCTTTCAGCAGATAGTCACCAACATTCAATATTATGCTTGGAACAACATACAAAGTATAAATTTTCTTAATTAAATAAGCTATCAACATTCAATACTACGTTCCGAATAACATTCGTAGCATTGAGAAAACTTCACAGAAATATTTCAAAATCAAGAGGTGTGAGCTGCGCATAGCGGTTCCCAGCGTAGCAGCGAGCACCTGCTTGTTTTGAAATATTTCTTAGACAACATTCTTCAAACAACATCTCCAAAAAACAAAATAGGCATCTGTGCCTTACATTGACACAGACACCTACTGCGAATACGCATTTATTGCGGCCCAGTTGTTTGCCCAACAGTCAGCCCACTAGAACTGCTCGAACTAGAACTTGAGCTAGAGGTAGGCCCCGACGAACTATTAGTTGAAGTAGAGCTAGAGCTTACTCCGGGACCACCTGATGAAGAAGAACCACCAGGACCTGAGCTAGAACCAGTATCAACTACATTTGGTGTAGCACTTCCTGTATAGATTCCATTTGCATCAAAGCTGTAGCTAGAGCCATCTATAGTAAGCGTAGTTCCAACTGCCATCTTACCATCTGACTGCAGGTAGTAGTAGCTGTTCTGATACTTTATCCAACCAGCTACCATATGTCCGTTAGAATTAAAGTAGTACCAAGCATTATCTATTTGCTTCCAGCCATAGCTCATCTTACCTCTGTCGCTTCCGGTCGAAGCATCCATATAATACTTGTTAGTTCCATCAGAAAGCCAGCCAGTCTTCATAATACCATTAGTATCGAAGTAGTAGTATGTTCCGTCTATCTGCTGCCAGCCTGTAAACATCTTGCCGTCAGTTCCGAAGTAGTACCAGTTTGTGTCATCGCCGACTATCTTAGTCCAGCCAAATGCACATCTTCCGTCAGACTTAAAGTAATACCAAGCATTGTCCATATTTCTCCAGCCTGTAGCCATCTGACCTGCACCACGCATAAAGTAATAGTTGTCATCTATCTTAAGCCAGCTCTCCTGAACTAGGCTTCCGTCATCTAGGTTGTAGTACCAAACTCCGTCGACACTAACCCAGCCAAGGTTCATCAAACCGTCAGACTTAAAGTAATACCACTTGTCATTGACCTTCTTCCAGCCGGTAGATATCTTACCGTCTGCAAGATCCATATAATAGTAGCCGTCCTTAGTTTGAATCCAGCCCTTGTGTACGCTTCCGTCTGAATCGTAGTAAACCCAGCTTCCGCCCTCCTGTTGCCAGCCTGTAGCGGCAAATGCTGTAAATGACGCTGCCGAAATCGTAAGAGCCGCAGCGGCTAATGCTATAAAGTATTTTATTCGCATGAGAAACCTCCTTGCCTAAATTAATTTTGATTATAACACCTAATCTACATATATAAAAGTAGTAGTAATCCTAATTATTTTTTACAAAAAAATTATAATAATCCTTGGCATATCTATACATTATAAGAGTATATTCGCCAAACTCCTCGCCGAGTTCCTGCTTGTATATAGCCCAAAGTGCCCAGAGAAAACCGCCAAGAGCCATATATGCATAAACAGTTTTTCTCTCCTCATCAGTCGGCACCCTGCCAAGATATATTTCTATAAGATGGTCTGCTTCTTTCTTATTATAATAAGAATAAATCGCACACATAGCTATATCTATCATAGGATCCGCCATGCCTGCATATTCCCAGTCTATCAGCTTTATATCGTAGCCATCGACCTTAGGAACAAAAAGAAAATTATCTGCAACGCTGTCTATGTGACAGAAGCATTTGCCATGATTAAAACTGTCAAGCATATCAAGCAGCTCATTTACATGCTCCCGAACCATAGGATAATCCTTATAAGGAATTTCGCCATTTTCCGTGCATAGTCTTTCGTAAAAGCCTATTCGCTCTCTTATATCAAAATCATGATCCGCCTTAATACCACTTTCATGCAGTCTGTGAAGAAGCTTCATACATTGGCTAACCTCATCCCAGTTTCTTGCATCTGAATTTTTGCTGTTCTCATAATATTTAGAAATCTTATATCCGGTGTCAGCATCAAAATATACAACCTGCTCCGTTATATTTAATGAAGCGACCGCCTGATAATTATTATATTCATCCTTCCTATTAATAAGAAGCTCAGTTCCGGGGCCTGGTATTCTGCATATATAATCACAGCCGCCTACGCAAAATAGAAATGACTGATTTGTCATGCCAGCCTTTAGAGTTCTAAGTCCAGATATATCAGACTCCGGGACATCAAAAACATGGGCTATTAAATCTAATGCACTGCTGCCGGAGCTTGTATTATATGAAGTGTCAAATGCCCTTAGCTCCTCAAGATTTTCAAACTCATATACCTGATTATCCGCCTGCCTGTTTATATAAAGCTTAGGAATTTTAAAGCCAGCTGCAAGAGGTTTTTTGCTTAGCATATCGACATATACCTGCTCCCAGTAAAACTGCTCCGTGCCGGCAGTTTGGTAGTGATGCTCCAGTGCAGGAATAAAATCCCTTGAAAATTCCTTCGTCAGATACACAGGTCCGTACATATACCATGAATCGCATCCGCCGACATTGACCCCTGTGATCTCGCCCTTCTTATTATATGTAAGGCACCACTCCTTAGTCGAACCCTTAGAGTAGGCAGAGCTGTACCAGCTGTAAGGCTCAAAGGCGTGGAACATATTTTCCCTTAGCCAGTTATCAGATGAAAGAAGGTAGGCATTTTTATTTTTAAATATCTCCCTTGCGTGATATACCGAGGCGAGGGTATTCTTAGAGGAGTATTCCGGATTGTATAAAAGCCTTACATTATATTTATCTACCAGATAATCAAAGCTCTCCTTTAGGTAGCCGACTATTATAGTTATATCTTCTATGCCGACCTCACGCAGCTGCCTTATCTGCCGCTCAATCATAGGCTCGCCAAGCACTGGCAGCAGCCCCTTAGGAGTTTCATATGTAAGCGGAACAAACCTAGAGCCAAAGCCGGCGGCGAGTATAACAGCACAGTCGACCTTAAAGCTATTAAGATAGGAAATGCCATCGCCAGTAAGAGCATATCCGTTATGCCTTTGAGAAATTATAAGCTTAAGCTCCTTTGCTTTATTTAAAAGAAGATTAATACTGCCTAGGGAAATGTAGAGCTTAGCGGCAAGCTCTCGCTGCGATATATCCGGGTGCTCGTAAATCTCTCTGCATATATGTGCTAATCTATCCATGCGACCTCCGAATTTGATGTTCAAAAAATATAAAAATGTAAAAATTCTGAACACATTATAGCATAAAAGGCGATGAAAATAGCCCTGTTTTGCGGATTGTACTAATATAAATACAAAGATGAAGAAAATATGAATAAATGTTATATTTCCGTAAGAAAATGTCTATGGAAAATATATAGCATTCTTTTTTTTACGGGTATATACTGAGCACGTAACTGGGGAAGTGAGAGGACTGCCTAGGATAATTACAGTTGATAATTTTCCTTATCAGTTGTATCATTAACCCGAACGCAATTAGGGATTTCAAA
>CAVBBU010000097.1:0-6377 GCA_963593765.1 Bacteroidaceae bacterium | reverse complement strand
ATATACGAGTTAGAGTAAAGAAATTGTTAGTTGATTATAAAGAATATATATTTATATATTGACACATATAGTTAGTTGTGCTAAACTACCGACGTTGAGGGGTTAGGAACGCCTAACCCAAGGGGAGGAATACAATGCCTTTAACCATGGCAAGTATAGGAGATGTAGTAGTTATAAAAAGAATAGCAGGTAAGGATGAGGTTAGAAGACATCTGGCTGAGCTTGGCTTTGTAGTAGGTACAGAGATAAAGGTCGTTACAGATATGGGCGGCAATCTCATAATACAGGTCAGGGAAAGCAGGGTGGCACTTGATAAAACTATAGCTTCTAAAATAATGATATAAAAGTAGGAGGGAAAGATGACATTAAAGGATGCAAAGGTTGGGGATACAGTAACAGTAGTTAAGCTGACAGGCGAAGGGCCAGTCAAAAGAAGAATTATGGACATGGGGATCACAAAGGGTGTAGAGATACATGTTCGTAAGGTAGCACCACTTGGAGATCCTATGGAGCTAAGCATAAGGGGATATGAGCTTAGTGTTCGTAAGGCAGATGCCGAGATGGTAGAGATAACACCAGCTTAATTTTTTAACATAGAGTTAGCTTTGATTAACTACTAAAAGAGGAGATGTATGAAAATGGATATTAAGATAGCACTTGCAGGTAATCCAAACTGCGGAAAGACAACATTATTTAATGACCTAACAGGCAGCAACCAGTATGTAGGTAACTGGCCTGGAGTAACAGTTGAGAAAAAGGAAGGAAGACTAAGAGGACACAAGGATGTTATTATCCAGGACCTTCCTGGTATATATTCACTTTCTCCATATACACTTGAGGAGGTAGTGGCAAGAGGATATCTGGTAAATGAAAAGCCAGACGCTATTATTAATATAATAGATGGAACTAATATAGAAAGAAACCTATATCTTACAACACAGCTTATAGAGATAGGAATACCTGTTGTTATAGCTATTAACATGATGGACCTTGTTAGAAAAAATGGTGACCAGATAGATGTAGAAAAGCTAGCATCAGAGATAGGCTGTAAGGTTATAGAGATAAGTGCACTTAAGGGCGAGGGAAGCGTAGCAGCTGCAGAGCTTGCTATTAAGGCTGCACAGGATGACGCTGTTAATGAGCTTCCGCATGTATTTACAGGAAGCGTAGAGCATGCTATTGCACATATAGAGGAGTCTATAGCAGCATATACAGACAGCAGATTTCTTCGCTGGTATGCTATAAAGGTTTTTGAGAGAGATAAAAAGGCTATGGAGGATCTTAAGCTTCCAAAGGAGCTAGTAGGTCATCTTGAGGATCATATAGCTGACTGCGAAAAGGAAATGGATGATGATGCTGAGAGCATTATAACAAATCAAAGATATGCTTACATAACCGGAGTAGTTGGCAGAGCAGTTAAAAAGAAAAAAGAAAAGCATAGCATGTCAACCTCAGATAAGATAGACCAGATAGTAACTAACAGAATTTTAGCACTTCCTATATTTGCTGCGATTATGTTTGTTGTTTATTACATATCTATAAGCACAGTAGGATCGCTGGTTACTGACTGGACAAATGATACACTCTTTGGCGAGCTGATATGTGGCAACCTAAGTGCAGCATTTGAAGCATGGGGCGTAGCACCTTGGCTAACAGGTCTTGTAGTAGATGGTATAGTAGGCGGAGTTGGTGCAGTTATAGGCTTCGTACCACAGATGCTTATCCTTTTCCTAATGCTGTCTATACTTGAGGATGTCGGCTATATGGCAAGAGTTGCATTTATAATGGATAGGATATTTAGAAAGGTTGGACTTTCGGGCAAGAGCTTTATACCTATGCTTGTTGCATCAGGCTGCGGTGTTCCTGGCGTTATGGCATCAAGAACTATAGAAAATGACAGAGACCGCAAGATGACTATCATGACCACCTGCTTTATTCCATGCGGCGCGAAGATGCCTATCATAGCACTTTTTGCAGGAGCACTTTTTGGGGGCAGCGGTCTTGTAGCTACAAGTGCTTACTTTATAGGTGTAGCTGCAATAATTATTTCGGGAATTATACTTAAGAAGACTAAGATATTCGCAGGCGACCCGGCACCATTTGTTATGGAGCTTCCTGCATATCACGTTCCAGCAGCAGGTAATGTTCTCCGTGCGACCTGGGAGCGTGGTTGGAGCTTTATTAAGAGAGCAGGTACAGTTATACTTGCATCATCAGTACTGCTTTGGTTCTTACAGGCATTTGGATTTGAAGGTGGAAGCCTCGTTATGGTAGAGGACAACAATACATCACTGCTTGCTAGTATAGGTAGAGTGATAGCTCCACTTTTTGCACCACTTGGCTTTGGAAACTGGAAGGCAGCAGTTGCAACCTTTACAGGACTTGTAGCAAAGGAAAATGTTGTCGGTACGCTGGGAGTTCTATATGGCTTTGCAGAGGTTGCAGAGGACGGACAGGAAATATGGAGTACTCTAGCAACAGAATATACACAGCTTACAGCTTACAGCTTTATGCTATTTAATCTGCTTTGTGCACCTTGCTTTGCAGCTATGGGTGCTATAAAAAGAGAGATGAATAGCGGTAAGTGGACAGCAATAGCAATTAGCTATATGTGCATATTTGCTTATGTGACATCATTTATCATATACCAGCTTGGACTTGTTATTACAGGCGGTGGCATAGGCATAGGAACAGTGATTGCTGCATTGCTAGTAGCTATTGTTATATATCTTCTATTTAGAAAGAATAAATATACAGATGATGAGGTTACTATAAAGGTTAAGGGACTAGCATAATAAAGAGGTGATAATTATGATAGCTAGCATAATAATAGGATTAATAGTTGCGGTTATATTTGTTTCTATAATCGTTAAGCAGATAAAGGATCATAAATCAGGAAAGGGTGGCTGCAGCTGTGGCTGCGGAGGCTGCGGATCAGATAGCATATGCCATCCTAAGAAGTAATATTAATTTTGGTTATTAAGCCGTCCACAAGGCTTTTTAACATATAAACATCTCCATGCAATAACTCCTACAAGAAAGAGCTCGGCAATGCCGGGTTCTTTCGATTTTTAGTGAGGTTTCATTGATTTTACAAGCAAAATCATATATCATATTAAAATCAACTTTTACTAGGAGGTCATATGGCAGAAGAGGTAGTTTCTAAAAATTTTATTGAGCTAGAGATAGATAAGGACCTTGCAGCTGGAAGGTATGATCATGTACAGACTAGATTTCCACCGGAGCCTAACGGTTATCTTCATATAGGACACGCTAAGAGCATACTTCTTAATTATGGCTTAGCCTGCGAATATGGCGGCAAGTTTAATATGCGTTTTGATGATACAAACCCTACTAAGGAGAAGGAGGAGTTTGTTGAGTCGATTATAGAGGATGTTAAGTGGCTTGGTGCTGATTTTGAGGACAGACTATTCTTTGCATCTAATTACTTTGAGCAGATGTATGAGAAGGCAGTTCTTCTTATTAAAAAGGGCAAAGCATTTGTATGTGATCTCACAGCGGATGAGATAAAGGAATATAGAGGCGACTTTACAACACCTGGCAAGGAAAGCCCTTATAGAAATAGAAGCGTAGAGGAAAATCTTGAGCTTTTTGAGAACATGAGAGCAGGCAAGTATAAGGATGGCGAGAGAGTTCTTAGAGCAAAGATAGACATGGCATCGCCTAATATCAATATGCGTGATCCGGTTATATATCGTGTCGCACATATGTCACACCATAATACAAAGGACAAGTGGTGCATTTACCCTATGTATGATTTTGCTCATCCTATAGAGGATGCGATAGAGCATATTACACATAGTATATGTACGCTTGAGTTCGAGGATCACAGACCGCTGTACGACTGGGTTGTTAGAGAATGTGAATTTGAAAATCCTCCAAGGCAGATAGAATTTGCTAAGCTTTATCTTACTAATGTTGTTACAGGTAAGAGATATATTAAAAAGCTAGTTGAGGACGGAATAGTAGATGGATGGGATGATCCTAGACTGGTTTCTATAGCAGCACTTAGAAGAAGAGGATATACTCCAGAGTCTATCAAAAAATTCGTTGAGCTGTGCGGTATTTCAAAGGCAAATGCCTCTGTAGACTATGCTATGCTTGAATACTGCATAAGAGAGGATCTTAAGCTTAAAAAGGCTCGTATGATGGCAGTTTTAGATCCTATAAAGCTGGTTATAGATAACTATCCGGAGGGACAGAGCGAGGAGCTTCCTATGCCTAATAATCTTGAGAATCCAGAGCTTGGCGAGAGGACTATGCATTTTTCAAGAGAGCTTTGGATAGAGAGAGATGACTTTATGGAGGAGCCGCCTAAAAAGTATTTTAGACTTTTCCCTGGTAATGAAGTCAGACTTATGGGTGCTTACTTTGTTAAATGTGTTAGCTATGAAAAGGATAGTGACGGAAAGGTTAGTGTAGTGCATTGCACCTATGATCCACAGACAAAGAGCGGAAGTGGCTTTGAAGGACGTAAGGTAAAGGGAACTATACACTGGGTAGATGCAGCAACAGCTATAAAGTGCGAATGTAGACTGTATGAAAATATAGTTGATGAGGAAAAGGGTAAGCTTGATAGTGAGGGCAACCTTAATCTAAATCCAAACTCAAAAAAGGTTTTAGAAAATTGCTATGTAGAGGCAGGACTTAAGGATAGTAAGCCTTACGAGAGCTTTCAGTTTGTTAGAAATGGATTTTTCTGCGTGGATTGTAAGGACAGCACTAAGGAGCATTTGGTATTTAACCGTATAGTTTCACTAAAGAGCTCTTATGTACTTCCAAAACAGGGCTAAGAGGATATACTGCCGAAAACCCTTGAAATGCTTTTGCACAATGAGTCGTGACTAGTGATTTTAAATATATAAAAAGGAAATGTATGTCATATATAAATGATAAACAAAAAAGGATAATAACCCTTGGTATAATCGCTACAATTATAATTGTAGCGATTGCTTTTATAATTGCAGCCTTAATAGGTAATGGAAATAAAAAAACTTCTGAGAATAGAGATGATGAGTTTGCAACCGTATCAGATGCACAAAGGTCGCTTCTTGCGGATATAAAAGATAGCTTTGAGGGCGGAGACATGAACAAGGCAGCAATTATTATAAGAGATAATTTTAACGAACTTGAAAATATATATAAGCTATCAAACGAGCAAAGAGTATGTATAGACGGACTTCTTATTATAGATAGAAGTACGTATTATTATGGCATACTAGAGGAAGGCGTTCCAAATGGCAGTGGAATAGCTATAAGAGTATATGAAACTGATAATTGGAGATATGATTATGCAAAGGGTGAGTTTCAAAATGGAATGTTAAATGGAACTGCAACAACTGGATATAGCTATATAACAAGCGGTGTACAGACTACCTCAAATGCAGCTGCCTCAGCTGTAGATGCAGCGGAGAATGAAAAAAAGGCTAAGCAAAATAATGTTATAGCAGTAGAAAGAAGTGGTAATTTTATAGATGATATAATGGATGGAAATATCACTATGAATATATATTACTCAGATGGATTTAAGGCTGAGTATAATATTATTTCTGATAATGGCACTACAGATATATCTAATTGGGAATATATGGAGAGCGAAAATAAGTACCAGATAAGAGCTGCTAATAATAGCGAATATGTATATGAGCTTACAAAGGATGAGGCAGGTCAGGTTAGATGGAAAACTGCCGTAGCTGTATATGAGGGGCATTAACCAAGAAGGAGTCAAATATGAAATAAAAAAGAATCCTGCAATCTTCAGGATTCTTTTTGCGTCTTATGATTGATTTGAGAATTTAAAAATCTTCCTCACTTACAGTTGCCTTTCCATTATCTGTGGCAGCGCTGTCATTAGCATTATCTGAATCAGATGTAGTATCAGCGGAAGCGGCAGCATTGTCCTCGTTTTCTTTGTCTTTGTCAGCTACGCTGCTTGCTATAGTGCTTGCAGCATCCTTAATCATATCCTTAGCTGCTCCTGCCATACCCTTAGCAGCTTCAAAGGTATCCTTAGCTGCATTTATAAATTCTGCCTTGCTATTATTAAGAGAGGTGTAATTTCTTTTAGCTGAGGCATAGTCCTCGGTATCAAAATCCTTATCATCATCCTCGAAATCATGAAAATCCTCTTCAAGCTCCTTGTGGAACTTAGAGTATTGCTGCATATATGAAATTCCAGCAGCGGCTGCTCCTGCTACAACACCTAATGTAATTAATTTACTTAATTTACCCATAGTATCCTACCTCCTAAGTAAGCCATCTAATAGTCAACATTGGTTCGGGTGTCAAAACACCCGAACCTTCGGTTACACGGATTGTTTCGTGCTTCGCACTCTCACAATCCTGCTTCAATTCGG
>CAVBBU010000096.1:0-6722 GCA_963593765.1 Bacteroidaceae bacterium | reverse complement strand
TTTATATAAAATGGGGAGCAAAACAACCTGAGCCTTGGCACATATATGCAGGGATTAATATAGCCTCTTAAATTTAAAATCATGATTCAGTGTTCTCGTACAAAGAGTGTGAGCAGCTTACATATCCTTTTTACTCGTTATATTGAAAAAATCCCCCACTTATGATACTATGTCAAGGCATAGTGCATATAGAAATATACAATATATTGAGGTAGATGAATGGGTAAGGTATATGTGATATATGGACAGGGCAAGGGTAAAACCACTGCAGCTATAGGAAGAGGAATTAAGGCTATGTCTGAGGGTGAGGACGTTAGCGTCATTCAGTTTCTTAAGAGTGCTACAGAGGTTGAGCTTTTAGATATACTAAAGCGACTTGAGCCTGAGATGAAGGTTTTTAGATTCGAGAAGTTTAATGGTAATTTTGACGAGCTTTCTGATGAGCAAAAAAAGGAAGAGGCACTTAATATAACCAATGGTCTTAACTTTGCTAAAAAGGTTATTACCACTGGCGGCTCGGGGCTTGTCATTTTAGATGAGGTTTTAGGTCTTGTAGATATAGGCTATATAGGTGTAGAAAGACTTATAGAGCTTATCGATGACAGACCTGATGATGTAGATATACTTCTTACAGGAACTGCATTTTTTAGCGAGCTAAAACCACATGTTGATATTATAACTAGAATAGAAGAGGATAAATAAAAGGAGGCTGTTATGTCTGTTTTTGAGGGAGCTGGAGTAGCACTTATAACACCATTTAATAAGGATGGAAGCATTAATTATGATAAGCTGTCAGATATTATAGAGCAGCAGATAGAGGGCAAGACAGATGCCATCATTGCCTGCGGAACTACAGGTGAGGCTTCTACGCTTACACATGAGGAGCACCTCGATGTTGTTAAATTTACATGTGAGCAGGTCAAGGGCAGAATCCCTGTTATAGCAGGTACAGGCTCAAACTGCACAGATACAGCTATATATCTATCTGTTGAGGCACAAAGATATGGAGCAGACGGACTTTTGCAGGTATCTCCTTACTATAATAAGGCGACTCAAAAGGGACTTATAGAGCATTTTTCAGCTGTTGCTAAGGCAGTAACTATTCCAGTTATTTTATATAATATTCCGGGTAGAACTGGTGTTAAGATACAGCCAGAGACACTCGCTTATCTAATTAAAAACGTGGACAATATAGTCGGTGTCAAGGAGGCTAGCTCAGATTTTTCTGCAATACTTAAGATGATGTCACTGCTTGATGGACATGAGGTAGACCTATATTCTGGTAATGATGATCAGATAATTCCTATCATGTCACTTGGCGGAAAGGGAGTTATATCTGTTCTTAGTAATGTAGACCCTAAGGGTACTCATGACATGTGCAAGGCTATGCTTGATGGTGATGTTAAGACGGCAGCTGCTATGCAGATAAAGGCACATGACCTTATAGCTGCACTTTTCTGTGAGGTTAATCCAATCCCTGTTAAGGCTGCTATGAATATGATGGGTATGAATGTTGGACCGCTTAGACTTCCGCTTACAGAGATGGAGGATGCACACAAAGAGGTACTTAAGGCAGCACTTAAGGCATATGGATTATTATAAAGGAGCCTTGGTATGATAAGAGCTTTAATGCATGGAGCCCTTGGGGCTATGGGTCATGTTATAACAGACATGGCAGCAAATAATACTAAGCTTAATATAGTTGCTGGTGTTGATATTAATACAGACTCTACATACGACTATCCTGTATACAAATCTCTTTATGATGTTAAAGAGGATGTAGATGTTATTATAGATTTTTGCACTGCAAAGGCAATAGATGGACTATTAGACTTTATAGAAGAAAAGCATATTCCTACTGTACTTTGCACAACAGGACTTAGTGATGAGCAGCTTAAAAGAATAGATAAGCTTTCGGGTGAGGTTGCTATACTTAGAAGCGGTAACATGTCCCTCGGCATTAATCTTTTAGAAAAGCTTGCGGCAGAGGCGGCTAAGGTTCTTTTTAATGCAGGCTTTGATATAGAGCTTCTTGAGATGCACCACCACAGAAAGCTTGATGCACCTAGCGGAACAGCCATTATGCTTGCAGACAGCATAAACAAGGCACTTGGCGGTGATATGGAATATGTCTATGACAGACATACAAAGCATGAGCCTAGAGATAGAAAGCAGATAGGCATCAGCTCAGTTAGAGCAGGCTCTATAGTTGGTGAGCATGATATTATATTTGCAGGAGAGGATGAGGTTATAACTCTTAAGCATGAGGCACACTCAAGAAGGATATTTGCTGCAGGAGCTATAGCAGCAGCACTATTTTTACATGATAAAAAATCAGGCTTATACACTATGTCTGATGTTGTATAAGCTTTTGATACTTGGAGGATATAAGCTTGGATAAAAAAGCTATGCTTTACGATGGTTTGACTAAGGCTCTTTATGCTACAGAGGATAGTAATATACTTATAATGTCACATAAGGATATTATCGCTTCTGATGATAAGCAGCACAGCGAGGTGCTAGAGGGTAAAGGCCAAATCAACAATTATATTTCAAATGCGATATTTAAGGAATTAGAGGCAAGGGATATTCCTACTCATTATATAGATGAGCATGATGAAGTCTCTTCGGAGATAAAAAAGGTGGATATGCTACCTTTTTATATTGTTATAAGAAATTATGCGGCAGGCAGATTTTCAAGTAAGATGAATGTAGCCGAGGGTACTAAGCTAAAGACAAGCACCATAGAGCTAGTATATAAAAGCTCCGATACCAAGGATAATATAATTAATGGCTACTACGCTCTTGGGCTTGAGCTTGCAAGTGAGATAGAGATAGAAAAGCTTACTAGCCTTTCGTTTAAGATAAATGATATTTTAAAAGCATTTTTTGATAAGATAAATATAGATCTTATTGATTTTAAGCTAGAGCTTGGAAGATATAAAAATGATATTATACTTGCAGATGAGATAACTCCGGATACATGCAGACTGTGGGATAAGACTACACATGAAAAGCTTGATAGAGATAGATTTGAAAGAGGGCTTGGACATGTGATGGATGCATATATGGAGGTATATAGAAGATTAACAGCAGCTAAAGGATAGTCTTTTGACATATCCTTTTTTACTTCATATGAAAACTGTTCTTTATAAAATAGTTAGTTGTGTGAGTATTTGTATTTGCGAGTAGTTAGGCATAGTGCATATGACGTTAGTTAGAAAGGAATTTGTATGGATCATAATACCTATATTAGTCCGCTGTCGGAAAGATATGCAAGCAAGGATATGCAATATATTTTTTCGCAGGATAAAAAGTTTAAGACCTGGAGAAGGCTTTGGATTGCACTTGCACAAAGCGAAAAGGAGCTTGGACTTAATATAACTGATGAGCAGATAGATGAGCTTATAGAGCATAAGAATGATATTAATTATGATATTGCAAAAAAGCGTGAGGCTGAGGTAAGACATGATGTGATGAGCCATGTATATGCCTATGGTGTGCAGTGTCCTAAGGCAAAGGGAATTATCCATCTTGGTGCTACCAGCTGCTACGTTGGTGACAATACTGACATAATTATAATGACAGAGGGTCTCGAGCTAATTAGAGATAAGCTACTAAATATAATTAATGAGCTGTCAAAATTTGCATATAAGTACAGGTCGCTTCCGACATTAGCATATACACATTTTCAGCCGGCACAGCCAACTACAGTAGGAAAAAGAGCAACGCTTTGGCTTCAGGACCTTTATATGGACTACGAGGACGTATGCTATGTGCATGATAATATGAAGCTTCTTGGCTGTAAGGGAACTACAGGAACGCAGGCTTCATTTGTTGAGCTATTTAATGGTGATGACGAGAAAATCAAAATGCTAGATAAGCTGATTGCCGAAAAGATGGGCTTTGAAAAGTGCTTTCCGGTATCCGGACAGACATATTCAAGAAAGCTTGATAGCAGGGTAATGTCGGTTCTTTCCGGCATTGCCCAGTCGGCACATAAGTTTACAAATGACCTTAGACTGCTTCAGCATATGAAGGAGATCGAGGAGCCGTTTGAGAAAAATCAGATTGGTTCTTCTGCTATGGCATATAAGAGAAATCCTATGCGTTCTGAGCGTATGGCATCGCTTGCGGATTATGTTTTAAGTAATCTTATGAATCCTATGATAGTTAGCTCAACTCAGTGGTTTGAAAGAACACTAGATGATTCTGCAAACAAGAGAATAGCTATACCGGAGGGCTTTTTAGCAACAGATGGAATACTTGATTTGTATCTTAATATAGTTGATGGCCTTGTAGTATATCCAAAGGTAATCGAGGCTAGGCTAAAGGCTGAATTACCTTTTATGGCTACCGAGAATATAATGATGGATGCTGTCAAGGAAGGCGGAGACAGGCAGGAGATACATGAGCGTATAAGAAGGCTTTCTATGGAGGCTGCAAGGCAGGTTAAGGAAGAGGGAAAGCCAAACAATCTTTTAGAGCTTATAGCAAGTGATGAGGTCTTAGGCTTAGATAAGGATAAGCTAGATAAAGGATTAGATCCAGCAAGGTATGTCGGCCGTGCACCAAAGCAGGTTGAGGAATATCTTGACGAATATATAAATCCTTTACTTGAAAGAAATAAGGATGTACTTGGTAAAACATCTAATATAACAATCTAATGGAGGTATCAAGGTGGTAAGAGCAATAGTTGGTGCAAACTGGGGAGATGAAGGCAAGGGCAAGATTACAGATACGCTTGCGGCTAAGGCTGATATTATTATTAGATATCAGGGAGGGAGCAATGCAGGACATACGATAGTTAATAAGTATGGTAAGTTTTCACTTCACCTGCTGCCATCCGGAGTTTTCTATCAGCATACAACAAGCGTTATAGGTAATGGCGTAGCACTTAATATACCTTATCTTATTAAGGAGATAGATGCTCTTATAGAAAAGGGAGTTCCAAAGCCTAACATTCTTGTATCTGACAGAGCACAGCTTCTTATGCCTTATCATATTTTGCAGGATACCTATGAGGAGGCAAGACTTGCAGGAAAGGCATATGGCTCTACTAAATCAGGCATTGCACCATTTTATTCGGACAAGTATGCGAAGATAGGAATACAGGTTAGTGAGCTTTTTGATGAA
Source organism: Bacteroidaceae bacterium (assembly GCA_963593765.1). Classification (GTDB taxonomy): domain Bacteria; phylum Bacillota; class Clostridia; order Lachnospirales; family Lachnospiraceae; genus CAVBBU01. The sequence continues at coordinate 1,586 of CAVBBU010000096.1, read as the reverse complement.
GAGACATTAATTGAGAAGGTTGAAAAGATCTGTACTCTTAAGAATATTATGTTTAAGGAGCTTTATCATCAAAAGGAGCTAGATCCTAAGGAGCTGCTTGATGAGCTGCACAGCTATAGGGATATGATTGAGCCTTATATGTGTGATACAAGTGCATTTCTTTATAATGCTATAAAAGAAGGTAAGAATCTTCTCCTTGAGGGACAGCTTGGCTCACTAAAGGATACTGACCATGGAATTTATCCTATGGTAACATCTTCATCTACTCTTGCTGGATATGGAGCTGTAGGTGCTGGCATACCGCCATATGAGATTAAGGATATAATAACAGTAGTTAAGGCATATTCTAGCTCTGTAGGTGCAGGAGAATTTGTAAGTGAGATAGAGGATAAGGATCAGGCAGACGAGCTTAGAAGACGTGGCGGTGATGGTGGCGAGTATGGAGCTACCACTGGAAGACCAAGACGTATGGGCTGGTTTGATGCTGTTGCAACTAGATATGGCTGCAGAGTACAGGGAGCAACTGAGGTTGCACTTACCGTTTTAGATGTACTTGGATATCTAAAGGAGATACCTGTTTGTGTAGGATATGAGATAGATGGAAAAGAGGTACGAGATTTCCCTACAACAGTTAAGCTTAAGGCTGCTAAGCCTATATATAAGATTCTTCCGGGTTGGAACTGCGATATAAGAGGAATAGACAGCTACGAAAAGCTTCCGGAAAATTGCAAAAAATATATAGAATTTATAGAAAAGGAGATAGGCGTTCCTATTACTATGGTAAGCAATGGACCTAAGAGAGAAGAGCTTATATATAGATAGCCTTTTGATGTAAGAGTATTATGAATAAAATTAGTAAAAACGACATAGGTATATATATTTTTATCGCATGTATATCAATATTATATGTATTGATATTTTCTTATTGTACCTCCCCATTATATCCATATTATTATGGAGGAGATTCAGCACAATTTTTGACTATTGGTAAGGCATGGTATCTTGGAAGGCTGCCATATGTAGATATGTTCGACCATAAGGGAGCATTTATTTATTGGATAGACATGCTAGGGTATGCTATAGCAAATGGGCAAAAGTATGGAGTTGCTTTCCTTCAAGCAATTTTTATGTTTTTTACTGTATCGGCATTCTATAATATAAGTCAGCTTTTTAAGAAAAATAGAATATATGGCTGCATAGTTGTTATTATTGCACTTCTTGCGATGAAAAGAAATTATTGCCAAGGAAATACAGTAGAGGAATACTGCCTTCCATTTATTTCTTGGTCTATGCTTGGAATCATAGGATATTTTAAGAATATTTATAAGGTAGGGCGTCACCTGCCTAAATGGTCTTTTTTGTATGGATTAACATTTGGAATGTGCTTTCTGACTAGAATAACTAATTTTATACCTTTATGTATGGGTATATTCTTTATAATAGTATATCTGATATATAAAAGAGAGTACAAGAATTTACTGCAAAATGGCAGGGTAAATTTACTGTAGGAATTTAATAGGCAGACTGCTCTTAGGACTTACCTTAGATTTAAAGTTGTTGCCTTATTATATTACTTTATCGATGTT
>CAVBBU010000095.1:0-6797 GCA_963593765.1 Bacteroidaceae bacterium | reverse complement strand
GCTGCTGGCTTTTTTGCAGCAGTCTTCTTTGCAGGAGCTGCCTTCTTAGCAGCCTTAACCTTCTTTATATTGCCTGCCTTAGCTGCCTCCTCTATGCTAACTGCAACTGCAACTGTAGCACCAACCATAGGGTTGTTACCCATTCCTATAAGTCCCATCATCTCAACATGAGCAGGAACAGATGAAGAACCGGCAAACTGTGCATCACTGTGCATACGGCCAAGAGTATCTGTCATACCATAAGATGCAGGACCTGCAGCCATATTGTCTGGGTGAAGTGTACGTCCTGTACCACCACCAGATGCAACTGAGAAGTACTTCTTACCGGCCTCAAGTCTCTCCTTCTTATATGTACCTGCTACCGGATGCTGGAATCTTGTTGGATTTGTAGAGTTACCTGTTATAGATACGTCTACATTTTCCTTCCACATTATTGCAACACCCTCTGGAACTGAGTTTGCTCCGTAGCAATTAACCTTAGAGCGAAGTCCCTTAGAATATGCCTTACGTGAAACCTCTTTTACCTCATTCTTATATGGATCATACTTTGTTTCTACAAATGTAAATCCATTTATTCTTGATATAATCTGTGCTGCATCCTTGCCTAGTCCATTAAGTATAACTCTAAGTGGCTTTTTACGAACCTTGTTAGCCTTCTCTGCTATACCTATAGCACCCTCAGCAGCTGCAAATGATTCATGTCCAGCTAGGAAGCAGAAGCACTCTGTCTGCTCCTCAAGAAGCATCTTGCCTAGGTTACCATGTCCAAGTCCTACCTTACGTGTATCTGCAACAGATCCAGGAATACAAAATGCCTGTAGTCCCTCTCCTATAGCTGCTGCTGCCTCTGATGCCTTAAGTGCACCCTTCTTTATAGCTATAGCTGCACCTACTGTATATGCCCAGCAAGCATTCTCAAAGCATATAGGCTGAATCTTCTTAACCTGATTATATACATCAAGTCCTGCATCCTTAGTTATCTTCTCTGCCTCTTGGATGGAAGATATACCATAGCTTTTAAGTACCTTGTTAATGTTGTCTATACGTCTTTCATATGATTCAAATAATGCCATGTCTTTATCCTCCTTTTCCTTATTCTTTTCTTGGGTCTATGATCTTAACAGCATCATCTACTCTTCCGTACTGTCCGCAAGCCTTCTCGTAAGCAGTATTAGGATCATCGCCCTTCTTTATAAAGTCAGTCATCTTACCAAGGTTTACAAACTTGTAGCCTATGATCTGACCTTCCTTATCAAGTGCAAGTCCTGTTACATAGCCCTCTGCCATCTCAAGATAACGAGGTCCCTTCTTAAGTGTTCCATACATAGTACCAACCTGAGATCTCATTCCCTTACCAAGGTCCTCAAGTCCAGCACCTATTGCAAGTCCGTCCTCTGAGAATGCACTCTGACTTCTGCCATATGCTATCTGAAGGAACAGCTCACGCATAGCTGTATTAATTGCATCACATACTAGGTCAGTATTAAGTGCTTCAAGAACTGTAAGTCCTGGAAGTATCTCTGCTGCCATAGCTGCAGAATGTGTCATACCAGAGCAGCCTATAGTCTCTACAAGTGCCTCCTGAATAACACCCTTCTTGATATTCAGCGAAAGCTTACAAGCTCCCTGCTGAGGTGCACACCAGCCCACACCATGTGTGAATCCTGATATATCTTTAACTTCCTTTGCCTGTACCCATTTTGCTTCTTCAGGAATAGGTGCAGCACCATGATGGACACCCTGCTTAACTACACACATATCCTTAACTTCATTTGAGTAGATTATTGCCATGTTTAACTCCTTTCTCCTTTTTTACATACATAATGTTCTCAAAAAATCGTTATTATTATATCACACTATTTTATAAAATTGTATCTACTTTATTTGGCCTTTTGGCAGGCCTACTTTGCATCCACCTCTGTATCCTCCTTTAGTCTTACTTTTGGTAGGCTTATTTTGCATCCACCTCTGTATCCTCCTTTAGTCTTAAATAGCTGTCATAGCCTATTACTATATAATTATCAGATCTATAGATAATATGCTCCTTACTTAGCTTACCAACCCACGGATTGTTTTCCCACTCCTTCGATGTAAAAAGCAAGAAAAACTTTCCCTCTGGATGCGTATAGCTATGAGAAACTGGCTGCAGCCACTCATACATGGTGTCAACGCTTGTTACAGTTATTATCTCATCACTTCCACTGGACTGCCAATCCCAAACAGCTATGCTGCCATTAGATAGCTCAGTTAATATATTCGCTCTCCAAAATGTAGTATAACCCTCTGTATAATTTTCCTCCTGCAGGGCTTTTACGATACTTCTAAGCTCCTTTGTATTATCTGTATGATATTTATTTTGATAAAGCAATATCGCAGGGCATGTAATCAAGAAAATAATCACAAATATCCCTATATGCTTTGCCCTTAATGGTATATTTATATTTTCAAAAAATGCTGCCAATAATGGTAAAGACAATATAATAATAGGCAAATTATATCTATCATGATATCTAAGATCCGTAAGCATATATAAAATAATGAAAATTGCAAATGCCGACAAAGTGAATATAGATAATCTGTAGTATGCAGGCTGCACGTTTTTACTTTTTAGAAAATAAATGCATATGCCAAATATCGTTAAAAGCCAGCAAATAGCGATAAGATTTTTAAATGACGCAAGGCTAAATACATATCCCTTCACATATCCACAGGATACTAGAAAGCCGTTTATGATTTTTGTCAGGCTTGTTACATCAAAGTCTTTAAACGATATCTTCTCCCAGCTTTTAAAATGATATATTTTAGATAGACATTTCGAATTAATTACATATCCTATAAATGCCCCTATAAATGATACTATAGAAAATAATATATATTTTTTATCGTCCTGCTTTAGCCTTAGAATTATTTCATTTCGATTAGCAGACACTCCTCCTACAATAAAAATAATTAATGATACAACAATGAGCGGCATATAAAGAACTATTATCTGTCTTGCCCCTCCCATTCCTGAAATTATAGATAAAGCAAGTGTACAAGCCAACATAAGCCTTGACTTAAATTTGCTATTTGAATCAACGAAGCCCTCGCATAGACCGAGTGTTACAAATGTAGTTGAAAAATATAATATATAATATGATCCCTTTAAAACATACTCAAAATACTCTTCGGAAAATGGAATAACAAGCAATACTGCCGTTATCAAAAAATATTTTTTGAGCTTAAAAAAATGGCATGCACTATAATAGGATAAAATCAAAATAGCATATAGGCATATATATGAAGCAACTCTTACATTATGCCAGCTAATAAAAATCTTGGAAAATAATGCATAAAAAAGCTGCATATTTAAAACTCTAAGCTCTGTCGAATAATACCAGCTGCTTGTTAATATGCTATTCTCAGAAGCTAAGATATGCCCTAATATAAGATCGCTAGAGTCATCGGAATTAATTAGATGATCTATCTTTATATTTATAAAATACACAAGTCCAATATATGCGGCTATTAAAGCAATTGCAGATATAATCAAAAATAGCTTTTCTTTTTTATCTCTCATACTCTAGGCTGCCCTTCTTATCATTTTATAGACGATTTATTATATCATTTATCTACTATATCCAAAAGATGCCTATGCCTATGATAGGCTTAGGCAAACTTATACTCTACTAGGCATTTTTAGTTGCAACAATATCTACTCCAGTTCCTGCTATATCTTTGCATATTACATCACCTATATGTACCGGAGCATTAACCCTAACCTTCTTTAATGCCTTAATACAGTCAAATATCTTATCCTTAGGAATATCTGACCTTGTCTTAACAGAAACCATAGCCTCAGTTCCGCCATTAACCATAACAGTAGTTGTAACTATGCGTGTCGGATTAGTAAGCTCTTTTCTTGCATAGTCATCGCCACGCTTGCAGGTATTGCCCTCGACACCTATTACGCTGCCACTCTTCAGCTCGCCACGCTTGCAGGTATTGCCCTCAACGCTTATTACGCTGCCACTCTCCATCTTAACCGTTATACTGCAGCCTAGAGGGCAGCCTATACATGTTAAATTTCTCTCTTCCATAGCTACTCCTGTTCTATCTTAAGTGTTATAGTTTTAAGCTTTGGATATTTTAAAAGCTGATCCCTTGTAAGTATTATCTCTTCCATCTCACCCGGTGCTACTACCTGCTTTTTCTTATGAATTATTCTCTCATCATCAAAGTAAGCTGATATGTAGCAATTTTTATAAACTCCCCCAACTCTAAAACGAATCGTTATCTTATCATCCATTCTCTCTGGGTTAATGCTTGACGGAACACTATATCTTACTCCGCCAGTTGGATTAAGCTTAATTTCATATCCCCCGCTAGCCTTACCCCTACTTATATATCCTGCTGCATTCTTACCAGCAACCGCCGCTTCCTCTGATACATAATCAACTAGGTCATGCACATGAAGAACATTGCCGCAGGCATATACGCCCTCTACTGACGTCTCTAGGCTTTCATTTACCAGGGCACCATTAGTAACGCGGCTCATGTCTATGCCTATCTCCTTTGACAGCTCGTTTTCAGGTATAAGGCCTACCGAAAGAAGCAGTGTATCACATGAGTAATATTCCTCTGTATTTTTAATTGGCTTACCATCACTTCCAACCTCTGCTATAGTAACTCCCTCTAGTCTTTCCTTTCCCTTAATGTCTACAACCGTATGGCTAAGCTTTAGAGGAATTCCAAAGTCATCAAGGCACTGAACTATATTTCTTTTAAGACCGCCGGAGTATGGCATAAGCTCACTAACTACCTTTACCTTAGCTCCCTCTAGCGTCATACGTCTTGCCATTATAAGGCCTATATCTCCAGAGCCTAGGATAACAACCTCTCTTCCCGGCATATATCCTTCTATATTAACAAGCCTCTGTGCTGTTCCAGCGGAAAATATTCCTGCTGGTCTAAAGCCTGGTATATTAAGTGCTCCTCTTGATCTTTCTCTGCAGCCCATAGCAAGTATAATAGCCTTTGCCTTAATATTAAACAAGCCGTCTTGCCTGTTCATGGCCGTGATTTCTTTATTCCTATTTATATGCATGACCATAGTATTAAGCTTGTAGCTAATTCCAAGCTCCTCTACCTGCGATATAAATCTTCCTGCATATTCTGGTCCTGTAAGCTCTTCCTTAAAGGTATGAAGTCCAAAGCCGTTATGGATACATTGATTAAGTATTCCTCCTAGCTTGTCATCACGCTCGAGTATAAGTATGCTTTTGCAGCCATTATTATATGCACTGATAGCTGCAGCAAGTCCGGCAGGGCCGCCTCCGATAATTACTATGTCATAATTTGTCATCAGTCTCACCCCTTCCCTATAATCTATCCTTGTTAGTTCCAACAATTATTCTAGAATCACCGCCTGATTTGGTTATGCTTTCTATACTGACATTTCTTTCTCTTGCAAGTATCTCCATGGTCTTTGGTGAGCAAAAGCCTGACTGACATCTTCCCATGCCGGCTCTGGTTCTTCTTTTAACTCCATCAAGCGACTTCGCACCAAGTGGTCTTGTTATAGCATCTATAATCTCGCCCTCAGTAATCATTTCACATCTGCATATAATTTGTCCGTAGGCTGGCTTTTCCTTAATTAGCTTACTTCTTTCTTCGTCACTAAGAGTATTCGGATTAAGTATGCCCTTTCGCTTTCCATTAAAATTAGGATTAGGTGAAAGCTTCATAAGATCCTTTAGTATGTTTGCAACCATTTTTCCTATAGCTGGGCAGCTTGTAAGCCCCGGAGATTCTATTCCTGCACAGTCTATAAAGCCCTTGCAGTCCTCAAGCTCGCCTATCAAAAATTCATGTCCTGTTTGATGTGCACGAAGTCCTGCAAATGATGTTATAACCTGCCTGATAGGAACATCCTTAACACAGTCGCTTGATTTTTCTATCAGCTCGTCTATACCCTGCCTTGTTGTATTAGTTCCCTCTTTATCGTCTATAGCTATAGACGTAGGTCCGATTAAAAGATTGCCATGCACTGTTGGGCTAACAAGAACTCCCTTTCCATGCTTACTAGGAAGTGCAAATATAGTTTTAGATACATGAGCACCTACGCTCTTATCTAGCAGGCAATAATCTCCACGTTTTGGAATTATCTTAATCTTGTTTTCACTAACCATGTTGTGAATTTCATCTGCATATACACCGGCAGCATTGACCACGTATTTTGTTTCATAATCCTTGTTGTTTGTATGGATTATAAAATGGTCATTCTTTTTTTCTATGGACTCTACCTTCGTGTCAAAATAAAATTCAACTCCGTTAGTATACGCATTTTCTGCCATAGCTATATTAAGTAAAAATGGATCTACTATTCCGCCTGTCGGTGCATATAATGCTGCTACTACATTGTCCGTAACATTAGGCTCAAGCTTAAGTACCTCTTCCCTGCTTAGTAGCTTAAGCTCCTTAACACCATTTTTAATTCCTCTATCGTAAAGTGCCTGAGGGTTTGGCAAGTCATCCTTGTGCGTACAGACAACAAGCGAACCATTTCTTCTAAAAGGAAAATCAAGCTCCTTTGAAAGCTCATCCATCATCTGGTTTCCTTCGACATTAAGCCTTGCCATAAGAGAGCCCTCTGGTGCATCAAAGCCTGCGTGGGCTATGCCACTGTTTGCCTTAGATGTGCCGCAGCATACATCCTCATCCTTTTCAAGGACACATATCTTTGCCTTAAATCTGGAAAGCTCTCTGGCTGCTGCACTTCCGGAAACGCCAGCTCCTATTATAATTATGTCATACAT
>CAVBBU010000094.1:0-7129 GCA_963593765.1 Bacteroidaceae bacterium | reverse complement strand
AGTGTCATTGCTGTTCCATCTGCAATAATACCCTTTTTATCTTCACCAGATATTAGTCCTAATTCTGATAGTCCTTGTGCTTGACTATCTTGTGTATTTACTTTTGGTGCTTCCGCTGCTGATGCAAATAATACATTTGTAAGGTTTAAGTAAGTAAGAGTGCTGTTCCTTTCTTTATATTTCTTTTAATCATAATCCTTTTTACTCCCTTTCCTTAATTTAATTTAAAGATTTATCTTTATATCTATCACAAGCCTAATTACTTGTCACTATCCACTAACTACTAACGTAAAAAGTGGGTTTGAAGGAAAAGATGAGGCTTTACCGCCTCATCTCAAGCTGTTCACCTGTATTGTAGTGATCCTGTATTATATTTTCTATCTCGTCATGGTCGGATGACGGAACATCGCCAGGGATAGTATTTTTAACTGCGCTGGAAGCATCGCCATACATTACAGCCTTCTGCGGATCCATGTTATAGCTTAAAAGACCATAAAGTGCTCCGGCTATATATGCATCTCCGCTTCCTATTCTATCGACTACATCTATATCCTTATAAGGCTCCTCAGAATAAAACTTATCTGTCTTAGCATCATAAACTATAGAGCCAAAATCGTGTCTCTTAGGGCTATGTACCGTTCTTTGAGTAGTAAGAACAAGCTTTATAGGATATTCCCTTGCAAATTCTCTCATCATGCTTTCAACTGTACCAGTCTTTTTAAAGGTAAGCCTTGCTGTAGATTCAGAGCAAAAGAAAATGTCTATATAAGGAAGTATCTTTTCTACCTCTCTTTTGCACTCCTCACCACTCCAGAGATTACCTCTAAAATTAACGTCAAAGGATATAAGTGCTCCCTGCTCTTTAAACTTTTTAATCATAGATACAGTTGTCTCTCTAGCCTTATCAGAAAGAGCCATAGTAATACCGGTTGTATGGAAGCATCTGGTATTACTATACATGCCTGAGTCCATCTCCTTTTCTAATATAGAAAAGAATGATGAATGTTCTCTGTCATATATTACCTTAGGCTTTCTAGGATAGGCACCATTTTCATAATAATATATGCCTACTCTAGCATTTGGCGAATCATCATATAAGAAATAATCATCGCTTATGCCATAGGATCTAATCTTATTTTTCATATACTGACCTATGTCATGTGACGGAAGCTTAGATATCACTCCTGTTTCAAGACCAAGAAGCGATGCTCCGACAGCGACATTAAGCTCAGCACCACCAACCTGCTTTATAAAGGTATCGCCTCTAACCAGTCTTTCATTATCAGGAGGCGAAAGCCTAAGCAATATCTGTCCAAATGTAAGCAAATCAAATTTCTTGTTTTGATCCATAATAAGTCCTATCTCTGTACTCTACCAGAACCGTCTCCACCTGCAAGTGCATCTACATCACTTCTAGTAACTAGGTTGAAGTCACCAGGTATAGTATGCTTAAGTGCAGAAGCTGCAACAGCAAACTCAAGAGCTGCCTTCATATCCTTACCATCTACAAGTCCACAGATAAGTCCTGCAGCAAATGAATCGCCGCCGCCTACTCTGTCTACTATAGGTGTTATATGATACTTTCTTGAATGATAAAACTCTCTTGACTTACCATCCATAATACATGCTGACCAACCATTGTCAGATGCACTGTGGCTCTCACGAAGTGAGCTTATAACATATTCAAAATTAAACTTATCACACATCTGGTTGAATATATCTACATATCCAGAAAGCTCAAGCTCACCTGAGGTTACATCTGTATTACCCGGCTTAAAGCCAAGAACCTTTTCAGCATCCTCTTCATTACCTATGCAGACATCTACATACTGCATAAGATTAGTCATAACCTTCTGTGCCTTTTCTGATGACCAAAGCTTTTTTCTAAAGTTTAGGTCGCAAGAAACCTTAACGCCATGCTTTTTAGCAGCCTTAAGTGCAGATTCTGTTAGCTCTGCAGCTGCATCTGAAACAGCTGGTGTGATTCCTGTAAAGTGGAACCAGTCAGCTCCCTCAAATATCTTATCGAAATCAAAATCAGAAGCCTTAGCTGTAGCTATAGAAGAATCTGCTCTATCATATACTACATTACTAGCTCTCATAGCAGAGCCAGTTTCAAGGAAGTATATACCAACTCTCTTACCTGTTCTTGCTATGTTCTTTGTTCCTACGTTGTACTTACGAAGTGCAGCTATAGCACACTCACCTATAGGATTTTCCGGAAGTGCGGTAACAAAATCTGCCTCATGTCCGTAGTTTGCTAGCGATACGGCAACATTTGCCTCGCCGCCACCGTAGTTAATATCAAACTCATCTGCCTGTATAAACTTCTCGTTGTTAGGTGTAGAAAGTCTAAGCATTATCTCACCCATAGTTACTATCTTTGCCATCTTATATATTCTCCTTAAATTAATAATTACTTTCTTGCTGCTGCAACTGCCTTAACAAATTCCTGTGCCTTAGCTGTTATAGCTGCAAAGTCACCTGTCTTAGCACCTGCTGTTAGGCTAGAGCCTGTACCAACTGCACATGCACCAGCTGCAATCCACTTGTCTACATTGTCTACATCTACACCGCCGCTTGGCATAAACTCACCCTGTGGAAGCGGCCCTTTAAATGACTTGATAGCTCCTGCTCCGACTACATTGCCAGGGAATACCTTGATAATGTCGCAGCCAGCCTCAAGTGCTGTAATAGCCTCTGTAGGGCTCATAACACCTGGAAGCATAGGAACTCTGTATCTGTTGCAAAGCTTAACTGTCTCAAGATTTAGTCCAGGGCTTACAACATAGTTAGCACCAGCAAGTATAACCATACGAGCTGTTTCTGGATCAAGTACAGTACCTGCACCTATAACGATCTTGTCATTGTCCTTGTATCTTTCTGCAACTGCCGAAAGAAATTCTATAGGATTTCCCTCATCCATAGTCATAGTAATCTCTAGGAAATTAATTCCGCCTGCTACTATGGCATCGCAAACCTTAAGTCCCTGCTCCTTGTTCTTTGCACGAATAACTGCAACCAAACAATCTTCCTTCATTCTTGTAATAACCTGTTCTTTTTTCATTTTTTCTCCTTTCGCATATGCGATAATAAATTCATATGTACGATTATTCTAAGTTTAGCCTTTATTAACCAAACTGTCAATAGTTATATCCAAGTGAAATAGATATCTGCTTTGCCTTTGCTGCTATCTGCTCGCCTAGTCTTTGATAATCCTCTCCCGGCTTATAAAGACTGGATGCAGATATAGCACCTATGACCTTGCCCTCTTGGTTGAATATAGGAGCACCGACACATTCCATATGATCCTCCATCTCCCTTTCGTCCATAGCATAGCCACGCTTTTTAACTCTCTTTAAATCCTTAATAAGCTCCTCCTTATTTGTTATAGTTCTTGGAGTAAGCCTTTTAAATTCAATGCCATCTATTATGCTCTCGGCATCCTCTTCAAAGGCAAGTATAGCCTTTCCTAGTGAGGTGCAATAAATAGGATTTCTGCTTCCTACTGTAGCCGTAGTTATAATAGGATTAGCAGGTTCGAATTTTGAAATATATACAACATGTCTGCTGTCTCTAATTCCAAAGAAAACTGTCTTACCTATTCGGTTTGAAAATTCCTTTAGCTCCGGCTCAAGTATCTCAGATATATCTCTGTGATTGATATAGCTCATGCCTATGCGATATGCAGTAAGTCCTATCTGATATTTGTTTTGCCTTCCTCTGTTTAGCTCTAACATTCCACATTCAACTAGAGTAACAACTATGTCATATGCACTTGTTTTTGGAATATCCATAATAGTACATATATCATCAAGTGAAAGTCCCTCGGGATGCGTAGACAAAACCTTACATATTTCTATTGCTCTGCTTGTAGTTCTATTTATCTTCATTATAATGTGACTCCCTGCTTGAATATAGCCATGTCGTGGAAGCCTTCCTCCTCTGCTCTAACCTTTTTACCGCTTGCAACATCAAGCACTAGCTCAAAGAGTGCATTTGCCACGTCTTCCTTGCTCATATCCTCAACCATACGTCCTGCATTAAAGTCTATCCAGTTATCCTTATGCTTTGCCAGCTTGGTATTACTAGAAATTTTAAGTGTAGGAACTGGTGATGCAAATGGTGTTCCTCTTCCTGTTGTAAAGAGGACAATGTGTGCTCCGCTCATAGCAAGTGCAGTAGCGGCAACGAGATCATTGCCCGGTGCACTAAGTAGGTTAAGTCCCTTCTTTTTAACACTCTCGGCATATTCAAGTACGTCTACTACCTTTGCACTTCCAGACTTTTGCGTACAGCCAAGTGACTTGTCCTCAAGTGTAGAGATACCACCCTTTTTGTTACCTGGTGATGGATTCTCATATATGGTCTGATTATGCGACTTAAAATACATCTTAAAATCATTGATAAGCTTAACTGTTTTATCAAATATCTCCTTGCTCTCGCACCTATCCATAAGAAGCGTTTCTGCTCCAAACATCTCAGGAACCTCAGTAAGTATAGTCGTGCCGCCCTTAGCTATAAGCATATCGGAAAATGCTCCGACTACCGGATTAGCTGTTATGCCAGAAAGACCATCTGAGCCACCGCACTTCATACCAATTATAAGCTCGCTTGCATCTACAGACTCTCTTTCAAATTTTGATGCATAGTCTACTAAGTCCTTAATAAGGGAAAGCGCAGCCTCTATCTCATCCTCTACGTCCTGGCAAACCAAAAACTTAACTCTGTTCTCGTCTACATCGCCTATGTAGTCCTTTAACACAGGTATGTTGCTATTTTCACAGCCAAGTCCAAGCACCAGCACTCCGCCGGCATTTGGATGGTTTATCATATCGGCAAGAATCTTTCTTGTATTTTCCTGGTCATCTCCCATCTGAGAGCATCCATATGGATGTGGAAATGCGATAATGTCCTCAACGCTTCCCTTGATAAACTGCTTTGCTTTTTTCTCTATCGCAGATGCTATAGAATTAACACATCCAACTGTAGGAACTATCCATATTTCATTTCTAACTCCTACCTTGCCATTTGTTCTTTTATATCCCATAAAGCTAACATGCTCACTAGGCTTAACATCCTCATTAGTAGGATTATATGTATAGTCAAGCAGAGCACCTAATGCTGTTTTAAGATTATGAGTATGCACCCATGCACCTTTTTTAATATCCTCTTTTGCAAATCCTATTCTGCAGCCATACTTAATAACCTCGCAGCCAGCCTTAATATCATCAAGAGCTATCTTGTGTCCCTGCGGAATTTCTTCAAGTGCCTCGATACTTTTTTCGCCTATGGTAACTATGCTTTTAGCAGGAATAGGCTTTAGTGCAACGGCTACATTGTCCTTGTCATTAATTCTAATATAATCCATGCTCCCCTCCGTATATATGATTTTAAATTCGTATATCTGAATATTAGCATATAACAAAATTACTTACAAGCATAAATATGTACTATTGAACTTTATTTTTAAAATTAATATAATTCAGATGAATTTTTTAAAAAACATGGAGGAAATACCTATGAAGGAATTTTTAGATGATGATTTTTTACTGGATACGCCTTGTGCAAAGCACCTCTATCACGACTATGCTGCTGCTATGCCTATAGTTGATTATCACTGTCACATTAATCCGCAGGAAATATATGAGGATAGAAAATTTGATAATATAACTCAGATATGGCTTGGCGGTGACCATTACAAATGGCGTCAGATTAGAAGTAATGGTATAGATGAAAAATATATAACCGGAACAGAATCTACTGACAGAGAAAAATTCCAAAAGTGGGCCGAGACTCTTCCAAAGCTTATAGGCAATCCTCTTTATCACTGGAGTCACCTTGAGCTAAGAAGATATTTTGATTATAAGGGCTATCTATCTGGCGATACAGCCGAGGAGGTTTGGAAGCTTTGTAATGAAAAGCTAGCAAGTGATGACATGAGCGTTAGAAGCATTATTAAAAAATCTAATGTAAAGGTTATATGTACTACTGATGATCCTGTAGATAGTCTTGAGTGGCATGAAAAGCTCTCTGGCATTTCTGACCTTGGCTTTAAGGTTTTACCTGCTTGGAGACCTGATAAGACAACTAATATAGAAAAGGATGATTTTACCAGTTACATATCTAAGCTATCTGAGGCTAGTGGTATTAAGATAAATGACTATGCTAGTCTTAAGGAAGCTATTAAAAATCGTATGGACTTTTTTGCAAAGCATGGCTGCAGTGTATCTGACCATGGCATAGAATATGTTTATTATAATCCTGCTAATGATACTGAGGTTGATAATATACTAAAGAAAAAGCTTAGCGGCTCTTTACTTACTAATGACGAGGTAACAAAGTATAAGACATCATTTTTACTTTTCCTTGCAAAGGAGTATCACAGGCTTAACTGGGTTATGCAGCTTCACTACGGCTGCAAGAGAGATAATAATGCAGCTATGTTTAAGAAGCTCGGTCCAGATACTGGCTTTGACTGCATAAGTAACTATGCTCCAAGCTCGCAAACAGCTGACTTTTTAAATGCTCTTAGCGCCACTAATGAAGTCCCAAAGACTATACTCTACTCTCTTAATCCTGCAGATGATGCTGTAATAGGAACTATAATTGGCTGCTTTCAGGATTCAAGCTGTGCCGGCAAAATCCAGCAGGGCTCTGCTTGGTGGTTTAACGATCACTTAGATGGTATGGAAAAGCAGATGAAATCGCTTGCAAGTCTTGGCTGCCTAGGTAACTTTAATGGTATGCTTACTGATTCAAGATCGTTTCTTTCTTACACTCGTCATGAGTACTTTAGAAGAATTGTTTGTCGCATAATAGGTAGATGGGTTGAGGAAGGTATGTATCCTAATGATGAGAAGGCTCTTAAGGAAATCGTTGAGGGCATATCTTATAATAATGCGATGAGATATTTTGGGTTCTAATATTTAGGCATCGTATATAAACCGCCTTAGACTTGATACTGTCTAAGGCGGTTTTTGTATAATTTTTTCTATAAATCTGATATCACTGATCTTCTCGCAGTATATACATATAATGTAGGGAAGTTCGTATTATACAATATATAATAATGTCCCTGCATATATGTGCCAAGACTCAGGTTGTTTTGCTCCCCATTTTATATAAA
>CAVBBU010000093.1:6329-7339 GCA_963593765.1 Bacteroidaceae bacterium | reverse complement strand
GCCTTATCACATATGCTTTTAAGCTCATCAGTAATCGCAGGTGATTCCGGCGTGGTATATCCACCTATTGGCCTTATATCACCACCAAAAGAACTGATTTCTAGTGACGATGCCTGCGCAGAATTAGACGTGCAGGCACTAAGGCTAGTAATAAGAATAGCCGTAATTGTAATTAATGATAATATTCTCATATGCATGCTCCTTTTTTGGATTAAATTAAATATAACACATAAGGCGATGTTATTCTTTAAAAAATATTGACTTTATATCTAATTTTTAAGGCAGCCTATGGGAGCGACTAATACACCATCTGAACGTCTATAAGCATATTTGCCAATTCCGGTAAGAACCATCATAAAGGATGGAGCTTTCATTTTGCTTGTATCAAGCTTAGTTGATAATAGCTTTAAATTGTTAGAGGCTTCTTCAATAAGCTTATCTCCGCCAAGCTTAATTTCTATTAGTCCGTATGAGCCGTTTCTTAGATGTACGACCGCATCACATTCCAGACCATTTTTATCACGATAGTGATATACAGTTCCATTAAGAGCATCTGCATAAACACGCAGATCTCTAACGCATAGTGTTTCTAGGAGAAAGCCGAAAGTATTTAGATCATTGATAAGATCCGTTGGACCAATTCCTAATGCAGCTACAGCTATAGAAGGATCTATATAGTATCTTGTATCAGAGCTTCGTATAGCTGTTTTAGATCTAAGATTCGGATTCCATGCAGGCATGTCCTCAACAACAAAGATTTTTCTAAGTGCATTCAAATAGGTAGAAACCGTATCTGAATCAGTAGTGTTACCTTCGCTTAGATACATATCTGATGCAAGGATAGTATTTGCAACCTGACTCCCTTGATTTCTAGCATAAGAACGCATAAGACGTTTAACTCGCTCTGGATTCTTTTGAATATTATCCGCACGATTTATATCATTATGAACAACAGCATCAAGATAATCCGTAGCCTGACTTAGAGAAATTTCATCTTGCATATCTATAGC
>CAVBBU010000093.1:5501-6319 GCA_963593765.1 Bacteroidaceae bacterium | reverse complement strand
CCATCCACCACGGCATATAAGAAATGCAAGTCGCTCTATGTCTATGCTGGTTTCACCATCAATATTTTGCTTACCATCAAAAAGCATCTGCAGGCTAACGCTACCTGTCGAATCACCTGATTCAAAAAGGCTCATAGGTCTCATGGTTAGCCACGCAAACCTGCCTGTGCCTGAGTGATTTATATCTTTGGTATCTGCAGGTACGGCTGATCCTGTAAGTATAAATTGCCCAAGCCCATCTCTATGATCTACCTCAAAACGTATAGCATCCCATAGCGTTGGGGCAAGCTGCCATTCGTCTATAAGCCTAGGTGTATCGCCTGCTAGTAGTCGTTTAGGATTAAGCTCTGCCATAGTTATATTTTGTCCCTTATATTCGGGGTCATCCATATATAGGATGCTTCTTGCTATTTGCTCAGCCGTGGTAGTCTTACCACACCATTTAGGACCTTCAATTAAAACAGCACCCTTGCCTTCAAGCTTTTTCTTAAGCACGTCATCGGCTATTCTTTTTCTATAATTTTTCATGGCTTTATCCTCGTGCTTATGTGAATAGTTCCATTTTGCAACATGTCAAATAGGTAATTATGTAAAACATTATAGTCATTTTATAGGCATATGTAAACATTTTTCGGTGATTTGGCTGAAAATTAATCGGCGAGTTGGCGGAATATTTCTCGGCTGTTTGGCTGAAAACTAATGGGCGACTTGTCGATTGCTATGTAATAAAAGAATATGAGCTTAAAACCAAGGGAGTATTATGGCAAATGATATGGAGAATTTGGGTATTGATAACATGCAATAATAACCACATATTC
>CAVBBU010000093.1:0-5491 GCA_963593765.1 Bacteroidaceae bacterium | reverse complement strand
ATTTAATCTATAATAATGTAAATAAAAGCAATAAAATAAGTCGCTGCAAAAGCGACTTATTTTTTATATATATTTGCTAATGCATTTTAAAACTCAAACACCAGCACCCCATACGGTGCTAGCGGATGGACAACTCTGCATGGCATGCCATCGCACTCGCCCTTTGCAGCCTTATACTCTACAGGTTTTTTGCCTGCAAGCTCATACGAGCCGATCTTCTCATCAAGTATTAGCTTATACTTGCCAAGCTTTGGAACACCTACCATATAATCACTACGCTCCATAGGCGTAAAATTAACTACAAAAAGCAGCGACTTTTTCTTTTTGCTGTTATAGCGTATCCACGAATAGATAGAGCGGTCGCCGTCGTTTGCATTGACCCATTCAAAACCATCCCAGTTGTCATCCAGCTCGTAAAGGCAGCTGTGGTTTTTATATATATGAAGCAGACCTTTGTAAAATTCGTGCAGCTCGGCGTTCAGCGGTTCATTAAGCAAATGCCAGTCAAGAGAAACCTTCTCATCCCACTCATGCCACTGTGCAAAGTCCTGCCCCATAAAAAGGAGCTTTTTTCCTGGGTGTCCCATCATAAATGCGTAAGCACATTTTAGATTATAGAACTTGTCCTCATATATGCCGGGCATTTTATTAATCATAGAGCACTTTAGATGTACGACCTCATCATGCGAGAGCACCAGTATATAATTTTCACTGGTTGCATAGGTCATAGCAAAGGTCATATTCGAGTGTGCACCCTTTCTAAAATAAGGATCAAGCTTCATATACTCAAGGAAGTCGTGCATCCAGCCCATATTCCACTTGAAGGTAAAGCCAAGTCCGCCATCCTCCGGAGAGTGTGTAACAAGCGGCCATGCAGTAGACTCCTCAGCTATAATCATACTTCCGTCATTTCTGCCGGCTATAATCGAATTAAGATGCTTGAAAAATTCTATGGCATCTAGATTTTTGTTATCGCCATACTTGTTAGGAATCCACTCGCCGTCCTTTCTTCCATAGTCAAGATAAAGCATAGAAGCAACAGCATCTACCCTAAGTCCGTCTATATGAAATTCATTCAGCCAATAGAGTGCATTTGCAATAAGGAAATTTTTGACCTCGTTATTGCCATAGTTAAATATCTTAGTGCCCCAGTCCGGATGCTCGCCCATGCGTGGATCTGGATATTCGTACAGCGGTGCTCCATCAAAAAGGGAAAGCCCAAAATCATCCTTTGGGAAATGTGCAGGTACCCAATCGAGTATCACGCCTATTCCCTTTTTATGCATATAGTTTACAAAGTATTCGAATTCATCAAGCGTGCCGTACCTTGATGTCGGTGCATAGTAGCCGGTAACCTGATATCCCCAGCTACCATCAAACGGATGCTCTGCTATACCCATAAGCTCTACATGCGTATAGCCCATATCAGTAAGATACTCGCCGAGATCATGTGCAAGGTCTTTATAATTTAAGAAGCCATCCTTCTCTGGATTGTCGCACTTTTTCCAAGAGCCGAGGTGACACTCGTATATAGACATAGGAACACGTCTTGGGTCATGCTTCCCTCTTTTATTAAGCCAAGCCTTATCACTCCACTTAAAGCTCCAAGGCTCATCTGCTATAACTGATGCAGTTCCCGGCCTAAACTCAGAGCCCCTTGCATATGGATCTGCCTTATAGATAATATCGCCCTGCGTGGTTTTTATAGCAAACTTGTATAGCTGACCGAGAGTAGCATCAGGTACAAATGCTTCCCATATGCCAGAGTCAGCTAAAGGCTTCATAGCATTTGCCGAGGTATCCCAGCCATTAAACTCACCAACAACGCTTACCTTTTTAGCATGCGGTGCCCAAACAGCAAAATAATATCCGCTTGCTGCGCCGTCATTATATGGATGTGCACCAAGCTTTTTATATATCTCGTAATGCCTGCCCATTCCAAAGAGATATCTGTCATCTTCGGTTATAAAGCCTATGTCTGAGTGTTTTGCCATAATAACCCCCAATAAAAATATATAGACAGTATATCAAATAGATGGATTAATTTCTATAAGGCGTTATTTAAATATTTATCAAGGCCTTCAGATTTTATTTGCTGTCAATTTCCTTCAGGTAGCTATCCGCATCCTTAAAGAATGAAAAGATTATAAGCAGCATTATTATTCCTATAGGAAATGCAGCTATTATGGACACTGTTTGAAGATTGCTCATAGAGCTTTCCGAAAAGAGAAGTGCTATAGGAAGCAGTATCAAAAACAGTGACCAGAAGAGCTTAAGCCTTTTATCCGGCAGCTCATCATCTCCGAGTGATTTGTATGAGTAAGCTGCGGCGACCAGAGTTATAGAATCAAATGAGGTCGAGTAAAAGGTTATCATAGTTAGTATTAAAAGTATAAGCCCTAGCTTTACAAGAGGCAGTGTTCCAAGCAGTGCCGCTATAGTCTGATATAGATTTGCACTTTCGGCATATATGCTTAAGAGGTCTAGCCTGCCATGCATTTGAAGCCCCAGTCCGTAGTTGCCAAGTACAATAAATGAAAGGAAGGTTCCAGAGAGACCGAAGGCATAGCCCCCTAAAACTACCTGCCTAACAGTTCTACCTCTGCTTATGCTTCCTATAAAAAATGGAGTAGCAACGCACCAAACCATCCAGTAAGACCAGTAGAAGATAGTCCAGGTTTGAGGAAAGCTAGAGGTTCTTAATGCATCTGTCCATGTAGCAAGTCCGATAAAATTTTGCGTAAGATTGCCAACGGCTGTTATTCCTGTTTCTATTATATATCTTGCCTCGCCGCCGCCTATAAAAACATATATTAAAAATGCAAAGAATAGATAGGTACATGATGCGGCAAGAAGTGCAACTCCCTTTAAGCCTATATATGCACAGACCGTATATACCACGCAAACAACGAGGAGAAGTATTATAGTAAGAGCTGTAGTGTCAGCTATTCCAAAAAGGCTGCTTACTGATGCAGACATAAGAGGAGTAGCAAGGGAAAATGTAGTCGCTGTTCCGGCTATAAGTGCAAATATAGCTATTAAGTCAATTAGCCTACCGGCAAAGCCGTCTATAGAGCTTCCAAGAAGCGGTCTGCATGCCTCGGAAAATTTTTGCTTATTTCTTTTTCTTATATGAAGCATAAATCCAAAGGCTACGGCAAGTGTCACATAAAAGCCCCAAGGGATAGGCCCCCAGTGAAACAATGGATATGTGCTTGCCCAGTCCTGCATAGAGCCAAGCGCTGATATGTGGGATTCGCCTGCATATAATATCCATTCACATAGAGAGTAGAAAAGTATATCGGCGGCAAGTCCTGCAGTAAACATCATAGAGCCCCACTTGAAATTAGAAAACTCAGGCTTTTCTATATCGCCAAGCTTAATTTTTCCAAATCTTGAAAATGCCATATATATAGAAATAAAAAATATCAAAAGACCAACTAGAAGGTAATAGCTTCCTAAGGTGTCGCCAAGAAAGCTTCTTATAATAGAAAGAATATGTGATGAGTCTGCAGGATATATAACAAAAAGCAGACATAGCACAAATATAGCGACAAATGGAAGTAGTGTAGTCAGCCAGTCTATACGTCCCTTTAGGCTAGAATTATTCATATTAGGCTCCTTTATGTTCAAAAATTTAAAAAATAAAGTATTTTTGAACAGTATAACAGCAAAATAGGCTAAAAACAATAGGCAGGACTTAGAATTAGCATTAATTTTTTCTGACATTTTACATAAAACTAGCCATACGGGAGCATTTTCCTATATAATGGCAAAGTAAAAATTGAAGTAATGGAGAGTAATTATTATGAAGAAACTAATTAAGATGGTTGCGGCTTTCGCATTAGCTGTTGTGGCAGCAGGAGTGCTAAGTGGTTGTATGGAAAAATCTATAGTTTTACCACATTCAGATACACCGGATCTAACTATAAAAGATAATGTAACTATAGACTGGGATCAGGTTATGGCAGAGTGTGAGGAAACCCTTAACAAGGATGATTATCCGGCTGGAAGCTACCTAGACTTTGCTGTACATGAGGAAGAAAAAACAGTTGAGCTAATATGGCCTATCGAGAATAAGACAAGTCAGCTTGTGGCACTTGAATATGGTAAGGCATATATAAGAGCATTTAATGATGCTGTTGCAACTCAGGATAATAAGTATGCATTTTCAACTGATGATTATTATGGCGGATTTTGGGATGAGTATACTATAGACCTTCAGGTGCTTTGGGATACAGATTATATACTTCTTCATCCGGAGGAGTATCTGGTTAATCAAATTATAGATGCAGGTAGTAACGATCCGGTTCTTCCGCAGGTTATGGCATCTATGACAAAGGAAAGCACAGAAAGTGATGCACAGGCTGTAGCGGAGACTACGGCTGAGGGTGAAGCTGAAGGTGCGGCAGAGACTACAGCGGAGAGTGTTGCTGAGTAATAATACGCAAGGAGTTTTAATAGTGAATAGAACAAAAAAATGTATTGCATTTGCCATGACAGCTGTGCTTGTGCTTTTACATAGCATGGTAAGCTTTGCAGGTGCAGTAGACAGAAGCTTCGGGCCTGGAGTTATAAGCGGTGACTTGTTTCAGGGCGAGGAGCTTATGATGCTTGCAAATCAAACAGCAAGTCAGATGGAGAGCTTTGTTATAACAACTAAAAATGGAAGTCTAATAGTGGTTGATGGTGGCGTTGAGGGTGATGCAGAGCATCTCGTGCAGACTATCCTATCAAAGGGCGGCAGAGTAAGTGCATGGTTTATAACACATCCACACTCTGACCATGTGGGAGCATTGACCAAGATTATTAATGATGGACTTTATGGAATAACTATAGATGCGGTGTACTATAGCTACACTAATATAGAATGGTATCAGGAAAATGAACCATCAAGAGCACAGATGGTTTTAGATAATGCGACTGCACTTAGCAAGCTTCCGGCAGGAACGCTTCATCCGGACATACATAAAAATGATGTAATAACTATAGATGATGTTAAGGTAACAGTTATGAACGACATATATCTTATACCAAACAATGCGATTAATAATTCGTCTATAGTATATAAGATGGAGATGGGGGGAAGGAAAATAATGT
This sequence comes from Bacteroidaceae bacterium, assembly GCA_963593765.1. Taxonomy (GTDB): domain Bacteria; phylum Bacillota; class Clostridia; order Lachnospirales; family Lachnospiraceae; genus CAVBBU01. Next base: position 391 of record CAVBBU010000093.1, on the reverse strand, counting down.
TCCTTGGTGACCTTGCATATGATGGCGGCAAGAGATTTTTAGATGAGCATCAGGGAGAGAATCTAAGGTGCGATATAGTTCAGCTTGCACATCATGGCGAAAGCGGTGTTGACTTAGATCTGTATAAGCAGCTCGCTCCAAAGGTTGCACTATGGTGTACTCCGCAGTGGCTCTGGGACAATGATAACGGAGGCGGAGCAGGTTCTGGTTCTTGGCCTATAGAGGAGGTTAAGAGCTGGATGAAGAGCATAGGTGTTTCATATAATTATTGCATCAAGGATGGCGACCAGATATTGAAATAAATTGAAACAAGAAAGAATCTTGCTTCGCAGGATTCTCCATAAAAGGGAGGAGAGCCGGTAGATATCTATCTAACCGGCTCGAGTATTAT
>CAVBBU010000092.1:0-7402 GCA_963593765.1 Bacteroidaceae bacterium | reverse complement strand
CGAATAAAGCAGTGCTCGCAGCTACGCTGGGAACCGCTATGCGCTGCTCACACTCTTTGTACGGGAACACTTTCTTCCCGACTAAATCGGATCAGAAAGTGTGCGAAATTTCTAAACAACAAAGTTGTTAAGAAATTTCGGATATACTCTAAATTGCAATTTTGAAGCAAAATGAAGCCTGTCTATTTTGCGAATCCAAGCCCTCGAGCAGACACATACTATTATGCAGGGCATGTGTGAGGCTGGTTCTTAGCCTGCGTATTTTGCAGGCTTAGAACCACTGCTCGAACACTAGAGTGCGAACGTACCTGCATAATACGTATGTGCTGCGAGGAGGGCGTAACGCTTTATTTCCTCTGCTTTCTTCTTGCTACCATTGCTGCAAAGATTGCTATCAAGCCTGCTACAGATAAGAGTAGCATACCCATCTTAGCTGCCTCTTCTCCTGTCTTTGGCATTAGTCCCCAAACCCAGTTTCTGTAATTATTATCATCTGGCTTTGGCTCGACTAGTGTTGTTTGGTCCTTATCAATATTTGTTTCATCTGCATTTACTGGATTTACAGCGTGCTTTCCAGTACTGCTACTGCCGCCGCCTCCAGAGCCTCCACCGCCGCCATCGGTACTTTCGACTATGTCGTAGTAGAGCTTAACTACAGTTGAGCCATCGCCTGCTATAGTCTGCTCAAGCTGTTTGCTAGACATATCGGCATTAAACTTATACTGTTTTCCAAACTTAGTAAGGTATCCCTCAGGTGCTTTTACCTTTGATGCAGAGCTACCTGTTGCTAGAGTATCACCTGCTATAGTATCACCACCAATATAATGCTCATAGCTAGCTTCTACTCCTACCGGCTGTCCTTTCACCTGTCTGTAGAACTCTATCCTATAGGTGACATCACATCCTGCATATATAGCATACAAGGTAATATCATTTCCCATGTCTGTTTCTGTTATGCTATATGTCTGACCTATAATTCTGTCACAGCTATCCTTATCAGAGTCCTTATTAGTCGACCAGCCTGCAAATACAAATCCTGTAGGTGGTGTTATTCCTGAGCCGTCCTTGACAGTATATATATCCGGATCTCCAGTAGGCAGGATTACCTCTGCACTATTCTTGGCAGCCTTTAGATTTGAAGCTACATTCGCATACTCATCTACATAATATATAGTTGCATCAGATACTGTACCAGTACCACCATTAGTCATTACATCATATTTTACATTTACATATGAAACAAGGTTTATCTTACCACTTACAAGATTACCATACTTATCTGTAATACTAACAGCTACATTTGTCTTTCCAGCCTTTAATCCCTTTACACTGGCAGTATTATCCTTATTATCTGTAAACTCGATTATACTGCTATCTGCTGGCGTTCCATATTTAACCTCATAATCATCACCAAGTGACTTAGTATATCCATCAAACTCTGCTTTGATTGTTGAGGCAGCATCTCCTGTATGCACGAAAGCATCACTCGAGGTTGATATCTTTGCCAATCTGTATAAGCCAAAGTTTATATTAGATAATGTATACTTACCCTGTGCATAGTTTGTTTCAAAATATAGAACATCTGTCTTTGCACTAAATACTCCATTGCTTGTTGCTGCTGTAGTCGGATTGCCATATGATTTATTATTGGTTTCAGTTCCTTGGAGCATATTAACTAGCTTCCAGTCTTCACCATCATTAACCTCTTTTGTCAGCCCAACTATAAATTCACCATCACTCGGAGCTACTAGCTCATAGGTGCCATCTTCGGCTGTCACAAATTTAGCATTAGATGCACTACTTGTTTGTACAATCTCTGTTCCATCCTTTTTATATAGCTTAATGGTGACACCCTTTAGTGGAGAGTCAATAATCTTATTATATATCGAATCTGGAACTGTGCCACTCTCATCCCATACAAGACCAGAGATAGACATATCCTCAAGTATATACTCTGCTACATTAGGATTAGTATATCCGCCATCATACTGCCACTCGCTATCTGTCTTATAATTGCAATAGTAGATCTGATACGCTTTTAGCTCACCTATCTCTATCTTATCGCCATCAAGCTGATACTGCAGTGTAAAGTAAGGCCTAGCTCCTTTAGATAATTCATCCAGGTGTACCTTAATTCCAGTTATCTTTGACAAATCACTAGGAACATCAGAAAGCCACTCTGTAGCTGACGCTGACATAGAGGTATATCCATTAGCGCCCGGATTCGCAGCAGTAGTATAATATACTTTAACTCCTGTCGCTACCTTGCTAAGCTCAGATATATCCATGCTCATATATTTAAGTCCAAAGTCAGAAGCCTCTGATTGTTCTCCGCCATCAACCATATTGGTTTCGCCTTTTTTAGGGACAGGAATATAGATATTAAAATCTGCTAATATCTTTGAACTATTTCCTACAAGGTATATTTTGCTTCCAAACAAGCCTTTAGTTTTATCAAGCTCCGTAAAATCTCTTCCGTTGACACTATCCTGACTAGTTCCGCCTGTTATATTCTCTGTTACATAAGGAACCATACCACCCTTATCTAGGGTATTAATAACAACCTGATTGTATGTAGCACTTGAAAGGTCTCTGTATAGCATTATAGGTTCACCGGAACTATTTGTTTTAAGTTTCGAAATATGTTTTCCAGTACTATCAATTATATCAGGTGCTCCAGACTCACCACTCTCTAAATCGATACGTGCTAGGTAATTACCACTACTTCCATCTCTTCCCGAGTCATGAGGTACATCAGTCCATATATGCTTAATAGGAACTTTAGCGACACCTTCATTAGCATCATAGGCTACAATCAGTGGAATATTATACTCTCCATATGACCATTTACTATGTTTGTAATAACTATTATACGTACTTGTTGTCGAAGATGGAAGATCCCCTTCAGCAACATTTTCAAGGTCTATAACCAAATATCCATACTTGTCACTTCCCGAATATCCATTTCCTGTTCCTGCCGGATAAAATACAGCAGAAGCACCATTAAGCCCAGTAATATTTGAGGTATCTGGTGTAAAATCCTTATCAATAGCTATATAGAACACAGGTCTAAGCTTTAATGCGCTACTCGCTCCAACGACTTGACCAGCTTTAAGATAAATATCTGGTTTTACTGTTGCTGTAAAGCTAGCACCACGATTTAGCTTGTTTTTATCATAGGCTACTTTATCAGTATAAGAAGACGTATATCTCGAAGAATCTATGCCTGTAAATCCTACCGAATACGAGCTTCTTGCAATATAAGATGATTTTCCGGTATTAGTTGTCATGGTTGTGTGCTTGCCAAATATATCATCATAAGATAGTGTACATTTATATTCTAATTGGTCATATATTCTTCCTGATGAATGTACATTCCCCTGATATCCTACTTTTTTACCGGATGAAGGATAAACTGCTGGTACAACCTCATCAGTTCCGGCTCTGCACAAGGTTACAGTTGGGAGACCACAATTCATCTTCATCGATGAGCTTCCTATTTTTGACCATGTATAATCCTCGTTTGCTGCACTTACCTTAACTGCTGTTACATAGGTTCCTGCATCTATCTCAAAAGGAACAAAATAATAGCTTACATAAGAAGAGGTTCTATAAAAATCAGGAGTATAAGTATGCGTTTGTCCATCACTTGTTTTATATTCTATTTTTAATGTATAGCGATCATATGTTGAATTTAAAATAACTCCTACTCCTGTAGTAATAGAAAGGAGCTGCGGATCTGTTCCCTCAAAATCATATACAACATTGTCATAATCTATATATACATTATTTTGATTCTCTGTAAAGCCAGAAGCAGATACCTGTGCCAATATATTGCCAGAATCTGTAAGCCTAGTATCATATGAACCATTTACTTGTCCCACAGTGCTAATCGTAGGCGTTAAGAAGGTATCCATATTTTTTGATTGTACAGTTTCTGCATTACCATATACTATTTTAGATAGGTTTTGAACCTCAGCAGTTCCTGCGCCGTGGTTTCCACCATCTTCATCTATATATGTACCACCATCCTTTTCAGTCAGCCACGCACTTGCCTTGCAATATAGCTCTACCTTGTATTTTAGCTGCACTGGCTCTAAATTAAAATCTCCCTTGTCAGGGTTACTATTAATTCCAACAATATTATCATAGTTTAAGTGTCCCGGCTCTAAGGTATTAGCATAAAAGCACTTAGTCCATGTTTCGCCGCTCTCGTTAGTAACATTCCAGCTGTTAATGTAATCCTGACTTATAACCAGCTTGGTTGCATATTTAATGCCTAGTTTTTCATACAGCGATGATAAATCATACAATTTACTATCTGTATATGAAGTATATGAGCTTCTATGTGCATAAATAGCAGTTATTCCTTTTTGTAATCCCGGCACATGTTCATACCCAGCAGAAACTGGCAAGGTTCTTGTTGCATTTATAATATAATCACTTGCCTTAACTGCGCCACTACTACTTACATCATAAAATTCCCCATCATCACCAATTATATATAAAAGCTTTTGATTTGTTGCAGATACTCTATCTGTCAAGGTAACGCCATCACCTGATAAAACTATTACTGGTGGATCAGTCTCACTATAACGCGAAGAGAGAGGATATTTTTTTAATGTATATGTACCTAATATGCCATTATCCTTTGTAGCATGGTTTACCTGTATGCTTATAGATATACTTGGAGTGGCTAGCTCTAGAGTATCGCCCATATGGTCCATAGTTTCCACAGTAGTTACATTCTCAACAAATGGGCCGTATGTTGTACCACCCTTCTTAACAGTTGTTTTTATCTGTACATTAGTACCATCTGGTATATTAGTACTACTTCCATCTATCTTATAGTGGCGTGCTCTTAACGTTACATACCCAAGCCTAGCTGATGAATCTCTAAAGTAACTTGCAGAAGCCTTATCCTTTACAATCTCTATCTTAGATACATATTCCGTACTAGACAAGCTATTACCATTACTATTCCACGATGTAAGCCCAGTCCCGATTACCTTTTCTGAATCTGATGGTGTATATGGATATGCCTCTGAGCTATTTTTCTTACCTAAAATCGTCTCGATTCTCTCACTACTATTAGCTGAGTTCTTAATATGAATCTTATAGGTTAAACCATAAGTATAGGTTGTTTTTAGGTCTGTAAGCATTATTGGAGTAAGTGCTTCACCATATCCATTTTCTCCGTTGTATTCTATGGTATATATAAAATCATCATAGACCTTCCAGCCAGTCATATTACTGCTACTATTCTTAATATATATTGACTGAGCACTTGTGTCACAATAGTTATATGCTGTTCCATACTGGTATTGCAACACCTTAGTTCCATTAATATCTGACGCTGAATATGCAGAGGTCACAGCTTCAATTTGAGTACCATTTTCAACATTTACTGTTATTGGATCTCCTGTTGCTTTTACATTTCCATCCCTATCTGCTACTGACGGAGCATATGCTGATGTAAATGTAAGACGTGCGTTATCATTCCAATCGTTCTCGTAAAAAAGCTTGTTATATAATACGTTAGGCATGACTTTGATTTCTAGCGTGCCTTCATTATATAAAACATCTGCATATGTGCTATTACTAGGTGAAGATCCTGATATAACCTGAAATTCCTTTATAAATCCAGTAGTCGACCTGTTAGACAGCTCAGCAGCTTGAAGCTTATACTCACCATTTGTTGCACTATAAATATCATTACGATCGCTATATGATATTGGTAAGTTAATAACATTATCGTTAATATCTGTATATCTAATATAAAATTGGTATGTTTGATTTCCACTACTAATAGACCGTGGAAGTCCTTCGGTCAAAATTTTAAAAAGTGTACCATCTGTCATATATCCTTTAGTTTTATGATACCTAACAACAAGTCCACTTTTAAATAAATTAGAATTATTAACGTCACTAAAGGAATTTGTTACGTTGTCAGCCGCACTTGAAGAATATGAAGTAAAGTCTGATGGCTTATATGTTATTCCATTATTCTGAACATCTACAGTCCATGTAGGCTCTGTATCATCTAGCACAAATGAGAAGCTTGCAGTTTCATCATCTGATTCGTTTTTTACTATAAGCTTTTGATTTTCTTCACCATAGTTGCTATAGAGCTTTAGTGCAAATTTATATTCATTTTTAGTGTCTAGATTATTAATAAGATATTGTGCATCCTGTTCTATAAGAAGTGTCTGCCTAACAAAAACTAGCTTTCTTTGACTTTTATATACAAGCACAGTATCTCCGTCTTCATTAGTTGTCTCTTCTACCTTCCAGTTATTGTCTGATTCTAGGGTTGATGTATCAAGCTTAAAGCCCTTAGGGACAATAATCTCTCCACCTATATTAGTTTTTTGTCCATCCGGAATATCGATAGTAGGGTCAAGCCTAAAGTCTATCTTCATAGTCTTTGAGCCATATTTACCTGCAGTAAAATCACTTGGATCCTTTATAACAGTATCCTCATCTTCAAAAAGCTTTATATATGAGTTTGGCGAGGTAGCTATAACAATCTTATCCTCTGAAGAAGTAAGCCTAGCAATTTTAATCGCATTTGCATTAGATGCAGTTGCTATATCCCCATCTATGGCATCAAAATTAGAGGTGGTGTCATCTATTACATCGCCATCTGTTATCTCATCAGAATTATCAGCTGTTGCTTTTACAGCTGTAACTCCATCTGAGCTGTCGCTGCTTCCACTGCTCTTGTTATTTTCAGCCTTGAAGCCTTCAAGTATTTTTAGGCCTGTTTGGTCAGCAAGCGAGCTGTAGTTACTACTCGTATAGACAGAGCCAACAAGCATAGCTAGGCTGAGCCATAGTGCTGCAAGTCTCTTGATTTTAGTTTTATTTTTTCCCATAATACAACCTCCCGATTTGATACTTAAAAAGAAGTATTTTGCATTATTAATTCTTACTATTTTTCAAATTGATAAATAAATCACAAATGTTTTTTACATTCTATTATACCCCCCCCCCCAGTTAGTCAAGACAGACTTTACGCATATGAATTTTTTTCATATAATACCTTTAGTTATGATTATTTTTTGCATAACAAAGCAGATATAAGGATGTAAATTTATGGAAATCGAGAGAAAATTTTTAATTAAAGGTCTTCCTAAAAATATATCAGCCTACCCTCACGAAAGCTACAAGCAGGGCTATCTATGTACTAAGCCTGTAGTTAGAGTTAGATGTGAGGGAGATAAATATATACTTACATATAAAGGAAGCGGCCTTATGTGCCGTGAGGAGTATAATCTTCCTCTTAATAAGGAAGCCTTTAAAAAGCTGCTAGCTAAGTGTGATGGAATTATAATAGAAAAAACTAGATATAAAATTCCGCTTGATGCTGCTTTAGATACCACTTTAAAATCTAACACAT
>CAVBBU010000091.1:0-7568 GCA_963593765.1 Bacteroidaceae bacterium | reverse complement strand
GAACAACCTCATCAAGGTACTTTCTCATCTTGCTATATACGGCAGGAGTAACTTCTACAGATAACATATTTCTTGGAATACCATCAATGTAATCATTCTTGAGTGTCTCAAGTGTTACAATAGCTTCCTCAATAATATCCTGAATCTCTGTTGTTCCTGTAGATGGTGTGAACTGTGTACCACTAGCAACACATTCTGCAAAGAAAGCTCTGTCAAGCTCATTAGTCATCTGCATTGCATGGTTAGCACTTCTTCTTGTAATAAGTCCATCAACTCCTAAAAGAGATACATCCTTCTGTTCAACCTCTTCGATAAACTCTCGGTCTGTATCAATAGGAATTGTCACTGTCTTACCTTTTACAAGCTCACCCTTTCCCTTTCCTCTAGCTGTACCATAGGCATTAGACTTAGCATTAACGAATCTCTTTGCTTCTACTGTACCTGCTGTTGGGTCTCCAGATAAATCTGTGTTCTTTAACTGTCCTGAGATTGTGGCTTTCTGCACATTCTCAATAACTCCATCATAGGCTTCAGCTAAAAGCATCTTGCCTGCTGGGTCAAGTAAAACTTCAAGTGATGTAATTCTTGGCATTTTATAATCTCCTTTCTAAATTACCAAATTAATGGTCTCTCCTTAGGTTCGTCTGCTTTAGGACTAGGCTCATCCTTCTTAGTAGACTTAGAACCAAACATGGGCGGCTTAGGGTCTTCTGTAGTAGTTTCCACTACAAATGCACCTGCATCCTGCTCCTTATAAGCATTTACAAAATCATCAAAGCCTAATATATTGCCATTGTCCATTGTAAGATTCTTAGCTAAAGCGTCACTTAAAAATGCTTTCTTAGCAGAATTACTTGTGAACTGTAAGCCATTAACCTTTTCCTTAATAGCAAACTCATAAGCCTGCTTATTAAGTTCCTTCTGATAATCAGCCTGAGCATTGGCATAATTAGTCTTTAGAGTATCAAACTCCGTCTGAAGATTCTTCAATGTTTCTGCATCAGTGCCAGCATCTGCAAGCTTCTGCTTTAAATCTGCAAGGTCAGTATCACGCTGTTTAATATCATCATTATACTTAATCTGTAAAGCATCTCTTTCACCTTCTGCCTTAGATAGCTTACTATTAAGATTATTGACTTCTGCCTGCGTTTTATAATTTTCATTAAGCATCTTGTCAAACTCATCTTTCTTATCTTCTGGTATGGCAAGCCCAAAGGACTTCAAGATTTCATAAATGTTCTTCATATCGTTGTCTCCTTAATCTAAAATATTTTTTAATTCCACTTTCTGGAATATGGATTATTTACATTTTGTATTATACACAAAATTATCAACAATGTAAATAGTTATCAACAAAGTTATTAACATTTACGCACTTATCAACAAATTATCAACAAGTTACTAACATAGTTATACACAATTAAGACAAAAATAAAAGTTATCAACAATTTTATGTTGATAACTAGGTTAATATGTTGATAACTTTGTGTCTAACTTTTAGTTTTGTTGATAACTTTTTGGAAGTTGTTGATAACTTCTATTGACATATGTATTACAATATAGTATAATACAATAAAGGGTAGAAATACTCTAATACATATTACAGGAGGTCTTTATATGACGAAATCAGAATTAAACACTTTGCAGAAATTAATGGAAAAGGAGGATACTAAAGGAAAGAAATTACTTGACCAGTTTATCTGGCTGAATACAACAAAGCCTAAGTATGCAATAGGCAATTATTACATAATAACTGATATAGGACATAGAATATATGGTGTGCCTGTAGAAAATAAGAAAGCGAAGCTAATTGAGGTAAGAAATATATTATCAGAAAAACAGTATCTTTATAAATTTGAATTGGAATTTGAGACTACTGACGGAAGGCATTTAACTTCAACAGCTTGTGTCACCGAAAGATACATAGGAAAAAGAGTGCATGATAATCATAATGTTGTAACAGCTCAAGATAAATATGCAGAATCTATTGGAGTGGCGCTTAATGGTGATAGAGCTTGGTAATAATAAAGACCTACTCGATTATGAGTAGGTCTTATTTTATACATTTAATTTAATTGATTTAGGTTTTACTTGTTTTCCTGTATAACCTTGTACATAAGTTTTATCCATCTTAGGAGTTAATCCAGCCTGTCTTGAAACATTGCTATAATGCTTTTTTAATGCTTCAACTCTTGCTTTAGCTTGCTTTGCTAATTCTGCATCTCCAGAATTTTCTGCAAATATAGTTCTATCCTTTGCCTTTCGTATCTCTGTTTCAACTCTTCTTTGTACCTGTGTAGCTTCATACTTAGTCATTTCCCTGCCATCTATAGTCACTTTCTGTTCACTATTAGCCTTATATTTAGCAAGCTCCTCATCTGTATAAGCTGGTTCAGATACACCTAAGATAATCGGGAATGTAGCATGTTTACAATTACATGTAGATATCTTTCTTCTTAAAGCACCATTAACTCTAGCAAACTCCTCTTTGCTAAACTGTCGTCCTTGAATATCTATATGGTCGGCGGCACATAAAGCATGAACAGTAACCTCTACACCATCAGCCCCAAACTCTTTTCCAACCTGTTCTCTAATACCATTGTTGACTTCTCTCATACCATCTAATACATTCATACGAATAGCACTATCTAATCGCCTTGTTTGCCCGCTTGCATATGTGATTCTTAACCCCTCATCAGCATTTCTTACAAGTGGGGAAAGTGATGTATCGGTAAGCTGGGCTCTTATAAGCTCATCATAGGAACCTGTTCCGCTTACTATAGCATCTATAGCTGTATCAACTAAATGTCTATAAGGCTCATATAATGCTGTTGTATTAGACAGATTAACAAAAGTATTAGCTGTAAGTTGTTTCATACTTTCAAGATACTGTTGTATTCTTGTATTCTGTTCAAATGGCACTTGTGATATCCCTCTTGCAGTATAGAGCTTATAAGTATCTCCATATAAGGACATTCCACTCATATCATATATTTGATATAATTCCTCAAGTGTTCTGCCTGTTTCCTGTGCCAGTAAATAATTAATAGTATCTATATTCTGTTGCATTTTAGTCATTTGCTGTAGTCGGTAGATATTAGAAGGAGATAGTTGTCCTATCTCCTTTATCTGTTTAGCCATTAGCTTTATATAATGTGTGTTAATAGCTTCAAATCTTGCCGCTACAATATAGGAATAATCTGTTAATTTAGAATCAGAAAGCATTTAATCACTCCTCTTCTTTTTCTTCATTATCCTGTTTAGTATTGTTCTGTTTATTTTTATCTGTCTCATCATCTGCACCATTGTTTTCTAATGTTGTAGATGGCAGACCTGAGAATATATCATTTAACTGCTGTTGCTGTGCTTCTTTTTCCATAGCCGCTATTTCCTGCTGTGCCTTTTCTAATGGTTCTCCCTTATACCAAGCTCTTATCTCAGCCTTGCTTATAATACCCTCACGCTTGAGATTAAGCTGTTGTTCAAGCTCTGTGTCTGTATCTGTTAATATACTATCCTGCCACTCAATAATAGTAGCATAATCGCCTTCAGGAGCAAGACTATAAAGAGATACTAATACATTAGTTGCATAAACAATATCCTTGATAGCCTTTTCCATAGCTTCCTGAATAGCTGATACTGTTATATAGGTTCTTTGCTTTAACAGTTTTAATTCTGTTGCTGTTCTGGCTTCACTTTCCACCTGTGATAATGTACCTCTTGCAAGCCCTATAATATCCTCAATCTTGCACAGGTAAGCATTAAGACCATTGATATAATTAGCATCCCTAAGAGCTGGAGCCCATGCATTATAGGTATCATCCTGTCCTAAATCTACTTTCCTATACAATCTATCTTGGCATTTATCCATCTTCATTTGTGTACCATAGTACTCAGTAGAATACTGTACTGCATTAGGGTCTATATCAATCGCAAGCTGTCCACCATCATATTCCCAATCCAGTCTGGAGAACTGTTCATCTGCCTTTCTTATTAACTTAGTCGCTGGACTGAATATAGATATGCCAAGTGGACTATTAAGGTCAATGTTATTAGCTGTTGGAACTTTAAAATATCCATACATAGGCTTCTCTACATTCTCAATAGGCACATAGGGTTCTAAATTAGCCCACTTGTCAATCTCTGTTAATGGAATCTCATTTCCTAAATCCTGTTCAACTGTATCATCATCCTTATTAACCACTTTAGCCCTGTAAGCTGTATTAGTCACTATAATCTTATGCTCAGAAGCAATAAATTCCTGTCTTTCAATCTTAGTATACACATAATCGGCAGTAGTGAAAGAATCATAGAAAGCTATATCTATAATATTTCCATCATCATCAAAGCTTATAGGGTAGAACTCACCCTGATAGCAATAATCATAGTATACATTATCATTGCTAAAATAAGGTTTGATAATCATACCGCCTAATGCTAAAGCCTTTTCCATTGCCTGTGGAAGCTGTTTTAAGAATCTCTTGGTATATATTTCATTTAAGTATTTAGCCCTTGTATCTATAACTTCCTCAGCCTGTTTATCCTCATCTGCTACATCATCACTAACTCCGGGCTCACTTATATGTGTCTCCAGCTCACTCAACACCTGCTGTTGTAATTCCTTACATATCTGCTTTGCAAGCCCTAAAGAGTATATTCCAGCATCATCATCAAGCCAAGGTGAGTTATCTTTGTACATCTGCCGCCATAAATCAATCGCATTCTGCATATCCTGCGATATTGTGTCTATAGATATGCTCAAGGCTGTTTTTATATCTTTATTAGCAAACATCTTATTCAAGGCTTCCTGAATAAGTCTCAATAATCGTTTAATCATGTAAATATCTCCTATTCTGTATAAGCTAAAACTTCATCATGTTCCTTAGTAGATTGTAATTTATCTAAATACATTTGTAAATAGTTAATGCATTTTTGCAAATCCTGCTCTTTAGCATTACCTTTCTTATTACCATTGCGACATAAATATCTAAGAACTGTACCGAGATAAAAACCATCCTGAAAATCCCAGTTATTCTGTTCTCCCCATGCGTTAATCACTTTCACACATTCATATGGATTATCTTTACCACCATAATAGCTGGCATGATTGCCATTCTGATATTCCTTATCAATAGTGCTGTTATTATCTTCTTCTGTTGTATAATACTCATTACTGCCGTCATCAAACCATAATATATGCTTTTCCCTATCTATCTTTACAACTTTCTTATTCATTACAATCCTCCAATGCTTCCTGAAATGCTATAGACATTTTGTTCCACTGTTTAGCTAAATAGTCCACTAATACCTCATCCATGCAATAATCATCTAAACCAGATTCATGGAAAAACGCATGTATTATCTCATGTCTCATTGTTTCCTTGTATCTAACAGCTTTCTCATAAGCTGTGCTATCTGGTTCTAATATATCGACTATATTGCATATGCTTATTGTTTTAGAATACAGATTAGTTTCTCCATCAAGCCCTTTGTTGTTTAAATCTTTAGTTGTATTGCAATCCTGTAAGATTGCGTAATCCGTACCTAATACAGATACTCTATTGCTCATTATATTAAGCTCCTTTCCTTCTCCATACTGGTTCCATTGCATATCGTGTCATATCAATGCTGTGGTTATTAGCATCAGGATATGCTGATGTTGGATTTCCTTCCTTATCCAACTCATATTCATACTTTTTAAATTCTTCCTTGGTATATGGACATCTTCTTGGGTCTATAACAATCTTCAATAGTGATTGTAACCACTTCATTCCATATCTTACACTTCCCGGACCTTTCTCCGCTGGTCGTGCATTAATGCCATATGCTCTATAATCACTGACAGATTTCTCTTCAGCACTATCACAAGTGACTATATCATATCGACTTACATTGAACTCATCTTTGAGCACTTGAGCTGTGTCACTATTCTTCATCTTGTTGGTTCTAAATTCTTCAAAGATGTATAGTGTCATTCTTGCTTTATCATAGTACATACAGCCATAATGGAATGGGTCTGGATACCAACCCCAGTCAACTCCTCTATACAGCTTATCCCATTTAGCAATCTCTTTATCTGTAATCTCTCTAATCTCAAGATTATCAAATACTTCTGTTCCATTGCCTACAGGGATTCCCATGTACTCATGTTCATATGCTCTTGGATTAACCAGCTTGAGCCATTCTGCATCATCTATAAACTGCTTTCCTAACCACTCTTTAGGGGCTTGTAAATATGTTGTATGGGATACTAATGTATCAGGTCTTAGCTTTTCCTTTTCTATAAAGTCATTAGCCCAGTTATTTCTTGATTTAGGAGGGTTCATAGACTTAAATACAATGAACTTATTTCCACCTCTGATAACTGACTGCTGAACCTTTCTTATCTCTTCTTCGCCTGCAAACTCATCAAATTCCTCAAACCACAGATAAGCTATATATCCAAAAGGCACTTTAATAGATTTAGATTTCTGAGCTTTATCCAAGCCTTTAAATATGATTCTCTGTCCAGTAGGAAGATATTCTGCTCTCATAGGTGATTTAGTCATTTTCCATAAATGAGATACACCCAGCTTATCAATAGCCCATTCAATCTGAGCATATACAGAAGTCTCTAATGTATCTCCTACTTTTCTATATACAACAGCATGTTGTTTCTTGTTTTCTGGCTTCATCATATTATGCACAATCTCTACAGATACAAAAGAGGACTTCAAAGAACCTCTTCCACCTTCTAAGTCATAATATGTATGCTTGCCATTTTTGATATCATTATGAATGGAGTAAAAAGCTGGACCTATACATGTTGTTAATGATTTTCCTTTAATCTTCATCATCTTCATCATCTTCAACCTCTACATCATCTGGAATATCATCTATAATGGTGACTGCTGTATTAATCTCCAGCTTCTTAGCTTTATTATCTAATCTATCAGCTAAAGCATTCGCCGCCTTTGTTCTCTCCTGTAGTGATGGTTCCATGTCAAAGCTGTCCTTCTCTTCACCTCTCATTACTCTTGTTAAATACTCCATTACTTCCTCAATATTGGCTATCTTGTCGGATTGTATCCTTTCGAGTATGGCATCTATATATTCTCGCACTTTAATGTTCTTTAGTAGATTGCAACCTTGCACGCTTGCTGTTTTCTTACTATATCCTGCACTAATAGCTGATTGTGTTATATTATGATTCTCTGTATAATTAAGAGCGAAAGCTATTTGTTTTTGATTAAGATGTTTTTTAGCTTCTTTCTCTCTATCTGTTTCTTTAGTCATTATTCTTCACCTCTTCCCATATTTCCTGTAATTTATTTATCACTTGTATTTGACTTGCTGTTCTTATTAATTGTTTTCTATTCTGTACTACTGTGTACATTGTTATATATCTATCTTGTTCTGTAGAATAGAATTGATTAGTATTAATACATAATATTATTCCTTTTGTTTTTAATGCTTTTTGTAATTTATACATTAATGATTTAGTGTCTATATTTATCCCGCCTTTCATAGTTTTTTATTAATGTTATATTAACATATTATTAATATAAAAACAACACACTATCCATTTC
>CAVBBU010000090.1:0-7626 GCA_963593765.1 Bacteroidaceae bacterium | reverse complement strand
CCTTAAGACGCTAAAATTGTTCGATTAAAAGAACAGCTTTAGCGTCCTTTTTTTTATCACTAATCAATTGATTTTATTTGCTTAATTGCTATAATTAGAATTAACGGTTATTAAATAACTTAGTGCAATTATATTTGTAGGAGGATATCAAGAATGGTAAAGAGAAAAATGAAAACCATGGATGGTAACCAAGCCGCATCTCATGCAAGCTATGCTTACACAGATGTAGCCGCTATCTATCCTATCACCCCTTCTTCTGTTATGGCAGAACATACAGATGAGTGGGCAACCGAAGGAAGAGAAAACATCTTCGGTCACACAGTTCAGGTAACTGAGATGCAGTCTGAGGCTGGTGCAGCAGGTGCAGTGCATGGATCACTTGCAGCAGGTGCACTTACTACAACCTATACAGCTTCACAGGGTCTGCTTCTTATGATTCCTAATCTGTATAAGATCGCCGGTGAGCAGCTTCCAGGTGTATTCAATGTTTCAGCAAGAGCACTTGCATCACATGCTCTTTCTATATTCGGGGATCACTCAGATGTATATGCATGTCGTCAGACAGGCTGTGCTATGCTTTGCGAATCTTCAGTACAGGAGGTTATGGACTTAACTCCAGTTGCACACCTTTCAGCAATTAAGGGGAAGGTTCCTTTCATTAATTTCTTCGATGGATTTAGAACATCACACGAGATACAGAAGATCGAGACATGGGATTATGCTGACCTTAAGTCTATGGCAGATATGAAGGCTATAGATGAGTTCAGAAAGCATGCACTCAATCCTAATCATCCTTGCCAGAGAGGTTCTGCACAGAACCCAGATATCTTCTTCCAGGCAAGAGAGGCTTGCAACCCTTATTACGATGCACTTCCTGGTATAGTTCAGGAGTATATGGATAAGGTTAATGAGAAGATAGGAACTAACTACAAGCTATTTAACTACTATGGACCTAAGGATGCAGAGCATGTAATCGTTGCTATGGGTTCAGTTAATGATACTATAGAAGAGACTATCGACTACCTTAAGAAGAAGGGGGAGAAGGTTGGACTAGTTAAGGTAAGACTTTACAGACCATTTGCTGCACAGGCACTTGTTAAGGCTATACCTTCTAGCGTAAAGAGAATTTCTGTTCTTGATAGAACTAAGGAGCCAGGCTCTCTTGGTGAGCCACTATGGCTTGATGTTGTTGCAGCACTTAAGGGTACTAAGTTCTCAGATGTTCCAGTATTCTCTGGACGTTACGGACTAGGCTCTAAGGATACAACACCTGCACAGATCATTGCCGTATATAAGAACAAGTCTAAGAAGAGATTTACTATAGGTATAGAGGATGATGTTACAAATCTATCTCTTAAGACAGGTGCTCCTGTTGTTACTACACCAGAGGGAACTATCAACTGTAAGTTCTGGGGTCTTGGTGCAGATGGTACAGTAGGTGCTAACAAGAACTCTATCAAGATAATAGGTGATAACACAGACATGTATGCTCAGGCTTACTTTGATTATGACTCTAAGAAGTCTGGCGGTGTAACTATGTCACACCTTCGTTTTGGTAAGAAGCCTATCAAGTCTACTTACCTTATACATAAGGCAAACTTTGTAGCCTGCCACAATCCTTCATATGTACGTAAGTACAATATGGTACAGGAGCTTGTAGATGGCGGTACATTCCTACTTAACTGCTCTTGGGATGCTAAGGAGCTAGAGAAGCATCTTCCAGGACAGGTTAAGAAGTATATAGCAGACCACAAGATTAACTTCTATACTATAGACGGTGTTAAGATAGGTATAGAAACAGGTATGGGTCCTACTCGTATCAATACTATACTTCAGTCTGCATTCTTCAAGCTTGCTAATATAATTCCTGAGAAGGATGCTATTAGACTTATGAAGGAAGCAGCACAGAAGACCTACGGACGTAAGGGTGAGGATGTTGTTAAGAAGAACTGGGCAGCTATCGAGGCTGGTGCAGACAAGGCTGTTAAGGTAGAGGTTCCTGCTAGCTGGTCTAAGTGTAAGGACGAGGGACTTACAGTAGTTAAGGCTAAGGGCGGCCGCAAGGATGCTGATTCATTTGTAAATAACATTCAGGCAGCAGTTAATGCACAGGAGGGTAATTCACTTCCAGTATCTGCATTTAAGGACTATGTAGATGGCTCAACACCAAGTGGTACATCTGCATATGAGAAGAGAGGTATAGCAGTAGACGTTCCTAATTGGAATTCTGAAAACTGTATACAGTGTAACTTCTGTTCTTATGTATGTCCTCATGCAGCTATTCGTCCAGTTGCTATGACAGAGGCTGAGGCTAAGAAGATGCCAGAGGGCATGAAGTCTCTTGACCTTATGATGATGCCTGGATATAAGTTCTCAGTTACAGTTTCTGCACTTGACTGTACAGGCTGTGGCTCTTGCGTAAATGTATGTCCTGGTAAGAAGGGCGAGAAGGCTCTTACAATGAAGTCACTTGAGTCTAGCCTTGATGAGCAGAAGTACTTCGACTTCTCAGTTAAGCTTCCACACAAGAAGGAGGTTGTTGAAAAGTACGGAGAGGCAACTGTTAAGGGCTCTCAGTTTAAGCAGCCACTGCTCGAGTTCTCTGGAGCATGTGCAGGCTGTGGTGAGACACCTTATGCTAAGCTTATCACGCAGCTATTCGGCGATAGAATGTATATAGCTAATGCAACAGGATGCTCTTCTATATGGGGTAACTCATCACCATCTACTCCATATACATTAGATGAAAATGGACATGGTCCAGCGTGGTCTAACTCTCTATTCGAGGACAATGCTGAGTTTGGATATGGTATGCTTCTTGCTAACAGAGCTATAAGAGATGGTCTTAAGGCTAAGGTTGAGGCTATAGAGGCTACAACAAAGTCTAGCAAGATTAAGGAAGCAGCTAAGGAATATCTTGATACATTTACCATAGGTGCTAAGAATGGCGAGGCTTCAGCTAAACTACTTGCAGCACTTAAGGAAGACAAGAGTGCAGATGCTAAGTACATAGTTAAGAATGCAGACTTCCTTGCTAAGAAGAGCCAGTGGGTATTCGGTGGCGACGGCTGGGCATATGATATAGGCTACGGCGGCGTAGACCATGTACTTGCAAGCGGCAGAGATATAAATGTAATGGTATTTGATACTGAGGTTTATTCAAATACAGGTGGTCAGTCTTCTAAGTCAACTAAGGTTGGTGCTGTTGCACAGTTCGCAGCAGGCGGTAAGGAAACTAAGAAGAAGGATCTTGCCGGAATGGCTATGACATATGGCTATGTATATGTTGCACAGATTTCTATGGGTGCTGATTACAACCAGACAGTTAAGGCACTTGCAGAGGCTGAGGCATATCCGGGACCATCACTTATAATCGCATATGCTCCTTGTATCAACCACGGTATCAAGAAGGGTATGAGCAAGGCTATGACAGAGGAGAAGCTTGCAGTTGAGACTGGCTACTGGAACAACTTCAGATTTAACCCAGCAGCAGAGGGCAACAAGTTCACTCTTGATTCTAAGACACCTACAGGCGATTATCAGGAGTTCCTAAAGGGTGAGGTTCGTTATGCATCACTTGCTCTTAAGAATAAGGAGAGAGCAGAGAAGCTTTACAAGATTAACGAGCAGAACGCAATGGACAGATATGCTTATCTGCAGAAGCTAGTTACACTCTATGAGAAATAAATAATTATTGCTATATGTGGCAGGGATGCGAAGGTGTCCCTGCCTTTTTCTGTTTAGAAAATCGCAGCTTATTATTACGGATAAGTCTCCAAAGAAGTTTCGCTTTACTCTTGTGATTAGACTTCAAAACTATTCGCTAAGCATAGTAGAAAATCTTATGTTTGCAAATGAAGTCTATATGGGAAGTAAGGACAAGGATCTACTAAGGGAAGCGATTCAAAGCGAAAGAAGCTATCAGAATTTTGATTCGTTTATCATAAACTCCATCAAATTGATATGCTGTATGCCGTTACGTTTCTGAAGCGTATAATCCGTTGTGACTACATATTTCGCATAATTATCCTTTATACTTTCCAGTGGTCTATATTCTCTATTTTCTGTATCTTCGCTCTGCATTATGGTGTATGCCACTTGAATATAAGAGTAATCATTTTCTGTGCTTCGTAAGATAAAATCACATTCAAATTTTCCTATCCTTCCGACACTCACCGAATAATCAAGACTGCGAGAATAGATATAAACTATATTTTCGAGGACAGGCCCGAAATTGATTCTGTTATCTGTGTTTTGCACAAAGTAAAAGCTTAAATCGGCGAGATAATATTTCTTTTCTCCAGAAAGAGCTTTTTTCGATTTTGTGTCAAAACGATTGCATTCATACAGTATTTTCGCATCAACCAGAGCCGCGATATACTTATTGACGGTAGCTCTTGCGATCTTACTACCACTTCTTTCAAGCGCCTCAGTTAAACCCTTGACGCTTGTAGTAGCTCCAAAATTATTAATTATGTAATTTTTTACCGCTTCAAATGATGATTTATCCTTGATTTTAACTCTGCGCCTGATATCTTTTTCGAAAATCTCATTTACAACTCCAGTAACATAAGCCCTTTTTGCTGCAAGGTCATCTATATGTATTGCTCTCGGAAATCCACCTTCAAGAATATACTGATTTAACTCTATACTCAAATTTGGATTGATTGGTTTGTCATAGAATTTTTTGATTTGCTCATATTCCTCAAAGCTAAGTGTAAATAATTCGAATTCAAGGTATCGTCCAGTCAGTTTAGTTACAAGCTCGCCGCTCAGCAAATATGAATTTGAACCTGTAATAAAAATAGAAAATCCTCCGTCAGTCCGAAATCCATTTATGACTTCTTCAAAATCTGTAACGTTCTGAACTTCATCGATAAAAAGATATTGAAGTCCAGTGTTCTTTATTTTTGATTCGATAAGCGCTTCGAGTTGATCTGGTGTTTTTATCTTGCGATTTTCTCGTTTGTCGAGATCCAAATAGATAATATTGTCGTCATCAACTCCATTTTGCCTTACTTCATCGGCAATCATTTCCATAAGACTGGATTTTCCGCATCGTCTAACTCCAGTAATCACTTTGATGATATCATCAGAATGATAAAAAGGTCTTATTTTCTTTAGATACTTCTCTCGTTTAAATAACATAATTGCAAGCGCCTCCTTCAATATCTTGTATCTTTGTTATACTAGAGAAAAACAAAAATTTCAAGTTATCGTTACACATTTTGCATTTTTTTCGTTTTGTGTAACGACAACTGCCTTTTTTGCGCTTTGTTTGTATTCGGCTGGCTCAATATCGGATGGGGCTATTATAATGCTTGTGCTTAGCAACCCCACCGGACTAATCGTCAGATTGGGGATTCCGAGAGCCTATTGACTAATATGGGGGGAGACTGTCTGAAAACTAGATAATGACAACATTATATAATTATTATTTTGGTTAACACACTTTGGTGTTTAACATATATTTTGGAACTTGAAAACTGAATACAAAACAACTGCTAGAACCTCTAAAAATCAAGCATTTTGAGCCTTTCTATAGTATAATAAAAGGGTGAAAATTGTTGAGATTTGGAGGATTTCATGGCATATAAATCTGGTATAGATAGAGATCAAATAATGATGTGTTCTTGGGATTCATTACTGGGTGAAGAAAATGATGTGAGAATCATTGATGCATTTGTGAATTCATTAGATATTGAGCAACTTGGCTTCGAAAAAGCAACTCCTGCTATAGAGGGCAGACCTGCATATAATCCAAGAGCTTTGTTGAAACTGTACATTTACGGAAATATTAATGATATTAGATCTTCGAGAAAACTTGCCAAAGCATGCCGAACAAATATTGAGGTGATTTGGCTAACAGGTGGAATAAAACCAGATTTTAGAACAGTGTCAGACTTTAGAAAAGATAATATTGTCTGCATGAAAAAGGTGTTCCATGAATTTAACCATAAGATATCTACAACAATCGAATGGGGCTTTCAGTCAATTGATGGAAGTAAGTTCCAAGCATGCAATTCGAAGGACAGAAATTTTACTTTGTCAAAGCTAGATGACAGAATAAAACGTATGGATTTGCAGACAGAGGAATATCTGAGACTTCTTGATGAAGTGGATTCAAATGAGGAAGAAACTACAGGCTCTTTTACTAAAGAGCAGATAAAAGAAAAACTTGAAAAAATCTCAGAACGCAAGGCTAGATATGAAGGCTATCTTAAAAAGATGGAAGAAGAAAATCTTGCACAGATTTCGCTCACGGATCCTGATTCAAAATTGATGAAGAATAAAAATGGATATGCTGTCTCATACAATATACAGACTGCAGTTGATTCTGAAACTCATCTCATAAGGAATTATGAAACTACAACAGAAGCAACAGACCATGGACAATTACTTAATGCAGTGGAAGAGATAAGAACAAATGGTGAGATTCTCGAAACTGTAGCAGATAAGGGTTATCATGAAAAAGATGACATGATGGATTGTCTCAAGAATGGAGTTATTCCAAATGTAATTCTTCCTGAAGGGCAGGATACATATGAACTAGAGACTGAATATAAGCCATGTGATAATGTTGAAGATTTCATAGAGCTTACCGATGCTGAAAGCTTGGCTAAGTGCCTTAATACCGGTGTGGTTCCTACTACTTATAAGGACATCATTGAAGATATAAAAATCATACAGAAAAAGAAAAGGGTTCTGATATGCAGTTCTATGGAGCAGGCGACAAAAGATGAGGAGCAAATGATTGCTAAAGCGGCTGAGGGTTTCTTTGTCAGAGATATGGATAGAGACTTGGTTTATTGTCCAACTGGAGAAATACTTCGCAAGAAAAGCACTACTAAAAATGGTAGCACTAGGTATTGCAATAAGCTAGCCTGTAAACATTGCAAGTATCAAGATAAATGCATGAAAAACAAGAAATCAGATAAGTATCCATTTAAGGTGGTTGAGTTTGGAGATAAGATTACTGAAAGGCCATGTAGAACCTGGAATCAACAAATGGCTAATCAGGAAAGAATGAAGCACAAGTATAGATATGAAATGCATACTGTAGTGCAGATGAAATTCAGACCAAACAGACAAAAAATGGATCAAAGAAAAGGCTTATCAGAGCATCCATTTGGAACAATTAAAAGAACAATGAATGCGGGCTACTTTCTGCTAAGAAGCAAAACGAAAGTGGATGGTGAGTTTGCGCTCTTTTCGCTAGGGTACAACATAAAAAGGGCAATAAATCTTATAGGATTTAAGCAAATGATGGCAGTAATGGGGTGATTAAACACCATATATTTTGTATTTAGAATGAATAAGAGTTCAATATAGTAAAATAGTTTTTAAAATAAAGAAAAAAGGACTGACAAAGACTAAAAAACCCTAAAATAACAGGGTTTTCGGACGGTCTGGGGGGGTGGTGTACAATATTGAATTTAGTGCGCTGCTCTCTGTACCTGATTGCGAGAGCGAGTATGCGCGTAGCAATCCGTCACTTTTAGAGTATGTGGCGCCTGCAAGCACGCAGGCATGAGGATTTATTAACAGAGAATTATATGCGGAGGATGTTATATGCAGAGGAATAATAATATAATGAAGAATGGCACGGCTGCGCTGCTTGCGGCA
>CAVBBU010000089.1:0-7874 GCA_963593765.1 Bacteroidaceae bacterium | reverse complement strand
AAAAAGAGTAGAAATCCTTTGGTATAATTATTTCATCTCAAAAATAAAAGAAAGGATAACTACTCTCATGGACATTATAACATTACTTAACGACTTAGTTGAAGGAATTTTTGAAGCGGAGGCAAAGTTCCTTGAAAATCCAAAGGATTTCAGTGTATTTGAGGTAAATGTGCATAAATTGTTTGATCAAGGAGCTTTGAAATTCGTTGAAGGCGTACTTAATAATGCAGATCAGATGGTTTGCAACAGCCTATACCGTAAAGGTCATTATGATATTGCAAGGCATGATACAAGGACATTGATAACATCGGTTGGGGATGTGCAGTTTAGGAATACGCTTTTTAAAAGCAAGGAAGATGGGAGCTTCCAGTACCTGCTTAGTAAAATGATGGGACTAGGACAACGAGAAAGATTTAGTGAGGCTGCAGAGGCACAGATGCTAATAAGGGCAATAAAATCAAGTTACAGTGAGGCAGCAAAGGCATTACCATCTAAGTCAGAAATAACAAAGACAACAGTGATGAATAAAGTCCATCATATCGCTAAGACAATGCCAGAGGAATCTAAAAATGTAAAGAAAGCATGCCGCATTTTGTATGTAGAGGCTGATGAGGATCATGTAGCTGAGCAGCATGGCAAAGGAAGTCTTGAGAATAATAAAAGCTTTATTAGCCGTTTAGTGTATGTCTACGAAGGTAAGAATGATATCTGTAAGGATAGAAAGCAGTTAGTGGGCGTGCACTATATAAGTGGACTGTACGAAGGTAGTGAAGGGATACAGCGTATATGGGAAGAAACCTGGAATTATATACGAAAGCATTATGATACAACAGTGCTAGAAAAGATTTATGTAAGTGGGGATGGTGCTAAATGGATAAAGGCTAGTGAAGACTATCTGCCACTAAGCGAGTTTGTGTTAGATAAATTCCACCTTGGGAAATATATAAATAGTGCAGCTAAACAGATGCAAGATAAAAGGAAAATCTGTAGAAGTGAGTTATATCATCTGATTGTAGGAAATCACAGAAAAAGGTTTATAAGTTATATAGGTAAAATGCTAGAGGGAGCAGTTAAATCTGAGCCAGTAGAGGCTTTAGGGAACTATGTTCTTAATAATTGGGAAGCGATACAGAGAGCATTTCACAATAAAGAAATTCAAAGCTGTAGTGCAGAAGGACATGTAAGCTATGTGCTATCTGAAAGATTAAGCTCGCGACCTATGGGATGGAGTCAGAGAGGTGCTGATCGTATGAGCATGTTAAGATGCTTTGTGCGTAATCATGGGGAAGCAGAGATTATAAACCTTGTTAAATATACAAGAAAAGAAAAACTAAATAAAAAGACAGGCACAGATGATATAGTCCCAGTGCTAGAGAAATATAGGCATAATAGAAATGAAGGATATAATCAGGCAAAGTCATACATTGAAAGGATTCAAGCTACAATACCAGGTCTTACAGCCAGAAAAACATATGCAATAAGAAATCAGCTTGGTTTAATATAAGCAGAGGTGGCAAAGACACTTTTGACAAAAAGGTATACCTGTTGTAAAATCGAGGAACAAATCGATGAAATCATATATCTAAGGGGTTCTCTGTCTCTTTCCAACTAACAATAGGTTTACTCTATCTCATGTAAAAGCAGCCTTGCCGAACACCTATTAAAAATATATAATGATAATAGCAAAGCCAAGAGGTAGAGTATATGTCATATAGATTTGTAATGGGTGGTTCTGGAAGCGGAAAGACCTATAATATAATAAGTGAATGTATATCGGATTCCATAAAGAATCCTGATAAAAAATATGTTTTTTTAATACCTGAGCAGTATTCTATGCAGATACAGGCTCAGGTTGTTTTATTGCATCCAGACCATGCGACAGACAGCATAGATGTACTTACCTTTAAAAGATTAGCATATAAGGTTTTTGCAGAGCTTGGCATATATAATCCCGAGGCTATAGATGATAGTGGAAAGGCTATGATAATTAGAAAAATAGCCTCAGAAAATAAAGACAAGCTAAGCATGTGGAAAAACCAATTTGATAGACCAGGACATATAGATGCACTTAAATCTGCCATATCAGAGCTTATGCAATATGGCATATCACCTGATATGCTGCTTGATATAAGTGGTAAGGCAGAGAACAATATACTAAAAAACAAGCTTTCAGATCTTCAAATAATCTATAGTGGCTTTAAAAATTATATTAATGAAAAATATATAACGAATGAAGAAATATCAGATATATTAGTAAGCAAGCTTCCGAGTAGCAAAAAGCTAGTTGGAAGCACTGTTGTATTATGTGGCTTTACCGGCTTTACTCCGGTTCAGTATAGGCTGCTTGAAATTATACTTAGTCAGGCGAGTAGGGTTATATTTGAAATTACAATAGGAGATGAAGAAAATCCATATTCCTACGAGGCAAATGATGAGCTGTTTTCTATGAGTAAGAATATGATTAAAAAAATAATAGATATAGGCTCAAGGCTTGGCATAAAGGAAGAAGGAAGTAAGCGACTTAACAAAAGACCATATGCTAGATTCAAGGAATCTCCAGAGCTGGATAATTTTGAAAGACATTTTCTAAGATATGACGGATTTAAAATGCCAGGTGAGTGTAAGAGGGGCAGCATTAAGCTACTAAATGCACTTACAACAAGGCAGGAAATAGAAGCTGTATCAAGCATGATTAATAAGCTCGTTCGAGTAGATGGCTACAGATATAATGATATAGCTATTATTTGTGCTGACATGAAATCCTATGACCATATAATTAGAAGCACCTTAAAGCAAAAGGAGATACCATATTATATAGACTCTAATATATCGATAGAGGCAAATCCATTAACAGAGCTTATAATAGCTATACTTGACTGCGTATCAGATGATTATTCATATGATAGTATATCAAGGCTTGCTAGCTGCATACTTATAGATGATAGCGAGGGTATATGGTTTTATATGCAAAATTATATGCTGGAGCTTGGCATAACAGGCTATAGCAGATTTAATAAGACATGGGAATATTTGCCTAGAGATTTAGATGATATAGATATAGAAAGCATTAACCGCTTTAGAAAAAGACTGTGTGATATTATATCTAGGGTAAAGGATTGCTACAAGGAGAAAAGAGCCAAGGTATCCGATATAACTAATGCTATAAAGGAAATACTCGAAAAGGAAAATGTAGAAGAAAAGCTACTTGATATAGCTAAAAATGCAAGAGATAAAAATGACAGCCTTATAAATCCTGCAGAATATGAAAAGGTATATGAGGAGATACTAAAGCTTCTTGATAATATGGATAGGCTGCTTGGAGATGAGCTGGTGGATAAGGATGAGTATAAGGCTATGCTTACTAGTGGCATTTCCCAGCTAAGCGTTGGCATAATACCAGCATGTATAGACAGAGTTGTAGTCGGAGATCTTATACGAACAAGGCTTGATGATATAAAGGCATTATTCTTAGTTGGAGCATGTGACGGAGTGCTGCCTAAGGCTAAGGAGTCTGGATATGTGCTGACAGATAGAGATAAGGAAAGCCTTAAGAGCCTTGGCGTAGAGCTTGCACCTACAGCAAAGGAGGATCTATATATACAAAGATATTATATATATAGGATATTTACATCGCCATCTAAGCTTTTAACTATAAGCTACGCCAGCATGGCCCCGGATGGAACGTCAAAAAGACCATCAAGCTTAATTAATCAGATATTAGGCTTATATAATAAGGACGACATTAGAATACAAGGTGCTAATGAAATATTAGATATATATACTAAATCAGATGCCGAGGATTATCTGGTCAATGTATCAAGACAGCAAAGACAGCTTGGAAGGCTAGAGGATGGACTTGCCAAAAAAATAATATATATTTATAAAAATAATTCTAACCTAGAGCCTAAGTGGAGCATGATCATGGATGCTGCTACTAAAACCTACAAGGAGAGAGGAATAGGCAGACAGGCGGCACTTAATATATTTGGTGAAAGGCTTAGAACAAGTATAACAAGACTAGAGAACTATTCTGGCTGTCCGTTTTCACACTTTGCTTGCTACGGCCTTGGACTTAGTGAAAGAAGAGAATTTTCCATAGAGGCAGCGGATATAGGAACACTTGCCCATAGTATACTTCAAAAGCTAATGTATAGATTAAAAAAGGAAGGACTAGATCTTGCTAGGCTTGATGATGATACAAGAAAAAGATATGTACTTGAGAGCATAGACAATGCACTGCTTGATGATGAAAAGAACAAATATAATTATGATGCGAGAAATAGATATATAACCAGTAAGCTTAGAAGAACTGTACTTGGGGCAGCGAAGGTGCTTGCTATGCAGCTAGCTAAGGGAGATTTTAAACCTAGCGAATTTGAGCTTTCATTTAATGCAAGAGATGGCTTAGATGCAATGAATATAAAGCTAGATAAGGGTGCAAGCTTAGAGCTAAATGGCAAGATAGATAGAATAGATACCTATAGCGACGATGAAAATTTGTATATTAAGCTTATTGATTATAAGACAGGGAAAACCGAGTGGTCATTAGAAAAAATTATAGATGGTACGCAGCTGCAATTAGCATTATATATGGATGCGGCGGCGGAGCTGTTTAAAGATAGATATAAAAATCTAAATATAGTTCCGGCAGCTATGCTATATAACCGTATCGATAATCCTATAATAGATATAAGCTCTGATAGAAATAATATAGATAAAGCTGCAATAGACAATATGCTTTTAGATGCACTTAGACCTAGTGGAATAGTAAGCTCTAATCTAAATATTATTAAGCATTTGGATGGAAGCCTTAATGCAGGAGATAAGAGTCTTGTTATACCTCTTAGGCTTGATAAAAGTGGCGGTATAGCCGTATCGGCATCTAAGAGTGCGACAAGTGAGCAGATGAATAGCCTTAGAAAATTTGCAAAGGAAAGGGCAAGGGATATAGGAGAGAGCATACTTTCTGGTGATATAGAGGTAAGTCCTATGATAAATGGGAAGTATACTAGATGTAGCTATTGCCCATATAGAGGCTTTTGCAGATTTGATAATAAGATAGATGGATATAAATATAGATATATGCCAAAGCTTGATGAGACTATTGCATGGAAGATTATAAATAATGAGGAAGAATAATGTCAGATACATTAACTAAGGATCAGCAATATGCTATAAATCTAAGAGATAAGCATCTTTTGGTTGCGGCGGCAGCAGGAAGCGGAAAAACCTTTGTGCTTGTTGAGAGAATCATAGGCAGAATACTGGATGAAAAAAATCCGATAGATGTCGATGAGCTTCTTGTAATGACATTTACTAGGGCTGCAGCGGCAGAGATGAGAGAGAGGATACAAGCAGCCATAGAAAGAGGACTAAGAAAGTCACAGGATGCTACTTTAAAGGCAAGATTAAAAAGACAGCTATCAAGCCTTGATATAGCTGCAATTAATACTATAGATGGCTTTTGCTTATCTATTATAAGGGAGCATTGTGATAAAACACTTCTTGATCCTTCCTTTAGAGTAGCTGATGATACGCAGGTAAAGCTTATAGAGCAGGATGTTATGAATAAGCTTTTAATCGATGCCTATACACAGATGGAGGGAGATTTAACAGGAGAAAAAATAGAGGGCATAGATAATTTTATAGAGCTTGTTGATTCCTATGCAGAGGGCAGAGAGGATACTAAGATAACAGAGCTTATAGCTAGGGTTCATAGCTTTGCTCAAAGCATGCCTTGGCCAAGCGACTGGTATAAAAAAACTCTTGGCGATATGCAGGATGATAATATAAGCAGAGAGTCTGTGCTTAATTCTGATTGGATAAAATATATAACAAATAATATATTAATGGTTTTAAGAGATATAGAAGATAAGGCAAATGCTGCACTCGAGATTATACGAAGCGATGGTGGGCCTATATATTATGAGCCTAACTTTTTAGAGGAATTAGAATATATAAAATCAATTCTAAGGTGCGAGGACTTTTTATCTATAAGTAAAAGACTAGGAAACATGTGCGAGTTTAAAAGGCTTGCATCAAAAAAAACACCCGAGGTAGATCCAGAATTAAAGGAGCAGGTAAAGGCTATAAGAGATGAGTATAAGGGCATACTTAAGGACTTATCAGCAAAGTATGGAGCTGCAGATATAGACAGTATAGTTGAGGATGAGAAAAAAAGTTCAGCATTTCTTCGAACGCTTATATATATATCGTATGAATATAGCAAGAGACTAGCCGAGGCTAAAAGAAAGAAAAATATAGTAGACTTTGGAGATATAGAGCATATAGCACTTAGCATACTTTGGGACAAGACTGATTCCGGAGATTATATAAAAAGTGATATAGCAAAGACCTATGCAAAGCAATTTAAGGAAATATATATAGACGAATATCAGGATTCTAATGATGTTCAGGAGGAGCTTATAAGAGCTATAGATCCTGGAAGCGTATTTATGGTTGGTGATGTTAAGCAGTCTATATATGCATTTAGAAGAGCAAAGCCGGAGCTTTTTAATTCAAAATATAATACATATAAAAAATATACTGGTAGTGAGACAGGCGATAATTTGCGAATAGACCTATCTAAGAATTTTAGAAGCAGAGCAGCAGTTCTTGAGAGTATCAATTCTATATTTGAGAGGATAATGAAGCCGGAGCTTGGTGGTATAAATTATGATGATGCAGCAAGGCTATACCCAGGGGCAGCATTTGCCGAGTATGAAGCACTAGGAAATTTTAAAACGCCTAATAAAACGCAGGTGCTGCTTTGTGATACAAAAAATAAGGATACGGATGATGATAAAAAGCAGCTTGAGGCGAGAATGATAGCAGCTAAGATAAAGGAGCTGACAGATCCGAGTGCTGGCTATATGATTTGGGATAATAATGAAAAAAAATATCGCCCAGCAAGATATTCTGATATAGCTATACTTATTCGCTCGCAAAGCGGATATGCGGATACCTTTGTTGATGAGCTTACTAAGCAAGGCATACCGGCATATGCAGCTGCACAGTCGGGATATTTTGATACTGTAGAGGTAAGAGGCATACTTGATTTGCTTTCTGTTATAGACAATCCTATTCAGGATATACCTCTAGCAAGTGTGCTTACATCCTCTATGATAGGCATGGATGATACAGAGCTTAGTCTTCTTATAGCAGAATATAGAAGGACAAAGGGCGATAAAAGGGTACAAAGATTATATGAGATATGTAAAGCTGCAGGCAGCCTTAATATAGATAATAAAATTAAAGCTAAGATTAATAATATGCTGGATATGCTTGATAGATATTCTTACCAAGCAAAGACTATAAAGCTTTCAGAGCTTATAGAAAATATATATGATGAAACAGGCTACCTGGAATATCAAAGTGCTCTGCCTGCAGGGGAGATAAGAAGAGAAAATCTTAGAATGTTAGCAGCAAAGGCAGAGGCGTATGAAAGCATAGGCTATAGAGGCTTAAGTGCATTTAATAGATATATAGAAAATCTAAAAAAATATAATATGGATATGGGTGAAGCGCAGGTTCTTGGTGAATATGACAATACAGTTAGGATAATGACTATTCACAAATCAAAGGGACTTGAGTTTCCTATATGCTTTGTATCTGCTGTAGATAAAAGATTTAATAAGAGCGATACAACAGGAAGCATACTTATAGATGATAAGCTAGGCATAGCGTGCAATGTAGTAGATATAGAAGCAGGAATAAAATATAACACACTTAAAAAGGCTGTTATCGCAAGGCATATGATTGATGAGCAGCTAGGTGAAGAGCTTAGAGTTCTTTATGTTGCATTAACAAGGGCTAAGGAACAGCTTATAATTACAGGTACGGTAAATGATATAGAAAGAGTAAGCTTTTTAGAT
>CAVBBU010000088.1:0-7931 GCA_963593765.1 Bacteroidaceae bacterium | reverse complement strand
GATGAAATTCGTAAGATTATCACTGAAAATCGCAAGATTGACTCATTATAAGATATGCCTATACATGGTAGACTTACCTACAAGAAAGTAAAGGGGTAAGGTGAAACGATGGGCGAAATTATAGTCTCTATGAAAAATATTACAAAGACCTTCCCGGGAGTAAAGGCTCTTGACAATGTTAGCTTTGAGCTTCGCTCTGGTGAGGTTATGGCACTCCTTGGGGAAAATGGTGCCGGTAAGTCTACGCTTATGAAGATTCTTAGTGGCGTGTATACAAGAGACAGCGGCAACATGGAGATATTTGGAAAGGAATATGGAGATCTTACTCCAAAGCAGGCACAGGCAGCAGGCGTAGCTATAATCCATCAGGAGCTAAATATGTGCAGGCATCTTACTGTAGCCGAGAACATGTTCCTAGGTCGTGAGAAGATGCATGGAATTACACTAAATAATGCGGCTATGGAGAAGGAAGCAAAGGCTATACTTGATGAGCTTAAGATAGATATAGAGCCTAGCCAGACAGTTGGAGAGCTTGCTGTATCTAAGCAGCAGATGGTTGAGATAGCAAAGGCACTTTCAACTAATGCAAGAGTTCTTATAATGGATGAGCCTACATCTGCACTTACGGCTAAGGAGATAGATGACCTGTTTAGAATTATTAAAAAGCTAAAGGATGATGGCTGCGGAATAGTTTACATTTCCCACAGGCTTGAAGAGCTGTCAGCTATAGTAGATAGAGTTACTATAATGCGAGATGGCGAATATATAACATCAGGTAACTTCACAGACTTTACTATGGATCAGATAATTACAAACATGGTAGGTCGTGAGATTAAGGAAAAGTTCCCTAGAATAGAATGTCCTAAGGGCAAGAAGGTATTTGAGGTTAAAAATCTCAATGCAGGACATATGGTAAGAGATATAAGCTTCTCACTATACGAGGGGGAGATAGTCGGCTTTGCAGGACTGATGGGAGCAGGAAGAACCGAAACTACAAGAGCTATATTCGGCGTAGATCCTAAGGAGAGCGGAAGCATATTCCTAGACGGTAAGGAGCTAAAGATTACTTGTCCTATGGATGCGATAAAGGCTGGTATAGTTTTAGCACCTGAGGATAGAAAAAAGGACGGACTTTGTACTAAGCTAAGTATAAGAGAAAATCTTGCACTTCCTAATCTTGACATTATATGCAACAAGGCAGGAGTTATAAGCAGTAAGGTAGAGGATGAGCTGTGCGATAAGGCAGTTAAGAATCTTAGAATTAAAACTCCTAACATAGAGGTCAATGCAGACAGCCTTTCAGGTGGTAATCAGCAAAAGGTTGTTGTAGGTAAGTGGCTTGCTAGAAATTCAAGAGTTGTTATATTCGATGAGCCTACAAGAGGAATAGATGTAGGCGCTAAGGTTGAGATATACAATCTTATGAACGAGCTTAAAAAGCAGGGCATAGCAGTTATGTTTGTTTCATCAGAGATGCCGGAGGTTATGGGCATAGCAGACAGAATTATAGTTATGTGCGATGGCAGGATAACAGGCGAGCTTACAGCTAAGGAAACAACTCAGAATGAGATACTTACTATGGCAACTGATTTTGAAAAAAAGAAGGAAGCTGTTTAAGGGGAGGATATAAAAGATGACAGAGAAAAAGCAAAGCCCGATAAAAAAGCTAATGGGCATTAGAGGTATGGGTGCAGCAATTACAGCATTTGTAGGACTTATCATTATATATGTTGCATTCGGTTTGATAGACAGAAATGTATTTTCAGCACAAAACATTATGAACCTGCTTAGATCTATGGCAAAGTACCTATTAGTCGGAGTAGGACAAAGCTACCTTCTTATAACAGGTAATATAGACCTGTCACTTGGATCTATGGTTGCTATGAGTGCTATGATTACAGCTAATATGATGGCACATGGAACATCACCGGCGATCGCTATGCTGGTTGCACTTGTTGCTTGCCTGATAATAGGTATTATAAATGGTTCGCTGGTAGGAAAGTTTAAGCTGCCGCCATTTATAGCAACACTTGGAACTATGTTTGTAGCAAGAGGTATAGCATATATGGTTAATAACAACCGTAATACAGATGCTATAGCTACAGGAGTAGGAAAGGACGTTGCAGATAATTTCCAAAATGTATTCTACTATGGTAAGACACTTGGTATATATAATGCATTCTGGATTTCAGTTATCATATTCCTTATATTCTTCTTTATTCTTCAAAAGACGAGAACAGGAAGACATATATATGCTATAGGCTCAAACCTAGATGCAGCTAAGCTTTCAGGAGTTGATGTTGTAGCTGTTACTATAAAGACATATCTCGTAAGCTCTATATGTGCATTCGTAGTTGGAATTATACTTTGTGCACAGGCTGGTATGGGTAATATGGAAGCAGGTAACACCTACGAGATGTACGGAGTTGCAGCAGGCGTTATAGGTGGTATATCACCACTTGGAGGCTCTGGACTTTTACTTGGAACATTTGCCGGTGCAGCAGTTTGGCAGACACTGGAAAATGGTCTAAACATGATAGGAGCACAGGTAGGAATACAGAGAATAGTTATCGGTGTTATAGTTGTGTTTGCTGTTCTTCTTGATGTGGTAATCAGATCAGGAAGTTTAAATAAAAAAGCAAAAAAATAAATTAAATGGAGGATTATTATGAAGAAAAGGATTTTTGCATTAGCAACATGTGTGGTACTTGCAGCAGCAACTGTTATGGGTTGTGGAAGCTCTTCAAAGGAGACAACCGCAGCAGCAACAGAGGCAGCTACAGAGGCAGAGACAAAGGCAGAGGCTGAGGAAACAACAGCCGCAGAGGCAGAGGCTTCAGAGGGTGAGTCAGCTTCTAAGGAATGGAAGATAGCACTTATCACTATGGACTCTATCGACCAGCACTGGGTTACTCTTAACGAGGGAGCACAGGCAGAGGCAAAGGCTAAGGGCGTAAGCGTTACATTCATGGCACCTAATACTAAGGACGATGCACAGCAGATAGAGTGCGTTAATAACGCAGTAGCAGGTAAGTATGATGCAATCATGGTTGCAGCTAACGGACCAGATGCTATATCTTCTGCACTTAAGGAAGCAAAGGATGCAGGCATTAAGATAGTATATGTTGACTCTCCAGCTAACGTAGAGGCAGAGGCTACATTCTCTACAGATAACAAGGCTGCAGGTAAGACAGCAGGCGAAGAGATGAAGAAGGCTCTTGAGGAAAAGGGAATCACAAGTGGTAAGATAGGTATAGTAAGCGTTAATGCTTCAACAGATTCTACAATCCAGAGAGAAGATGGCTTTAGAAGTGCATTCGAGGGATCAGACTTTGAAATCCTTGAGACACAGTACGGCGAGGGCGATGCAGCTAAGTCTCAGTCTATAGCAGAGAACTACATCACTCAGGGCGTTGTAGGTATATTCGGTGGCAATGAAGGCTCTACACAGGGAACTGGTAATGCTATCAAGGCATCAGGAAATGCAGATATAGTAGGTGTTGGCTTCGATAAGTCAGATGCTATACTTAATCTTATAGATGATGGATATCTTCTTTGCACTATGGCTCAGAACCCAGACGTTATGGGTAAGGATGGCGTAGATGCATGTATCAAGGCTCTTGAGGGCGAAGACCTAGGCGGAGCTGTAACAGATACAGGAGTATCAGTTTTAAAGAAGTAATAATTAAATAGCTGCCAAGAGGCAGAAAATAAATAAGCCAAGGAGCCTGCGTTAATACGTAGGCTTTTTGGTCAAATAGGAAACTTTGTATCATATTTTAAAAGGGGATAATATGAGAATAGGAGCATTAGAAGCCGGCGGAACTAAAATGGTTTGTGCTATAGGCGATGAGTCGGGCAATATATTTGAGAGAGTAAGTATTCCAACTGTAACACCGGATGAAACACTTCCAAAGCTTATAGATTATTTTAAGGATAAAAATATAGAAGCACTTGGCATAGGCTGCTTTGGGCCTATAGACCTCCATAAGGATTCTAAAACCTATGGATATATAACAAGTACGCCAAAGCTTGCATGGAGAAATTGCAATATAGTAGGAGCATTAGGAGAGGCACTTAAGGTTCCTGTTGGCTTTGATACAGACGTCAATGGCTCGATGATAGGAGAGGCAACCTGGGGCATAGCTAAAAATAAAAACTCTGGTATATATATAACTATAGGTACAGGAGTTGGCGTTGGAGCTATGGTAGAGGGTAAGCTTTTGCATGGCATGCTTCATCCGGAGGCTGGGCATATAATGCTTAAGGCTAGAGAGGATGATGCTTATAAGGGCTGGTGCCCTTATCACGGAACCTGTCTTGAGGGAATGGCAGCAGGACCTGCTATAGAAAAAAGATGGGGAGAAAAGGGCGATAAGCTATCTGATAGAGCTGAGGTTTGGGAGCTGGAGGCTTATTATATAGCACAGGCACTTATCGCATATATCTATATACTATCACCTGAGATAATAATTCTAGGCGGCGGAGTAATGCATCAAATGCAGCTCTTTCCGTTAGTAAGAGATTATGTAAGAAAGCTTAACGGCGGATATGTTAATACCGATTTGCTGGATGATTTGGATAATTATATAGTTCCGCCATCGCTTAATGACAACCAAGGAATTATGGGTGCCATTAAGCTGGGAATAGATGCTCTTAACAATTAAACATTGATCCTTTTTACTAGCTCTGGTCCGACGATCAGAGCTAGTATTATTTTTATGCAGTCACCCGGAAGAAATGGAATAACGCATAGCTTAAGTGAAGCTAGAAAGTCCATATGCTGAATTAGAGAAAACCATATAGTTCCGAACGCATAGCAGGCAGCAAGCCCTAGAAGCATACCAAGAAGGTGCAAAAGGCGATTATTGCTAAGTCTTACAAAGTAGGAAACTATAAATGCTGAAAAAAGATAGCCTATTATATATCCGCCAGTTGGACCAAAGAGCTTTGCGGCTCCGCCTGCATAGCCTGAAAAAACAGGAAGTCCAAAAAGTCCAAGAAGTATATATATAAATACGCTTGCCACGGCATGGCTAGGTGAGAGTACATATGAAATTATATAAACAATAAATACTCCAAGTGATATAGGAACTGGCGTAAAAAAAAGCGGAATAGATACAGGTGCAAGAACGCACATAATAGCAGCCATAAGGGCGATTATTATAAGATTTTTGGTATATGCTCTGGTCATTTAGGTTCTCCTTGATGTGGTTTTAATAAGGGTAAGATAATACGGAAGGGGCGAATTGTCAACCTAAAATTTGGGCTAGGTTGACAATTATTATAGGCTTGAAATTTTAGCTAATATAAAATATGCTAATGTGGAAGTGAGGCGAGGAAGCTAAAGACCTATATCTAAAATGCAGCAGCAAGCTCTTTGCATATTCACTTATTAGGAATTTTACAGCAAGCTTGAAACAAAGATAGTGAAAAAGAGGAATGTACAAGGGCAAAAGAAAATTTTACAGGCTTGGTTTAGTTGAGAGAATAAAGCGGAAGGGACTAGTGGAGTGCTTATGAGGAATATGCTATCTAAGCTATCAGAAAATAAAAGCTGTATAGTAAAAATAACAGTTTTAGTGCTTTTGTTTTTTGGAGTAAATATATATCTAAGCTATGCAACGGATACATATTACCATTTGGCAAAAGGATTTCAAAAATCGGCGATATCGATAGTAACAAACAGTGCAAGATTTGTATTGGGTTTGATTTATGAATTACATTACTTGAGTGGTTTATCACGAATTTCGTTTTATTATATTTCATCAGCCTTAGCACTTGTATTTCTATTCATATCTATATGGGTATATCAGGGAATTTAAAAAAAATATGGGGTCAAAGAGAATATAAGAATTTTACTTTCTTTTGCTGCTATTGCTAATATCTTTATTATCGAATATTTCATGTTTATAGAAAAATGTGCATTTATGCTAGCGATTTTATTTAATGTAATGGGAGTGTTTTGGATAGAAAAATTCTTTTCTGAAAGGAAAAGGAAATATTACTTTTTAACTGTAACATGCATGATATTGGCGATTTTTACATATCAGGGAGTGGTGGCTTTATTTGTAATACTTAGTATTCCTTTTGCCATGAAAAGAGCCAGGGATTTCAGAGAATATATACTAAATGGAGTATTGATAGGAGCTGCCTATGCAATTCCTGCAATTATTGATCTGTTGCTAGTGCAATTAATAATTAAAAGCAGCAGAATCGTTCAGAAGACAGATTATAGGGCGACATTAAAAAACGTATTAAAGGGGATAGTTTATAATGGCAAGGAAACCTTTAATATCTTACCAAAATACTTATTTTTAATAGTATCCTTCGCCATATTTATAGCACTTATTGTTTCGGCAGTAACATCTGGTAAAAGGTTATGGAAGATATTTAACGCACTTATTATAATAATTGCGGGCTGCGTTTTTTCTACAGCAACTATATTGCAGGGCTCTGGATGGTGGGCAGTTAGAACGGTATATCCGATTGCTAGCATTGCACCCGTTTTGGCAATTGATGTATTTATAAATGGAGGCAGTGCGATACCGCCAAACGAATTCATAAAGAAGACAGTGCAAGCTGTTTCAGCAGTATCAATTTCAGTTTTACTTATTTTTCAATACTTATCCTTTAACAGGATATATATAGATAAGTATAAGCTTAATGCACTTGACCAGTATAGATGTCAGTATATATACCAAGCAATTTGCGATTATCAGGAAAGGACAGGAATAGAGGTCACAAAGATTGCGGTTTACAGCGATGCAAAAAGATCACGGTCACAGTACTCGGATTTGTATAGTACTGGCGACCTTGTAATGAGTTCCTTTATAACTTCTTGGAGTAATGTTAGCGCCTTGAATTATTATATGCAAACAGACTATGTAAAAATTATCCCAGAGTATAAGTATACCAAATATTTTTCTGAGAAAAACTGGGATCGCTTGTCGACTGATCAGCTTATATTTGATGGAGATACATTGCACATGTGCGTATATTAAAAGAGGGGTTTCTTTAAAAAATATATTTCTTATTTTTGTTATACATGTTATACTTTTAACATTAAAATATAAAATAGTTGGAGGCATTATGAAGATAAACAAATTATTAGCTCTTGGCATTGTTTCTGGAGTGCTTGCATCGGCTATGAGCTTAACTGCTCTAGCAGATACCTATTATTACTATGATGATGATGGCAATTATTATGAGTATTCTGACGATAACTATGACTATTCATATGATTATACCTATGATGACACGAATTACTGGTATGAGTTTGACGATACATATTATAGCTATGCTATAAGCAGTGCCTACTGGGATACAGACAATGATAAGGCTATAGCTCGTTGGTCTAATTCATCATCAAAAACCAATTACAAGGTTCAGCTATACAGACAGACAAGCTCTAGCTATAAGAAGGTAGGCTCTGTAAAGTCAACATCAAGCACCAAATACGACTTCACATCTATGATAGTTAATGAGGGCTCAGGAACATATTACTTTACTGTATATCCGTCTAAGGTAGGAACTGGATTATCAGTATCTTCGGGCTCACTTAAGGTTGGATCTAGCAGCTCATCAGATATAACAATAAGCGATCTAAAGGGCAGCACCTCAACAACTACTACAACAAGCTCTAGCGGCCCTTCATCACAGGTAGCTATTGGATGGCACAGAGCAGCAGATGGAGTAAGATGGTGGTATCAGGAAACTGCTACAACATATGCAGCTAACAAGTGGCTTTATATCAATAATCTTTGGTATCACTTTGATGCACAAGGATATATGCAGACAGGCTGGTTCCAGAATACAGCTACAGATAATCAGTGGTATTATCTAGATCCTACTAATGGAAACATGGTTACAAATACTATTGTAGATGGTCGCGTAATCAATGCTGACGGAATCTGGGTTCACTAATTTGG
>CAVBBU010000087.1:0-8402 GCA_963593765.1 Bacteroidaceae bacterium | reverse complement strand
GCTGCCGTTACTGCACTGTAGTCCTGTGCTGTAACTGCTCTGTGGCAATATCCATTTTGGCAGTCATGCAGTCCAACAAAGGTATGCCCTGCAACTCCGCCAAAGCCAACTACAACGCCAGCATGCTGAATCGTATCATCCTCATATAACAGCTTACAGCCAACTGCTCCTACGTCTTCTCTCTGACCATATCCAAGCAGCTCTCTAAGCGTATCTGGGTTTATAACCTCTATATCATTATTCATAAGAAGAAGATACTCGCCGTTTGCATATTTTATACCAAAATTATTTATCGCAGAATAATTAAATATTCCATCCCACTTAACAACCTTTACATTGTTAAGCTCAGCCTGTATTTTTTCATAATATTTCCAGGTCTTATCCTCTGTAGAATTATTTTCGATAACTATAAATTCCAGATTTTTATAGCTGCCAGCCATAAGCGAGCGAATAGCTGTATCAAGGTCATCTGCATGATCCTTGTTTGGAATTATTACAGATACTAATGGCTCTTTATCTAAATGAAAGTAGGTATGATATATACCATAGTCTATACCCTTTTGAATATCATCTATCTTAATATCCGGCCATACTCTGCTATAATGTGCTCTTATCGCCTTAGCTCCTGCCTGAAATGCATACAGCTTGCTTTTTGGATTGCTTGCTGTGGAGTTCATATGACATCGCCAGTGATAAAGCACCTTAGGCACATGCACTATATGCTTTGCCTTTTCTGTTATTCTAAATATAAAGTCGTAGTCCTGTGCTCCATCATATTCCGCATTAAAATTCCCACAAGCCTCTACCAGTTCCCTTTTAGCAACAAAAAGGTGACATATATAATTAACAGAGCACAGCATATCTATATTAAAGTCCGGCTTGAAGTTAGGCTCAAAAAGTGAGCCGCCATCCATATCAAGCTTATCCTCGTCTGTATATATACAGTCACAATCAGGATTTTTATTTATTGCACTTACACATTCAAAAAGTGCATTTTCCGGCAATATGTCATCATGGTCACAAAGTGCTATATAATCACCTGTTGCCATAGAAAGTGCCTCATTTGTATTGCCAGCTATTCCTAGGTTCTCTCCTAATATTTTATATCTAACTCTATTATCTTTTGCTGCATATTCCTTAAGCACATTTTCTATGCTCTTTTCCTTTGGACTTCCATCTGCTATGCAGATTTCAAAATTAGAATAGGTTTGTGCAAGGAGCGATTCTATAAGCTCTCTAAGATAATTTTCCGGAGTAGCATAAGCAGGTATTACTATAGAAAACTTAGGCATATAATCAAAGCTTGTATTTCTTTGCTCCTCTAGCTCCTCTTTTTTAGGCTTAGTTTCCTCATACCACTTTGCATACTCGAGGTCGAAGTCTATTCCCTCTAGCTTGTTTTTAGATTTTTTAATAAGCTTTCTAATTCCATGCTTTTTAAAATATTCAAATGCGACCTCCACTGTTTCCATATTGCAAAGGTCAAGAAGCTTTTGCATTTTTTTATAGGCTTCACTATTTCTTTTTGTCATAAGAGCCTTGTTAAATTTTATAAGCCTTTTTCTTCCGTCCGCTTCTATGCGTAGGTAGTAGTCGTTTCCTCTTTCGTATGGGAATTTGATATCAAAGCCGTATTCCTTATCTAGTACCTTTCCAAAATATATAGCGCTTACATCATCACGCCTTACCTGAACAAGCTTAAAATCTAATGGCTGCTTTTTTCCATCTAAAACAGTATATTTTACCTGTGACTCTGGCTTTTTACCTATAGCCCAGCCATTAATAGTTATATTATTTTCTCTTATTCTTACTATATCTATTCTATGCTTCATAACTGCCCTTTACTCTGATTGTCTTTATTTTCGAAATTAATTCTTTCTTCCTCTATAACAAGAGGTCTTTTCATAACTCTTTGATTAATAGTAAGAATATATTCTCCTATCATGCCTATAAAAAATAGCTGAATGGCACCAAGAAATAGCATGCCTATAACCATAGGTGCTGTACCTGCCGAAAATCTATCCCAGTATACCAGCTTCATAATCAGATATACTATGCCTATTATAAAGCTTATCACTCCTGCCCCCATACCTATAAAGGTTGCTATTCTAAGTCCAAACTTAGTATAGGATGTGATAGACAGCATAGCCGCATCATATAAGGTATAAAAATTGTTGCTGGTTTTCCCTGCTCTTCTTTTTGGCTGCTCGTAAGGAATTTCCTTACGCTTAAAGCCAAGCTCTGCAACTATTCCTCTAAGAAATGGAGTCGGATCATCAAGCTTTCTAAGTACCTCTATAAAGGCACGGTCATACAGTCCGGAGCCAGTAAAGTTTTCTATCTGCTCTACATCAGAGAGCTTTTTAATAAGCTTATAATATCTAGTTCTAAGCCAGTACATAAGCTTATTTTCCTTACTGCTGGTTTTAATTCCTATAACTATCTTGTAGCCCTCTTCCCATGCCTTAACATACTGCGGTATAAGCTCAACAGGATCCTGAAAGTCTGCAACCATCTCTATAACACAGTCACCGCTAACCTGGAGCATGCCATAATAAGGCGAATTAAATTGCCCAAAGTTCTTAGCATTAAATATAGCCTTTATCTTTGGATTTTCAGAGCATAGCTGTCTTAATATAGGTCTTGTATTATCTGAAGAATCATTGTCTATAAATACCAGCTCATAATCATAATATGGTAAATCTCTGGTCAATGTTCCTATAACGGCTTCTGATATAGGTCTGACATTTGCCTCTTCGTTATAGCATGGTATAAGTACGCTTATCTTTTTCATTATATCCTCCGACTAAGCAGTCTTTTTATTCCCTCTTCAAAGCTTACCTTCTCCTGCCAGCTGCCCCCTGTAAGCTCCTTTAATTTTTCTATGCTAGGGCATATAGATAATGCTCCTTCCTTTGCCTGCACAAAGCTTCCAAATTCCAGCTCGCCATTATAGTCACATAATCTATATATATCCTCAACAAATTCCTTTAAAACTCTTGTATCATTACTTGCTATATTAACTATATGCGTATTCTCTTTCGTTTCATCGCAGTGCCTGCACAGCTCTATCACAGCTCTTGATGCATCATCTATATCCATAAAATTCCATTTATGCATGCATGCACTAAGCTCTACCTTCTCTCCCTTAGGAAGCTTAGTAGTAAGCGTAGATATAATCGACCAAGGGTGATCGCCCGCTCCATATACGCTAAAAAATCTTAGATGATAATAGCTTATATTATATTCCTTGCAAAGAGCTCTAGCCTTATTATAAAAATCAAGCTTTGCTCTTCCATATGCATTTACCGGATTACATGGCATATCCTCCTGCATATATCCATTCTCTGTTATGCCATACTCTACCCTAGAACCGGCATCCACAAACAGCCTGCAGCCAAGCCTTTTTGAAAGCTTAAGTAGCTCTAGCGAGCTAGTTACATTTGCCTCTTGAACCTCATCTGAGTCTATCTCCTGCCTGTTTACACCGCCCCATGCAAAGTGCAGCACAATGTCTATATTATTAACCGGAAGCTTAATATCATTTATGCTTGATATATCGCCATATATTATATGAAGCTTATCATTTTTTGGAAGCAGGCTTATATTTTTAGAGCTTTTCCTAGCTAATGCAAAAACATTTGCTTCCTCATCTAACAGCCTTTTAATTACATAGCTTCCTATAAAGCCTGTTCCGCCGGTTATAAAAATATTTTTACCGCTTAATTCCATCCTTATTATCCTTAACTAAAGCTTTTCTATTCTATTACTTCTAATCGTATATATCTGTATATCTGGGTTGTAGCTTTTTCTTATTATAGCTGCTATCTCATCAGTATATCCCGGTGCAACTATAAGTATAATATCAGTCGGATTCTTTAGTGCATCCTCTGGCGAAATTATATTTATATGCGATGCCGGTGCAACCTTTCCCTGCTTAAACGGTGCAGAGTCTATAATATATTTAACCTTGCCGCTAAGCCCGGTAACAGAGCAAAGCGTAAAGCCCTGATGGCTTGCTCCCCAAACTGCTATAGACCTTCCCTCTTTAGAAGCATTTGCCAAAAAGCTATCTACGTCCTTTTGTATAAATTCCTGCTCCCTTTTAAGCTCTGTTAAATCTACTGGCTTTATTTTTTTAACTACGGCAGATAATGTATCTCTATTAATTCTTTCTATAGAAAGAACCTTAAAGCCTGTGCTATTTAAAAGATTAGTAAGCGACTCTTCTGTATAATATGCTATATGGTCTGGAATAATCTCATAAAAGCTCTTTTGCTCTAATATATATTCAAAGCTAGGAACAGTAATAAGTCCATATCCGCCGTCAACTAGGTTGTTTGCTATAGCCTTTAAATATATGTCGGGATTTGGCTGATGCTCCAAATAATTAAACGAGGTAAATGCATCATATGGCGAATCAGGAATACAGTAGCCCTCAAGCTCTGTATATCCCTTATATACCTTAAGTCCTGCTGCCACTGCCTTTTCTACAAGCTCGCTTTTGTGCTCAAGCCCTCTTGCATCTACATCATATTCATTTAGTATACTAAGAAACTCTCCTGCACCGCAGCCGACCTCTATTATCTTTTTGCCTGTTAGATTACATTCCTTTATCCACTTGTCATATTGAGCTCTTCTAAGCTTCTCCATAGTAGTAGATATTCCGCCTGATCTTATAACATCTCTGTAGTATGAAACAGGCGTACCCCCTAGCTGCACCAGTCCGCAGTAAGGGCATGCTAATATATCTACAGAAATCGGCTTATCATTATCCGCTTCATCTGCACTAGGTATATTTTGTGCACAGCTAGGCATATTGTCTATTCTCATAAGCGGCTTACTGCTAATAAATTTTTTACATGCTATGCATCTATTCACTACAAGCTATCTCCTATCATACTTCTAATTCCGGTTTCAAAATTAATACTTGGCTCAAAGCCGGTAAGTGCTTTTAGCTTATCTGTATTCGGGTTCATATATGCTGTACCCTCACTGCTTGGCTCTCTCTCTTCATATATAATATCCGAGCTGCTGTTTGTAATTTTTTTAATCTCTTCTACAAAATCTCTAAGAGGCCTTGTGTCCGTACTGGCAACATTTACCACGTTGTCCTTATAGCTGCCCTCTTCATCCTGCTCCGTTGTGGTAGCAACTAAAAGGTCGCACATTGCCTTAGAAAGATCCTTGATGTTCATGTAATTCCAGAGCTGTCTGCAGCTTCCTACAACAAGGGGCTTGTTTTCCTTAAAGCATTTTATCGCTGTTTGTATAAGCGAGGTGCTGTGATCTCCTGCTCCATATATACTAAATATTCTTGCATGTATATATGTTATATCAAGGCTCTTACAAAGACTGCTTGCTTCCTTAAGCACTCTTAGCTTTGCCTTGCCATATTCAGACAGCGGATCCTCATTATAGCCTTCACCCACAGGAAGTCCATCATATATACCGCCTTCCTTTTTTTCAAGAGTTATACCTAACTCCGCCTGAGAGCCTGCCATAATAAATCTTTTGCAGCCAGTTTCATCAAGTTTTTTTATCAGCCCTAGTGTAAGTGATATATTTTCTTCCTGAATATTTTTATTAGCTCTTAAAAGTAATCCAGGTCCGCCCCATGCAAAATGCATACACATATCTATGCTAGGAAGGCTTGCATTTTCTATATCCTTTAAATCGCTGATAATTATATGCAGATGTTCTGAATTAATGCTGCCAAATCTTTGAGAACTTCCCTCTCTTACTAGTGCATATACCTCGTAGCCCTCTTCTAGTGCCTTAAGCGTTGTTTCATATCCTAGAAAACTCGTTGCCCCTGTAATAAGGATGTTCATATATCTACTCCTTATCAGACTCATCATAAAGAGGAATTATCATATTAGCCTTTAGCTCCTCTTCAGTTAAGAACGGTGCAAGGTCCTCAAGTGGCGGACTATACATACTTCCGTCCGGCAGCTGCTTGCTAGATAGCTTAGGTTCGAAGTTTTGAGCCATATCAACAAATGCCTCGCATATAGTAGGTGCTTTTGAGTTTAATGTTATCTCGACAGCCTTAGATAGCTCACTGTTATTATATGCTCCTACATAATTATATCCATAGGCTGCTGAAAGCTTTCTAAGGTTAGGGAAGCTAAGATCCCTA
This sequence comes from Bacteroidaceae bacterium, assembly GCA_963593765.1. GTDB lineage: Bacteria > Bacillota > Clostridia > Lachnospirales > Lachnospiraceae > CAVBBU01. The sequence goes on along the minus strand of CAVBBU010000087.1, from coordinate 2,260 downwards.
CTGTCGATACCTATTCCAACTAATGGCTCATCACCAAAGAATTTATTTTGTGTTTGCCTTATGCTGTGGTAGCCGCCATTATTTACAACAAATATCTTAATCGCCATTCTATGATGAATTATAGTTTGAAGCTCCTGCAGATTCATCTGCATACTTCCATCACCGGTAACAAGTATCACATCTGAGTCGTATATAGGATTATCCTTTACTGCCATAGCAGCTCCTATAGCAGCCGGAAGATCATATCCCATAGATGCTACTGCCGAATTGCTTATAAACCTCTGTCCTTTTTTAATTATATATGCCTGACCACCAACTACGCACGCAGAGCCATTGCCCACAACTGTAACTTGATTTTCCTTTAGCCTTCTGCTTATTTCATATATAAATGCATATACATTTGCAGGAGTTAGATTATATGCAAGCTGTCTATCCGTAACTACCGGATATTTGTTTTTCCACATCATGCATGTATCTAGCCAGCCCTTACCATCAAGTCCATAGCCAGCCATATCTTTCCATACCGGTGCCGCCTCGCTATCAAGCACTCTATTAAGTGCCTCAAGCAAATCCTTACAATCAGCATGCACAGGCATAGACACATGAAGCGTAGGCTTTTTAAGCTCCTCTTCATCTATATCATTAATTATAGTATAGGCAGCCCTTGCCCAGCCCTTAAAGTTAAAGCCGACCTGCCTTATGCTCATTCTCGCACCTATAGAGAAAAATACATCCGAATTTTGAACAGCAAAATTACCCGGTCTGTCGCCAAAATTACCCGGTCTTCCTACATAAAGCGGATGGTCATTCCAAAGACAGTCCTCGCTATTCCAGCCAACTGTTACAGGAACTCCAAGCTTGTTTATAAATTCTATAAATTCCGCATGTGCATTCGCTATTCTGATTCCATTTCCTGCATGTATTACAGGTCTTTGTGCATTCCTTAGCTTATCTATAATGCTTCTTGCAAGCTCATCTGTTGCCTTCGCAGGGAGCTTTGCCCTTACCTCACCAAAGCCTGCCTCATCTTCCTTTATCTTGCAGCTAGCATCGCCCTTAAAGCCATCACCGCCAGCCTCATAGCCCTCTATATCAAAGCCAAATAGCTCGTCTGTTTCTATAGTAGCTGCCTGAACATCAAGCGGTATGTCTAGCCATACAGGTCCAGGTCTTCCACTCTTTGCTAGGTAAATCGCTTTTTCAAGACAGTATCTTATTCTCTTAGGGTCTATAACCATCTCTGAATACTTGGTCATACATGAGATGGATTTGCATATGTCAAATTCCTGGTCTCCTATAGCACGAACTCCTGTACCGCTTGCTCTTGCGGTAAGCTCGTATCGCACCTGACCTGATATTACTATCATAGGTATGGAATCAAGCCATGCTCCTAAAACACCTGTTATGGCATTAGTTCCGCCTGGTCCTGTCGTCACGCAAAGAAGTGCCATATTTTTTGCCAGACGTCCGTACGCCTCTGCTGCTATTGCACTTGCCTGCTCATGGTGATTGTATATAACCTGCATCCCCTCCTGGTGACCTACTGCCTCGTTAAGATGCATCGCTCCCCCACCTACAACGGAAAATGCTCTCGTAACGCCGGCATCTACCAAAAACTGCGAAATATATCTGCTTAGCTTTATCTGCATATGGCTCTCTCCTTTTATTTGCTACATTTTCTTATTTTATCACAATTAACTGTGCTTTTATATAGTAGTGGCAATGTTTTCACACTATATCTAGAATGGCCTTTAAGACTTATGTAACCGCAATTCTTGCGGCTTTCTTACAATATATTTACTCTATAGCCAAAGCCCTTGTAATAGCAAAATTCTCTGTTATACTGTAGATACATTTAAAGAGTGATTGTTATGAAAGGAGAGAATTTCATGAAGCTAAGGAAGCTGCTTTCCGTTTTTGTAGCAGCCCTTGCCCTTTCTGTAAGTCTAGCCCCTGCGACATATGCTTTGAATATAGTTGCAGATAACTCTTATGAGTGGACAGAATCAGATGATGGTATATGGAGCTGTGAGGACGAGCACGGCAAGCCTGTTAAGGGATTTGCGGTTCGTATATCCACAGATAAAGACGGTAAAGAGATAGAGAATATATATTATTTAGACAAAGAAGGTAATATGAAAACCGGTTGGGTTAAGAATAAAGGTAACTGGTATTACCTAGATGACGAAACCGGAATACTCGTAACTGATGACTGGGTAGATAACTACTATGTCAACGACGAGGGCGAGATGACGAAGAT